>JAYTJZ010000058.1:0-3936 GCA_043730605.1 Candidatus Altimarinota bacterium
ATGATGAAATCATAGTATATTACGGACAAGAAAAGTTTACTTACAAGATTCGTTCTAAAAATGTTATTCGACCATGAGATGTTTCGGTACTCAAAAGTAATCCTGAAAAAGGAGCGAAAGAGATTACTCTTATGACCTGTTGGCCAATAGGAACAACGCTCAATCGTCTTGTTCTCACTGGAGATCTCGTAGTTACAAAATAAAATTATGATAGGATTTAACTATACATATAAAAACTCTCAAGAAATACTGGATATGATAATAAAAATTCATAGTATGTCTTTTCCAGATATGTTAGGAATATGTCTAAGTATTTTCTTCTTTTTTATACTTCTTTTTTTTATTTTTCCTTTTTGTATTCTCTGGAAACAAAATAAGAAAAAAGAAGCTGAAAAAAGAAATAAGAAAAAACTTCTTACTCAAATTTTATTACAAAAAGAAATAGAGGATGAAGTCGAAAGAGAAATACAAATAGAAGATGAACAAAAATTTATAAACTAAAAAAGAGCCTAGGGCTCTTTTTTGAATGACTCATAATATTGAGCAAAGGTTATATCATTTTTCTTCAGATAGCTTGCAAAAGGGATTCACAGATATCTCCAATGCCATGGTTCTGTTTCATATTTATCTATAGAGATTCCTTTTTGATAACTATTATGAAACCCATAGAGATGTGCATTTTCTGAAAGCCAGTTATAGTATTTCATAAGTCTTGGTGACGATTTCCAAGAACTTTCGCTTGAAGCAGACCAGAGATCAAAAGCAAGTCCTGACTGATGTTCCGAATGTCCTGCCTTAGCACACAGTGAGTCAGGACACCCTCCAGCCTTTATTCCTGCTTGATAAGCATAGCTTCGATAGTTACTAACCACGATTACTCTTTCTCACATATCTTTATAAAAAGCTGCTGCAAGTTTTTCAAACTGTGTCGCTGCTTCATCTCGAAGTTGGAGATCTCACTTTGTATCAATGATATGGTTTTTATTTAAAGCTCTCATATCTTCTGGAATATACCCTCGCTGTTCAAAAGCTCTCTTTGGATCTATATATTTTTGAAGAGAACTATCACTCTCAAAATCAAGTTGTTCTAGGATTCGTTGTTCTGCGATATCTTCTGCTTCTTCTTTATCTGTAGTATGATACTCTAAAAATCTTGGAATCTGTTCTTGTATTTGGATATCTTGAAGCATATTAAAGTGATCTCCTCAGAGAACTTCTCAAAAATATTTTCTTCAGGAAGTGACATCAAAGATTTTTTTTCCTTGAAAAAAAGGAACGATAGTATCTTGTGTTCCATGAATTATATATTTTGGAACAGAAATCTGCCCAATATTTTCTTCTGTTACGAAGCTATCAGGAAGAAAAAAGAGTTTTTGGAGAGCAATCCCATAATAAAAACGAGAAAGGTCATAAAAAGAAGTATAGGGAGCTAAAAGAAGTAGTGAGTCTATATCTTTTTCTAAAGCAAACTGTGTTGCAACCCCCGTTCCGATACTGTAACCCCAGACTATGGTACTTTTTTCTGTAAGTCCATATATGTTTTTTGCATACTGATATATTTTTTCAGTATATAGCATAATATCTTTTTCATAAGGAAAACCTTCTGATGTCCCATATCCTGGATATTCAACTGCAAGAACGTTATATCACAAAGATGCTATATACTCAAGAGTATCATAAAAATAGGTCAAATCTCATCCATTTCCATGGAAATAATACACCGTTTTTTCTGCATTTTTATTGATATATAAGCCATTAATATTTTTCCCTTCAACGAGTATGTTGATATCTTCAAATACAAGTTTTGGAGTTACATATCCCACACTTGTATATTCTAAAGTATTCACAGAAACTCCTGGAAAAAATGAAAAACCCTGAATACGAGCTGCAAAAATAACAATAAGTAAATACAAAAAAAGAAGAATATATAAAACTCTTAAAAATATTCGCAGTGCTTTGGGAAGTCTACATTTTTTCCAAGAATATGGGACTTTTTCTGAAAATGTATTATATTTTTGTTTTATATGTTTGAGAAGTTTCATGCGCTGTCTATATTTTGTAAGATAAGAGAAAGTTTGTTGAGTTTTTCTGTTGATTTATATTTTCCTTCTGGAGTCTGAGATATAAGTTCAAAGTTTTGAAAATCCCGAAGTCTTGAGATCAAAGTAGTTGCAGTAATCATCGGAAATTCTCTGCGTAAATCACCAAAAGAAATCTCCTGTTTTTGTGAAAAAGTAGCGAGAAGATGGGTTGACCACTTTTTTCATAAGACTCAAAAAAATGGGGATAAGGAACAATAATTCATAGAGTAGTATAAAAAAAGATACTGCTTAAGGTTTGCTATAAAATAATAGCTTCCTATACTAGAAAAGCAATTTAATATTTTATAAAAAATACTATGAAAAATATACTCGAAAGCTTGAATTGGAGATATGCGACAAAAAAGTTTGATGAAACAAAAAAACTTTCTGCAGAACAAATACAAACCATAGAAGAAGTGTTACGACTTACTCCAAGTAGTTTTGGACTTCAGCCTTGGAAATTTGTAATCCTAGAAAATCAAGAAATAAAAGAAAGTTTGGTTGCTCACTCCTATGGTCAAGCTCAGGTTTCTCAAGCAAGCCACCTCATCGTTTTATGTCGACCAAATACGCTTGATGCTTCCCTCGTAGAAAATTATATCGCTGATACTATTACAGCAACTGGGGCTCCAGCTGAAGTACTTCAAGGATACAAAGATATGATGCTCGGATTTGTCACAAATATGCCTCAATCAGCTATGGAAGTATGGGCAGAAAAGCAAATCTACATTGCTCTGGGGAATATCATGACTGCTCTTGCAACTCTCGAAATAGATGCTTGTCCGATGGAAGGATTTTCAAAAGTAGACTATGATAGAATTCTCGGCTTACAAGAAAAAGGACTTTCCAGTGTAGTCATCCTTCCTATCGGATATAGAAGTGCTGATGATCATGCTGCAGCGCGTCCAAAAGTACGCTATGCTACAGCCGATATATGTATAAAAATGTAATATGACTCTCTCTCAATTTTTTCCTGCATCTGATCGGTGAAAGTCTGATGTTGGATGGCTCAAAAGTAATTTTAGTTTCAGTTTTGCAGACTACTATGATCCTCAAAAAATGGGATTTGGTACTTTGCGTGTCATAAACGATGATACTATCGCTGCGAAAAATGGTTTTGGTATGCACCAACATGCCAATATGGAAATCATCACGATTCCTCTTGCAGGAACTATTTCACATAAAGACTCTATGGGAAATGCTGGAGAAGTGGGCCGTTGAGAAGTACAGTCTATGTCAGCAGGAACAGGGATATTTCACTCTGAAATCAATGAAAGTACCTCTGAAAACTGTGAACTCTTTCAGATATGGTTACAAACTCGAAAAAATAATATCACTCCTCAATATTCTCAAGTTCTCTATACGCTCAACATCTGAAAATGGGTTCTTCTTTCTGGACCTATTCAAGATTTAAAGATAGCGTTTATAAACCAAGATGCGTATATTTCTCGAAGAAAAACACAGGCAGGAGAAATATTTTCCTATACTCCCTATCTGAAAGAAAATGCAGTATACATCATGAATATTTCCTGAAGTTTCTCGCTCTGAGAATATTCGCTTGAAAGAAGAGATGCTGTAGGAATATTTCCTGAAGGAGAAAAGGTAGAGCTCCTTTCTGAGAATGAGGGTGATATCCTGGTTATCGAAGTTCCTCAGCAATAATAGAAATCTTTTGTTTCTTTTCTTCTGTCATCTGAGAAATATCTGTGAATCCATATTCACAGATATTTTTTATATAGTTTCCTTTTATCGTTTTGACTCCATGGCTCAACTTTTTCATTTTTCATTCTTTTAGAGTCAAGAACTCAGCTTGAACTATAGAGGCTTTGAGTCGTTTCCAATCTATTATTTTTTT
>JAYTJZ010000059.1:0-11776 GCA_043730605.1 Candidatus Altimarinota bacterium
CATCAGGGCGCGGCCGAGGGCGAGCATCTGCTGCTGGCCGCCGGACAGGGTGCCGGCCTTCTGCTCGCGCCTTTCGTAGAGGATCGGGAAGGTCGTGAAGGCCTTGTCGAGCGAGGCGGCGACCTGGCGCTTGTCGTCGATGACGTAGGCGCCGAGGGCGAGGTTCTCCGAGACCGTCAGGTCGCGGAGCATCCCGCGTCCCTCGGGCACCATCACGACGCCTTTGGCCACCAGCTTCTCGGGAGCGCTGCCGGTGACCTCGGCGCCGTCGAGGCGGACCGTGCCCGACATGGCTTTGAGATGTTTTTTCCCCAGCTCGTATGATACCGACTTCTGACTCTCCAAAAGAGCTTGGATAGAGATCCATACACTCCGAAAGGTTTTTTCCTTCTTGCAGTCCGATGAGCATTTCTGCAAGCATTTTCTTGAAAAGTGGATTTTTTTCTTGTTTTTCGAGTACTATGATTCCCTTGATGAGGGACATTCCCGCATTGAGCATCGTAGACATCAGTCTATAAAATATGATTTTTTCTTTCGTTTTGATATGCTGAAAGCTATTCGCAAAGTCATTGAGCTGTTGCATAAATCCTTTTTTTTGCCTTGAAGTGTTTCTTCCAAGAATCGCTTCATCGGAAGAGCTTGCCTGCTCTTCTTGTTCGTCAAGAATAATAATATCTTCCATAATAGAGAGTTAAAGATTAGGTTTCATTTTGTGTTTTTGAAGCCTTATAGACTTCTTCGAGAGTTGTTTCTCCTTGGAGTGCTTTGATAATCCCATCTTGTTCGAGAGATATCATCCCATCAAGGATTGCTTGTCTATTGATATTAAAAGCTGAGTCTCCTCTCAAAATCATATCTTTGACTCAGGGAGTTATTTCGAGCATCTCATAGAGTCCGACTCGTCCTTTATATCCATTATTGTCACATTTTTCACAGCCTTTTGCAGCATAAAATGTCGGTGTTTTGAGAGCTTCTGCCCCTATTCGACTCAAAAGTTCATCTTTGGGAGTGATAGAGAGCGAGTGTTTCATATTTTTGAGAGTCACTGCGTCTATATCTGAAAGTGCCATTTTTTCTTTACAATGTGGACATAACTTTTTAATAAGTCTTTGTGCGATAATAATATTGAGAGAAGCTGGGATAAGAAAGGCTTGTACTCCCATATTAAGGATTCGAGTAATCGTCTCTGATGCATTATTGGTATGTATTGTAGACAGTACGAGATGTCCTGTCAAAGATGCTTCTATGGCAATATCTACGGTTTCTTTGTCTCGCATTTCCCCTACCATGATGATATCTGGATCTTGACGGAGAGCGGTTCGTAGTCCCGTTGCGAAACTATATCCTATCATTGGTTTGATCTGACTTTGGCTAATCCCGTCTACTTGGTTCTCGACAGGATCTTCCAGAGTCATGATATTGATATCTGGCTTATTGAGCAGGGTCAGTATAGAATACAAGGTCGTAGATTTTCCAGACCCTGTTGGTCCACTGGTAAGGATAACTCCATTTGGAAGTCCTATTGCTTTTTGCAAGAGTTTCAAGTTTCGCCCCTCTATCCCCAGTTTCCAGAGTTCTGGTATCTTTTTACTTTTATCTACGATACGCATAACTATCTTTTCTCCGTGTACCGTAGGAAGTGTAGAAACTCGAAGATCGAGAGGTTTTCCATCTATAGTCTGACTGATACGTCCATCTTGAGGAACACGAGACTCATCGATCTTGAGTTCAGAGAGGATTTTAAAACGTGCGATGACTCCTGCATGGAGAAACGATTGGTACTCAAGAATTTCTCGAAGCTCTCCATCGATACGATAGCGAAGTCGCACATACGAGCTCAGAGGTTCTACGTGGATATCCGAAGCATCTCCAAGAACAGCAGTAAGGATGATAACATCACAGATTCTTTGAATATTATCTCATTTATATACGAGGTTTTTAAGTTCCTCAAGGGTAGTAGTATAATCCATATGTCTATTATTTTTCTAAAGATATGCTTACTTTTCGATTATAGAGATCTTCTATCTGAAGTATTTGTCTCTCATATCCTGCGATGGTATCGTATGCTTGTGCTACTGACCCTGTTTCTAAGTCTTTTTCTAAGGTAGTTATTTGTGTTTTTAAAGAAAGTGCTATGTTTTTAAAAGAAATAAGAGTACTTCGTGTTTGGTTACCAAGCGTTGAGAGACTCTTCATCTTTTGTTCGTCTTGTTTTATCTTTTCTAAGAAAGTATCCAGTGATGTTTGAACTTTTTGAGTATATTGCTGGAGTCGATAGAGTGGAGCTCCTGCAACGTAGAAGTTGAGATCTACATGTACGGTAAATGTTTCTTTCCCCTGTGTGGTTTTCATCAAAGAAACAAGAGGAGTATAGGTGGTAGAATAAGTAGAAGAGTCTGGATATTTTTCAAAGATTATTTTTTGGATATCAGCCACTTGGTTTTCATAAAGATTTTCTGTACTATTTGTTCCATTGAGTGTTTTTGTGGTAAATTTATCGCTGTAGATAGAAAGAGTATCTCCATTGAGTTCTACAGACCCTACATTTTCAAAAAAGTGAATAAAATCTACGATATTTGATTTTTGACCTGTGACATCAAAGCTCAGAGGGAGACTATAGATATCTTCACTCAAGATAAGAGTGCTTGTTTCTGGGCTTTGTATAGCACCTTCTTTGGGTTCTGTTTTTTTCTCTGCTTCTACTTTTTGTAACGTTCCGATTCATATATCTCCCTCTGCTGTAAGTTGAAAACTATACATGAGTTTTTCTATATAGTTTATGAAAAAGAAGTCATTGAGTCCTTCTTGCGAACTTTTATTGGTTCCAGAGTAAAAAGGAAGGATTTTATTGAGAAGTTGGTCTTTTTTGATATATGCTTCTGATGTTTTCTCTGCAAGTAACTGCTCCTTGAGAGTCTGAAGAAATCAGTTATAGTCACTAGCTCCTGTAGAAGTAAAAGTCTTTTCATAAAAACTTTGATCTGTACTTTTTACTATATTCGCAAGATATGGGTCGCTCGTAAGTTCTTTTTCTGCGAGAGTAGCAAGAAAGTCAGGATAGGAAATACCTGTGTTTTGTATTTGGATCAACGAGTCAGAAAGCCCTACAAGTTCTGTTTGAAGTTCTTGAATCGTTCGTACCTTCGGCAGTACATAAAAAACTCCGAGAGTTGAAAGTATGATACAAAATATGATGTTCGCTATCGCTGCTTGAATGATAGCATTTTGCATTCTCTTTGTAAGTTTCATAAAAGAGCTCTATTAGAAAGATAAATTTTCAGGATCACTATATTTCAGTTTCATATGGATAGTTGTTCTTTTAGTGTATGGTTTTACTTCTACTTTTTCAAAAGAAAGAGAATTCGTTTTTTCAAGAATAGTAAATGGAGAATCTGGAGTATTTTCTAAGAAATTCATAAAGCTACTCGCTCGAGAGATAGAAGTTCCCCCACTTTCAAGTCGAGAAATAGCTCCTTCTTGAAGACTTGCGATAGCAGAATCCCAATCAGAAGAATATACATCACAATCTATATTTAATATATTGTCGCTTTCTAAAAGAATATTCGTACAAGAAATATCAGTCTTATCTTCTGGAGAAAATTTAAACTTCATTTCATCAAAAACTCCCATAATATTGAGAGGCCTGAGACGATTTTGTTGTTTTTTCAAGAGAAAGTCTACTTTTTTAGAAGCATTAAAGTTTTCGATAGCATAGCTTTCTCCCAGGAGAGGAAGTATTTTCTGCGATTGTTGGATTTTTTCTTGTGCTACCAAGTTTCGATATTCTTCTACCAGAGGAGTAATAGTATAACATGTTCCTGGTGTAATATTTTTACTTCCCAGAAAAAGAGAACATACTGGTTCTAAAAAACTATATTCTTTTTTCTCTGTTTGTGTCTGTAAGTAGATATACACTGCTGTTACACTTAAGATAACAAATAAGAAAATATTGAGTATTAAAAAGAAAGACCCTACTTTTTTAAAATAGTAAAACACGTCTCTTTCTTCTATTTCTTGGATTTTTTTTACTTCTTCCCCTACCTTTTGAGCTTGCGAAAACTCATCAAAGATATTAGATTCATTGAAATCCTCTTTTCAGATAGGATTTGTATCTTGAGCCATATAAAAGCGTATAAGAAAATAACTCTCTTATACTAACATAAAGCAATAAAATAGTCCAATAATCAGTCTTTACATTCTAATAAATACCTTTTATGTATCTTTTTTGAGTATTTCTATAAGTTTTTGAGTCGTTCCATAACGGATTTTAATATCTTTAGGGAATGCTTGAAAGTATTTTTTTCCCCACGAAGTAGAAGTGATACGATCATCAAGAAATACGATTACTCCCGTGTCTTTTTTGGTACGTATGAGTCTTCCAAATCCTTGCTTCAACTTCAAAATAGATTTAGGAATCGCATACTCCTGAAAACTGTCTTTAAAAAGAGCACTGCGTGCTTGAAAAATAGGATCTGTAGGAACTTGAAAAGGGATTTTATGAATAATCAAATACTGTAAGTCTTCCCCTGGGATATCTATCCCTTCCCAAAAAGTGTCCGTTCCGAGAAGGATAGAAGTTTCTGGATGTTTTTTAAAAAAGTCTATTTGTTTATGTTTACTTCCACTGATAGATTGTGCGAGAAGATGTATATTTTGCTGTTCTAAGGAGATTTTTAAATGGGAAAATACTTCTCGTATCATAAAAAACGCTGTAAATAAAACGAGGGTTCTTCCTCCAACAGCTTGAAAAAATAAGTTTAAAAACGACACTATTTGCGTCGTATTATTTTTTATATTTCCAAGGTCTTGGGGAATAAAAAGAAGTGCCTGTTGCTGGTAGTCAAAATCCGAAGGAAGCACAAGGGTCTCAAAATCCTCTACTTGCAACATCTTTTGAATATAGGAAAATTCATCTTCCATCTGAAGGGTAGCACTAGTGAGAACCACACTTTCCAGACGAGACCAGAGATTTTCTGCTAAAAATTTTCCTGGATGAAGGACTGTTGTGTGAAGTTGTGTCCCTTTTTGTTCTTCATAACTGATATAGTAGAGAAATTTTTCAAAATCTGTTTGAAAAAATACTTCTGCCAGAATCTGTTGAATGAAGCTTATATCTTGGATATCTGGAGTAAAACGAAGAGCTGCTTCTTCATCGAGAGTTCCCAAGAAATTTTTGAGAAGCTCTAGAGTATCAAATATCTTTTTTGCAAGAAGACCAAGTGAAGCATGTTCCTGAAAAAATCATGTATGCAAAAGAAGGGTTTTATACTTCGCATCGAGAGAAAAATTTTCAAAAATAACCCCTTCTAAAATAGAAAAAAGTTCTGCCATATCAAAAAGTGTTTGTTGTCGCTGCAAAAGAACTCCATCTCAAGAAAGTTTATATTTGAGCATTCTTTTCTCTATTTTTTGAAAAATATTTTGAAGAAATGAAAAAGAAAGTGTTTTTTTGAGGGATTGAGTAACCACATCTTCGAGGGCATGTGCTTCATCGAGTACAAGATTTTTTATCCCTCCGAGAAGCGCTCCTTGAGAGAGAATATCTTGAAAAAGGATATGGTTGTTCGTAATCACAATATTTGATTTCTTTGCTTTTTTCCTGGCTCGTAAAGCAAATTCAAGGTGTTTATAAGGATTTGCTTCGTCAAAGATACTTCCACTTCCTGCATGGATTTCTGACAAAAAACTATATTCTTCTCCATAAAAATCAAGATCATCGAGTTCTCACAACTCACTGCGACTACTCCAAAAAAGTATCTTGAGAATAAAGGAAATCTGGATCGAACTTTTTTGTCCCATATCATCGAGAAACTCGAGAAATGCTGCAATAGAAAGATAGTTTCTCTTTCCTTTGAGTTTTGCATAGGAAAAGGTTTCAGGAAAGTGTTCTTGCAAAAAAGCGATATCATTGTAATAGATCTGATCCTGAAGTGCTTTGGTACTCGTCGAAATATGGACTGTTTCTCCTGTATGAAGAGAGTATTTGATAGCAGGGAGCAAATACGCAAAGGTTTTTCCTATTCCTGTTGGTGCTTCTATCATGACTTTTTCTCATTTTGAGAAAGTCATGTCTACTTTGTCGAGCATCTTCTTTTGGTTTTCACGAAGCTCAAAACCAGGTATATTCGCCAAAAACTCTTCAATATTTATACTCGTATTTGAAGTATATATGTCTTCTATGTCTAGAGTCTTTTTTTGAAGACTTTGTATATAGGATTCTGTAAAAGAGAGGGGTGAAAGAGGATTTTTGGGTGCTTCGAGGTACGTATCACGGAGGATACGAATCCCTACATCTTGTGATTGTGAAAAATAATACCATACAAAGGAAAGTTCTGTTTGCGAAAGATTTTGAAATTTTTCTATGAGTTTTTGGAAGACTTGAAGCGTTGCAAGTGTATCATCGAGAGCTCTATGAGCAGATTCTAAAGAAATATCAAATACTTCACATAAGTATCCGAGGTTCAATGATTTTACATCATAACACAGAAAATTTGCAAGAAAAAAAGTATCAATCGGAGGATTTTTTGAAATATCACCTCCATTATTTTCTAAAAAACGAATATCAAAAGAAATATTGTGTCCTATAAGAGGGTACCCTCCGATAAAGTCTTGAATCTGTTGACGTACTTCTCAAAATAAAGGAGCTGCTGTAACATCCTCTTGAAATATATGAGTAATCTGTGATATAAGGTCTGGAATAGCTTTCAAAGGATTTATAAACGTTGAAAACCTCTCAACTTCTTGAAATGTTTTTCTCTCTATCTTCACAAACGCAACTTCTATAATACTGTCTTCTTTTACTAAAAGTCAGGTTGTTTCGAGATCAAGCACAATAAACATACGCGAAAAATGATGAATAAAATATATAAAAGCTTTTGCATATCTGCACGCTCATCCTATAATAGAAGCATTACCTTTTGTGAGATATCTTATGAAACACCTGCTTATTTCTATCATATATGTATTCCTACTGAGTGCAAATCTCGTTTCTGCACTCAGTTATACAGATGGGATAGATATGAGAAGTTCTCTGAGCCCCCTTCCTGCTTCTCGTATTTCTGAAGCAAAACTTCTCGAAACCTATGTATCGAGATATCAAGAAAATATAAATTCACTGTATAATTCTTATTCTCAAAAAGAGAGTCCTGCTCTTGAAACAGCAAATAGTCGACTCAATGAGATGAAGTCGGCTCTTCAAAAAATACAAAAATATCCTGTACGAGAAGATTCTGCAATCGAAGTGATGCAAAGTGTCGTACGTGATATCAAAACGCTCAATACACGCATGAAAGTATACTTAGAACAAGAACAAATCATAGAACAGGAGGCTATCCAAGAACAAAAAGAGAAATATACTCTCATAGGAAAAAAAATCTCTTCTCTGTTGGATACTTTGATAGAAGATATATCATCACCCCTCTTGAAAAAATCTTCTCTCTCTCAGGATGAAAAAAGTATTGTACGAAGTCTTCTACGCATACGTGAAGAAAACAAAAAAATCCAAGCATTTTGAAATATGAAATTTTCATCTCAAAATGATATGAAACTCTATTTTCAAGAAATTATAGAACATATACGACAAGAAATACGAATCATGAAAAAACTTTCTTTTTCTTAATGTTTTTCTAAACGATTCATATTCTTCGAAAAAGTTCTTGCTTTTGCCCCTGTGAAAGTTTTTGGTATCTCCCTTCTTCTAAATTTCCAAGAATCAGGTTTTCGATACGGATACGCTTGAGTTTTTTGACTTTACTTCCAACAGCTTCAACCATTCTTCGGATTTGTCTATTTTTTCACTCCTTTAAGATAATAGAAAACTTTCCTGCAGCAAGTCTCTCTATTTCACAGGCAAGAGTTATTTTTCACAATATTTCTACTCCTTTTCTCATTTCTTCGAGTTGCTCTTCAGCTATAGCACCAAAAGTTTCGACAACATATTCTTTTTCATGTCCATAACGAGGATGGGTAAGATAGTTTGTCATACGTCCATCATTGGTGAGAAGTATCAGTCCTGTTGTCTCTTTATCGAGACGTCATACAGGAAATACTCGTTCAGGAACATCTATGATGTCTATAATAGATTTTCCTCCTCTTTGTGCACACGTAGTCTCTATACCTCTTGGTTTATTAAAAAGATAGTAGACATATTCTTGTTGAACCAATGTTGCTTGTGTTCCAAGAGTCACTCTATCAATATCTGGATCGATCGATTGTCAGATAGTTGCTGGAATCCCGTTTATAAATACCTGTCCTTTATCGATATATTCTTCTGCCTTACGACGTGAGCATATTCCTGCTTGGCTCATATATTTTTGAAGTCTTATTTTTTCCATCTTTTTTCTATGATTATCGGTTATAAATAATTTGAACTTCTGCTTCAAGATCAATAGAAAATTGCTCTTGTACTTTTTTTTGTGCTAAAGCTATAAGATCTAGAAGATCTCTATATGATCATTGTCCATCATGCATCAAAAAGTTCGCATGCTTTTCTGAGAAATATGCTCCTCAGGTATGATATCCTTTTAAACCTACTTGTTCTATGAGAGAGCCTGCCGATTTTTCTCTGCTTGGGTTTTTAAAAAAACTACCACACGAATTTCCTTTTGGTTGTTCGTGTTCTCGAAAATGTATATTATCTACGGTACTTGGATACTTTTCTTTTTTTTCGCTTAAATCAAAGGAAGCAGAGATGATAAAGTATTGTTTTTCTTCTTTGAAACGTGAGTTTCTATAAGAAAACCTCATCTCTTCTTTTGAAAATATTTTTATATTTTTATCTCTCAGATCTAGGACTTCAACTTCCAAAAAGTTACTTTCTGTCTCGAGTCAAAAACATCCAGCATTTCCATATATAGCTCCTGCAATACTTCCAGGAAGACCAATAAATCTATGCCAAATATTTTGTCTATATTGTCATTCAAGTATATCTGCTATCTTCCATATTAACTCTGCTCCATAGGTAAAAAGCTTTTTTTCTTTGTCGTCATATGTCCATCATAGAAGACTATTTTTTATCACAAGTCCTTCATATATATCGAAAGCAAAAAGCATATTTGTACCTCCACTTATGAAGATATATGGAATTTTTTGAGATTCAGCCCAAAGAAGCATTTGAGGAATTTTGTCTATATCTTGTCGAGTACAAATTTCAAAAAAATAACGTGCTTTCGCTGGTGTTTTATAGTTTGAAAGCTCAGTAATATCTTTATCTTTTTGAATATCTTCCATTTATTTCTTTTTTAAATGTTTCTCATATTTTACTATTGCTTGTCCAGTATAACTTTCTTCACAGTTTCTCACTGTTTCGATATCTCAAGCAACAAGGAGAGTTCCACCTTCGTCTCCTCCTTCGGGTCATATGTCTATAATATGATCTGCGTTAAGGATGATGTTCATGTTATGTTCTATCACGATTACGGTATTTCCTTTATCGACGAGGGAATGCAAAATATGAAGGAGTTTTTCTATATCTTGAAAGTGAAGCCCTGTCGTAGGCTCATCAAGGATATAAATCGTTTGAGAAGTAGATCTTTTTGAGAGTTCACTTGCAAGCTTGATTCGTTGAGCTTCTCATCCTGAAAGAGTCGTAGAAGCCTGTCCAAGTCAAATATATCCAAGTCCTACTTGGTTGAGAACATCAAATATCTTCACAATACGCGGATGTGCATGAAAAAACTCAAGTGCTTCTTCTACGGTCATGTCAAGAACGTCTGAAATCGTTTTTCCTTTATACTTGATTTCAAGAGTTTCAGAATTAAATCTTTTTCCATCACATACTTCACAAGTCGTATATACAGGAGGAAGAAAATGCATCTCTATCTTCTTGACTCCATCTCCGTCACACTCACTACAGCGACCATCACGGGTATTGAAACTAAATCTTCCTGGTCCATATCCTCGAAGTTTTGCATCATAACTCGCCGCAAAAACATCACGTATAAAAGTAAAAACTCAGGTATAAGTTGCGGGATTACTTCTTGGAGTCTTTCCTATGGGAGACTGATCAATTACCAGTACCTTATCAAAATTTTCAGCTCCTGTTATTTCTCTGTAGCTTCCTATTGTCTTTGAAGCACGATTGAGAGTATTTGCAAGGTAGTTAGCAAGTATATCATTTACTAAGCTCGATTTTCCAGATCCTGAAACTCAAGTTACGACGGTCAAGTGTCCAATAGGAAAGTCGACATCTATATTCTTAAGATTGTGTTGTGTTGCTCATTTTATAGAGAGATATTTTATTTTTTTTCGTTTTTTACTGTCTACTATGACTGTCTTTTGTCCACTCAAATAAGGTCCTGTGACAGAATTTGGATTGTCACAAATTTCTTTAAAATTCCCAGTAGCAACAATGTTTCCTCCATGAACTCCTGCTCCTGGTCCAATATCTATAATATAGTCACTCTCTCTCATAATATCTTCGTCATGCTCAACTACTATGAGTGTATTTCCAACATCTCGAAGTTTTTTTAAGTTCGCAATCAACATATCATTATCGCGTGGATGAAGTCCTATCGAAGGTTCATCCAAAACGTATATGATACCTTCTAGTTTCACCCCAATTTGTGTTGCAAGACGAATTCTTTGGGCTTCTCCACCAGAAAGAGTATTAGCTCTACGGGAAAGAGTCATATATCCAAGTCCTACTCCTTGAAGAAACTCTAATCGTTCTGATATATTTTTTTGAACTTTGTCTACTATTTTTTGTTCTTCTCGTGAAAGTTTGAGACTTGCAAAAAAATTCTGCGTTTCTCGGATATTGAAGTTTGTGATATGTCCTATATGTTTTCACGAAATAAAAACACTCAGTGGTTCAGGAGAAAGTCTATAACCGTCACAACTTGGACACTGAATATTCGTCACATAGTCATCATAGTTTCCACTTTCGATACCTCCATCATAATACCGACGTTCGAGAGTACAAATCACTCCTTCAAATTTTGAATTGTAGGTATTTTTTCTTCCTTGTTCATTTACAAAACTCACATTATATACCATTTCTCCTGTTCCATACATTGCTTTTTGTCTTTCTTCTACTGTGAGTTTTCCATAAGGAATATTCGTTCGTATATTATGTTTTTTACCAACTTCTTCTATAAGTGCAAGAAAGTAATTCCCAAATCCAGGTGGTAAAACGGCTCATTCTTCGAGAGTAAGTCGCGGATTTACAAGTGTTTCTTCGAGAAATACCATTTTTTCACCGAGTCCATGACATTCTGGACAAGCACCATGATGTGAATTAAAACTAAAGGATGAGATAGAAAGTTTCTCTGGTATATGACCACAGTCTGAACATATGAAAATCTGAGAAAAATCTCTTTTTTGAGTCTTTTTTTCTTCTAAGACCTGAAGTGATAGTTGCCCATTTCCTACTTTATATGCGACATCTATACTATCTTTTAATCTTTTTGTATCCGGATTTTCAGATCCTGAAAAGTCTTTTACTACGAGTCTGTCTACTATAATGTCTACTTTTATATTCCCGTCTGGAAGAGAAAATTCACTACTCACTGTATATTCTTTGTCATTTAAAAGAAAACGAATAAATCCTGCATCAAGAATTTCTTTTTTAATTTTTTCGACACTAAGATCTTTCTTTTGTTTGAAAATCGGAGCTGAAATAAAAAATTTTGTTCCTTCAGAAAAAGAAGAAATATGAGAAATAATATCTTTCACTGAATCTTTTTTGATATAACTTCCACAACTTACACAACGACGTTCTCCGATATTGAGATACAAAAGTTTGTAGTAGTCATAGATTTCTGTAATAGTTCCTACG
>JAYTJZ010000060.1:0-11739 GCA_043730605.1 Candidatus Altimarinota bacterium
AGATTTGTTTCATGAGGAGTATAAAAAATAAAAACCAAGAGAAATCTTGGTTTTTATCTGTCTTACAGAGAGGAGCATGCAAAGTCTTTATTTCTACAATGTATATTTTATGCAGATGAGAAGGAGTTTTTACACTCCACAAGCTTCCATACAACTTTTACAAGCTTCCATACATATCTTACAACTTTGATGCTCTGAAGCATGTTTCCTACATTCATCAGAGCAAGCTTTACAAACTTTACTACATAAAGTGCACATATCTTTTGAGTATGGGGAATTTCTTGCTGCTAACTTAGCACATAATGTACAAATGTCACTACAGTCAAGACACATAATAGCACACGATGTATTACCAGATTTTATACAATCAATAAGACATTTCTCACAGCTTATGAAGCAGGTTAAGCAAGCTTCGATACAGGATGATTTTTCCATAGTAAAAGTTTTAAAAAATAATAACATTCTCAATATACTTACATTCTCTGAAGATTTGATGAAGAGGATGGTTTTTATTTTTGATTTTTATTTGGAGTTTCTCAGGAGAGATTTTGATTTTTCTTGGCTCTTTTGAAACCCAATATAAATATCGTTCATTTTTTAAATACACTTTTTACTTCTATATAGGATCACATCGTTTCAAGAGTTTTCTTTACTATAGAAAGCCCCAATCCACTTCCTCCGTTTATAAAACTTCTTGAACTATCGGTTTTATAAAATCTTTCAAATAACAATGGTAGGTCTGTTTGAGCGACTCCACATCAAAAATCTTCGATGCTCAAAGTTCCGTCTGTCTGTAGTTTTATGATGATTTTCCCACTCATTTTTGAAAACTTGATAGCGTTATGAACTATATTAAAGATTATCTTTTCTACTTCCGTTCTTTCTTCATATATCATAAATACTGGAATTTCAAGTTGAAAATATATATTCTTCTTAGCAGAAAAAGGAGAGAGAGTCTTTACAACTCATTCTATAAATTCTTTGAGTTCTATAAGTTCTTTTTTTCCTGTGTTTTTTTTACTCAGTAGTAATAATCACTCACTAATATGGATAAGTCTATTTGTTTCTTCCAGTACATCTTCCCATATTTTTGATGGACCTTTTTTGAGCTCTGTTTGACTGACGATTTTTATGCAAGAAAGAGGATTTCTCAGTTCATGAGCTGCATCTTGAATAAATTGTTCTTCTCGCCGCAACTTGTTTTTTATAGGGAGCATCGTCTTGCCGGCAAAAAAGTAAGCAAGTCCTGAAAAAAATAAAAGTACAGCAATATTTACTTCCAGAAGAGATTCTTGAATACCCTCAATAAATCCCTCTGGTAGAGTTTTCTTATCTTGACGTATCCCGAGAGGATGAAATGGTGAAAATATTACTTCTTGCTTATCTTCAAATATTACTACTATCTCTTTTATTCCATTTATACTACTTTCATTTATACCAACTATCTCTTTCTTGTAGAGAGTTTTTGCTATGATTCTTGCTTCTTCGATATCCATGGTAAAATAAGGAACCACCATCTGTATATACCTTTCTTTCACGATTCCATAGATCAGAAAAGAAAAGAGTAGCAAGATAGTAGCAATGATAGATATATAACAAATTGCGAGTTTGATTTTAGCTATTTTGAACTCATCTCGTATCGATCATATACCCAGAACCTCGGATAGTTTTGATAACATCGTGTGTATCGTCAAGGAATAATTTTTTTCGTAGGTTCTTTATGTGTACTTCAACGGTATTTGAGATATTTTCCTTTGCAAAGTCAAAACAATGCTCAAAAATCTGTGTTTCACTCATAACTGATCCAGAACTCAAAACGAGACACTCCAGTATCTCAAATTCTTTGGGGGTGAGAGATATTTCTATACCATTTTGTATCACTTTTCTTGCTCAAGTATCTATAATCAGATTCTCAGTTATCTCTATCGCACTCATTTTTACCTCTTCTGGACGTCTAAAAATAGCTTCTATTCTTGCAAACAGTTCATCGAGCTCAAAAGGTTTTGTCATATAGTCGTCACATCATTCCTCGAGTCACTTGACTATATCAGTGAGTTCTGCTTTTGCGGTGAGCATGATAGTAGGAGTTGATATTCAAAGATTTCTGATATCTCGTATGATAGAATATCCATTTTTTCCTGGAAGCATCTCATCGAGAATGACGAGATCTATATATTTTTTATGCTGCAGCCAATATTCATACCCATCTTGTCCATTTTGGCATATTTCTGGAGAAAATTTCTTCAGCTTGAGTGCACGCGCAAGGGATTGTGCGAGATTGCGATTATCTTCAATAATAAGTATTTTCATAGATACATCTTATGATATACAAACAGATGAAGATTTGATGAAGAAAGTATACGTTTTTTACCTATGATGTAAATATCTTTAAAAAAGAGCAATTTTAATTAATCTTGTATTCCTTCATCAACTCTTCATCCATTTTCTTTAGAATGTAGATATGTTCTTTACAAGGACATATATTTATTTTTCTCATTACACCTTTTGAATATTATTATTACTCTTTTGATGTCCGCTCTTGCTGTTGCCATTGCTACCTATCTCACACCAGGGGCAAATATAGATGGATTTGTTACGGCTTTTATTGTTGCAGTAGTACTTGCAATAGTAAATAGTACGGTTTCTCCTGTACTTAAAATCATAACTTTCCCACTTAATATTTTGACTCTTTGACTGGTATCCATGATTATCAATGTTCTCATGGTACTCCTTGTTGCTGAACTTGTTCCTTGATTTACTCTCGATAGTTTTTGGATAGCTCTCGTATTTGCAGTGATTCTCTCTTTGGTAAATATGGTATTTTGAAGCACAACAAGAGAAGGTATCTTGAAAACAAGCTAGTAATGGAGTATTATTTTTTCACTTTTTCTATTATGAATACTGAAAATTTCTGAATCTTTTTCATCTCAACGTGGCTTTTTGCCCTATCTTTCTCTGTTAGTATTGTAGCAGTAATATGATTGAGTATGCTCCTTATAAATGCTATTGCATATGCATTGAAAATAATACGACTGAGGAAGCTCTAGGTGTGTATGAGTTATACGAGCAAGAAGGTGCTTATGAAAGAAATATTTTTATAAAAAACATATAGAAATATAAATTTTTACTATATTTTATCTCTTCTTGAAAACAACAAAAAATAGTTCAGAAAAGCTGAACTATTTTTTGAGTAATTTTTTCTTACTGTACCTTTTCACTTATATCTTGCAGGTCATTTGATCATGACCATTTTTTTATCATTTTCCCAGAAGCATCTACTTGTACAAAAGTATGCTGAGAAAGAACTTCATATTTTTTCTTGAGCTCCGTAGCACTATCATAATCCACTTTAAGAATCCCGATACCAGAACCAGCTACATCTTCTCCTTTGAGATTATTATCTGTTGCCTTACAGCTTGGACACCAAGGAGCGTGGAAAAATAAAACGGTATAAGCGTATTTTCCAAGTATTGCTTCACTGTAGTCGGTATATGCTCCTTCTTTCTTCATCATCGTGTCATCTTTCATCATTGTATCTTCTTTTCCCATCATCGTATCTGCTTTCATTGCGATAGGATTTGCTCCAAGGCTAAATATCCATCCTCGAGTTGCTTTTGATGTGTGATCTGTGTATTGTTCTCCTACGAGAGAATTTTTGTACCCCGTCATCATCCAGTCAGCCTGCCAGTCAGTAGTTGTTTGTACTTTTGCTATCCCTCGAGCTTGAGCGATGAGCTTCATACTTTCTGCTTTGGTGATCGTATCATTTGGACGAAACGAAGTATTTTTTGCGATATATCCTGCAGCAAGAGCAGATTCTATATATTTGCATCCCCAGTCAGAGCTCACATCTCCAAACATCCCAGTACATTTTTCCACTATACTCTTTCCTGAGAGGTTTATCACAATTTTCATAATCTCTTTTCGAGTAATAGTGTCTGAGAGTCTGTAATCACTTGATGTACTAATCACTCATTTTTCACTCAGCATCATCGCAGAGTCTTTTTCCATCATTGCAGCAGAAACAGAAGAAAGAGAGAGTCAGAATATTACTCAGAGTATCAGAAGCTTTTTTAACATAGCAAAATACTTAAAAAAATAAAGTACTGTTAGTATGAGAAAAAGAGCTTAAGAAATACTTAATAGTGATTTTTACTCTTGAATATACGAGTCAAGCAGAGTCAAAAAGCTATTATTGAGGGTAATATATTCGCTTTCACAGATTTCAGCTCGGTCTTCTGGGATGAAGTCTTCACTTACGAGATACTCATAAGTCATAGTATCAGAACCATAGACCCAACAAAGGATATTATAGTATCTTTGATGATCGAGCGAGTGCTCATCTGCAAAAGGGAGTTCATTGGCTTCGAGTCATGAAATATCACTATAAAATGAATCAGCTGTATCGAGTGCTCCTGCATCATTACTTCCCAGCAGGAAAAATGTAGCAAGTTGGTCCGCTACATCTTCTTCTCTCCCCGTTATAGGAAGTTCATAGAGGTCGATGAGTGCGTGTCCGACTTCGTGAAGGGTAAAAAACATCAAGATGTTCATCGCAACTTCATCTGGATTTTCGGCATCTTTTGAAATACTTTCTACCCACTCAATAATCTCATAACACAGGGTTATTTTTTGAGTTTCGGGATCATAAAATGCATTTTCT
The DNA here is from genome assembly GCA_043730605.1 of Candidatus Altimarinota bacterium. Taxonomy (GTDB): domain Bacteria; phylum Patescibacteriota; class Gracilibacteria; order BD1-5; family UBA6164; genus JAACSU01. Next base: position 4,664 of record JAYTJZ010000060.1, read on the forward strand.
TCTCCACACTCGGCATACTCTGCTGTGAGTTCACTCGGGAGTTCTATGAAGCTTCCCAGAGAACTAAAAATACTTTCCAGAAGTTCTATTTGTTGGTATTTTTCTTTGAGAACTTTATACTGAGAAGTTGCCTCATAACTCAAAGCAATAGGATTTTCCAAAGCTTCTTCCTGAATATTCTCGTTTTCCGAAACTTCAGGATTTTCGACAGGAGTGATTCTATTTTCTTCTGGAATCCAAGAATCAGGGACAAAAAACAGAACAATAAAAAAGAGTTCTACGAGGGTGAAGAGGATGAGGAAGAGTTTGGGGAGGAAAGATTTTTTAGACATAAACAAGTAATTGAAAAATAGTTATTCTCACTTAAGTTCCTTTATATCAGCATCATACTTTTTTCAACTAGCAGTGAAATCACATTCTTTTCAATCTTTAAATTCTAAATAAATTCATAAGTCGTTATTCACAGATAAATAATCATAAGATTTAAAAAAATCACATTCAACTCAATCCTGATTTTCCTTAACAAATGTAGTATATATACAACTGTTTAATGTGGGACTATAAAATATTTCTTTTAAACTTTCAGTATGTGTGTAGTTTCTATTTTGATAAATACTAGCAGTTTCATTTAACTGTTTTAATATCTCTTCTTTATAAGATAAACATTCTTTTTTCTTATCAAAAAACTTATCTTCTAATTTCTTTTCTAGTTCAGCAATCTTTTTATCTTTTTCTCAATTCCAGTCAATTGAACAACTTGAAAAAAGAACTAAACAAATAAGTATAGCAAATATTTTTTTCATATGGATAAATTAATAATTAGCCTTTAGGTGGGAAGGGATCATTTCAATAAGAATCCCTTCTTTGAATTTTTCAATCTTTTCAATGCACGATTAGTTCAGACTTATTATTTTTTGCAATTTCTTTTGCAATTTTCTCAGCATCTTTTTTAGTTTCTGTGATAGTTGTATATTTCTTATTTCATTCTCATTTAACAGCCCATCAATTTCATAATGGAACGATATGTTGATTTTTCTTCGTCATAATTTTATTTAAATATATAAGTTAAAATTTTTTCCACATATTTTATAAACTTTTCAGCATCTTCATGGCAAATATAATCATTTTTATACCTTAAAGTCTCTTTCCAAAGTAATATAAATTCCCATTCTTCTAAAAAGTCTTCTTTAATTTTAGCCTCTATTCATGAATAAAAAATAAGTTTTTGAAAGTCATGATTTCTTATATCAAATATATTATTAATTATTGGAATTAATCATTCTTTTCCTTTTAATTTAATCTTATACTGCTCTAATTCCTCTTTATTTTCAGGAAATCAATTTGTAAATATACATATCTTACAAATTTTGTATTTCAAAGCAAGTTCTATACTATATCATCATAAGTATACTGAATTATCATATCTTTTTTTAAAAAAAAGTATTTTACTATCTTGTATTTTATTTAAAGAATTTTTTTCTAAATCTTTTATACTAATCATAGATTAAATTTCGATTATATTTTTATATTATTTCCTCAAAATTTTCTCCATCGCTTTCCCTTTTGCAAGTTCATCCACAAGCTTATCAAGATAGCGAATATTCTTATACAAAGGGTCTTCTATTTCTTCGATTTTCACTCCACAAATCGTTCCTGTAATCATAGAAACATGGGGATTTATCGCTGGAGCTTCTGCAAAAAATACTTCAAAGGTGACCACAGAGTCTATTTGCTTTTGAAGTGAGAGAGCGTCATAGCCAGTGAGCCAAAAGATGACAGTATCGACTTCTTCTTTGCTTCGTCATTTTTTGAGAGCTTTTGCAATATACATCGGATAGATACTTGCAAAAGTCATCTTGTATATTCGCTCAAGAGTTTTTGGATTCGTTTGCATAATTAATTTATTTTTTTGTTTCTCAAATATTTTTTTCTGTATTAAGTTCACGATACTTTTTATAATAAGATTTTCCTACATTTCAGATAAATCAAAGAGTAACAAATGCGATTTTTTTAGGAATTCACATTTTTTTATCTCAGGAAGTATTTTTTGAAGAGGCTATTGCATCTATTTTTCGAAACCCTAAGTCAAGAATTGTATCAAAAGCGGATTGCAGGTAAGCAAAGCTATAACCCAGATAACTCGAAATTGATTTTTTGTCTTTCATAGAACGATGATTACAGAAGTATTTCTTGTAGTATAAATAAAAAAGAAGTTCACTAAAACCTTAGATTTTATATTCTGGAAAGTTCCCCCTTATTTTTCACGATATTTTTATAATCCCATTGTATCACTCGTCCTTTTTCGAGCCATTTTTTTATATCGTCTTCGGAGATTTGTTCCACGGAAGTATAGCGAATCTCTGCTGCTTTGAAGCTTCACTCTGCTTTGAGTCCTGTTTCTTCAAAAGTTTGTCCACTCCAAAAAAGCAGTCGTACAGAGTCTTTGAGTTTGTGATAGCCTACGATAGGATTTCCATCGAGAAACCAGACAGGGTGTGCATGCCATATCTTGCACTGCGCTTCGGGAAGTTGGGTGCATATTTCGTGCATCAATACTTCGCAGATTTTTTGGTCTTCGGGAAGCTGTTTTTTGTTATATGCGATGATTTCTTGGTTCATAGAAGAGAAGTTATAAATATTTTTGTTTCATATCTTGAAGTGATACTGCAATCAAAAGTTCTAGTTTTTTCTTATCAATATCAGCAAGTTTCTTTATTTGGAAACAAGAACCACCACTCTTTTTATATTTTCCTATATCTTTGAGTATATCTTCATATTGAGAAAATCAAGTCATAATATAGAGGGTAATATTTGCCTTTCTTGGAGCAAATCCTGTGAGAAAATACTCTGCGTCATACCCTCCTTTAGAAGAGTAGCTATAACTCCCAAATCCTATCATCGTTTCTCCCCACATCTTTGCAGTTTCTCCACTCACTCTGGAAAATATATCGATGAGTTCAAAGCAATCAGCTCTTTTCTCGTCATCTTCTATTTTCTCTAAAAAAGCGAGAATACTTGAGTTATTTTGCTGGGTTTTAAGTTGATACATATGATAAAGTTATCAAACTATGGTACAAATCTCTATAAGAAATCCATCGGGATCACGCACGTAGGAAACTCGCTGTCCCCATGGAACATCTTTTGGCTCGACCACTCAGATAGCTCCGTGCTTCATCGCTTTTGCATAGAGTCCATCGACATCATCAGTGGTAAATCCTATCTCTATCCCGAAACTTTTTTTCTCGGGACTACTTGTTTCATAGTCATCAAAAAGAGTACTCTGTATCAGTTCGTGTTTTCCCAGTGCGAGTGTGGTTGTCCCCGTAATAAGCTCTACATAGTCAGACTCAGGAGTACAAAACTTGAGGGGAAGCTCAAAAATATCTTGGTAAAATTTCAAAGATTTTTGTATATCAGAGACGTAGAGGATAGTGTATCAGAAAGAAATCATAGAAAAGTAGTTAGTTTATAGAACAGCTACTTTTTCCAAGCGCTGCAAAAAGTCCACACCAGCTAAAAATCGCTTCAAAAAATGCAAATCCAGCAAAGAAAAGAAGTATAGGGCTCCAAGATGTTGTAATTGCCAATATAAGTAAAAAACATCATATTGCAATACGAAACAGACGACCTTTGAGATCGATATTTTTGGAAGCTTTACGCAGGGTATTTTTTGTAAAACTTCTCAAAATCCATCGATATAGAAATCAAAAAATGAAAGCAAGCATAAACATCACTCAAATGAGTCCTGAACCAAAAGGGGAAAGAATAAAACTCATCGGGGATTCACCAAAAAAATCTCGTTTTATTTTTGGAGTGAGACTCAGAGCATTCATAATTTCTGGGAAATGAAAGCGCTCAACCTCTCCTATTGCGAGAGAATATTTACTATCATTATTGGTACTAAAGACAATAATATCATATTTTCCAGCACTCACTACTCCTTTATAAGTTGGTCATTTCCAGTATGTATCATAGCCAAAAGGTTCAAAAAACTGAGTCCAAGTAAAAGTATTCCCATCGAGTATTGCGAAAGGGTTTTCGCTCTCTCCATCTTTCACAATGATCACAGATATATCTTTTTTTTGTCACTCTATATCGGGTACTACTATATTTACGTATAAGGAAAATGTAGTATCTGAAGATATACTATAGCTTTGAGGAATGCCTTTGAGTTCACTATAATAGGCTTTTGAAATCTCTGGATCAGTCACTATAGTTGTATTTCCCTCAGGAATTCTTGGCTGATGGGCTGAGGTTATTTGGAAACTCAAAAGAAAAATAGCTACAGAAAGGATAATTACTTTTTTCATAGTTGTTGTATATTAAGAAGATACAATAGAGCGAAACAATACCAGAGAAAAAAAACTAAAAAATAAATTATTGTAACTCTTTTTTGAAAAATACAGTACTTCCTTGCATAAAGTTTTCGAACTGTCGGCTCAACTCATGTCATTCTCCTTCATAACGAATAAACTCAAATTCTTTCCCTGCATTTTTGAAAGCCGTTTCTATATCAGATCCCCAGGCTATCGGACAACTATCATCGAGTGTTCCAAAATACATCTGAACAGGAGCTTCAATATTTTGAAAATAGCTTTCAGGAGAGATTTTTGCAAAGTTTTCTTTGCTCCCCAAGTCTCCGTATATTGTTTCGAGTTCTTGAAGTTCAGAAATGGAAAGACTTTCTTTTCTCCATTTCTCAAAATTGTACCACTCTTGGCTATGGACTGGAGCATAGAGGATAGCAGCATCGATAAGTTCAGGAGCTGCTACAAGTGCAAACATCGTGACTCCTCCTCCCATAGAGTGTCCCAGCATTCCTACCGATTCCGTATCTACCAACATAAGCTCGGGAACATTTTTTTGCTGTGCTTTTTGAACCGCTAAAATTGCATTGATAGCGTCTGCTCCATATCTCTTACTTCGTAGAATACTTCCAGTCCCTTCAAGACTGCTGTCAGTATCTGAAAAAGCATAATTTCGATAATCCGTATGAAGTACCGCAAAACCTTGTTTTGCGAGAAAGTCTTGCTCTCTTTTGAGTCATCTCCCATTGGTATAAACACTGGTGTCAATATATCCGTGATTGAGAATCACCAAAGGGTATTTCCCGTTTCCTTTTGGGATATTCATAATACCAGATATTTTATAGCCTTCGCTTTGGTAGTGTATTTGGTAGCGAGTATAGCTCGCATTTTCAGAGAGGATATCTTCAAAAACGAGATTATCCCCGTCTTTTTGAATATTGAGGTACTCTGGTGTATTTTCGACAGGAAGTTTTTTTATTGCTTCATTGAGAGAAGGGGGCTCTATTTCTGGAGATGTTTCTTCTATAAATCCACTTGAAACTGCTCAAGATGCTGTATCTTGATAGGGTAGACTTGTTTCTTGTTTATTACATCACAGTAGAAAGAGAGTCACAAAGAGAAATAATATTTTCTTCATAGCATAGGTTTATGATACAAAAAGGGGGCAATACTCTATTTTACATAACAAAAAAGTTATTCAGTAGTCACTCCATCAAACTCTGGAGCACTTGCTTGTGCTTCTGCTTTTGTATTTCTGATAATTCCGTCAAGATGATGTGCTGGACTATAAAGAGTGTACATCTTGAGTCATTCACTGGTACTCGTATTGATAATATTGTGCTTTGCTCCAGCAGGGACTATGAGAGCCGTACCAGCATCGAGTGTATATTCATTTCCATCGATATATGCTTTTCCGGTTCCTGACTCGAAACGAAAAAATTGTTCGGTTGCAGGATGTGTTTCTTCTCCGATATCTTCTCCGATTCTGAGACTCATAAGAACGAGTTGTGCGTGCTTTTGAGTGTAGAGTACTTTTCGAAAGGCAGTATTTTCCAGAGTCAAAGCTTCTATATTTCCGTGAAATCCTTTCATAATCAAAAAGTGAAGAAATAAAGATGTCAGTATACTCACTTTCTCAAAAATACACAGAAGGTATTTTAAAAGCTTATTTTGAAATTATTTTTGAAAAAGTTTTCCACACAAAAACTTCGTACTCATCTTGTGACCTGTAATCATGATAAGGCTCAAACTCCCAGTGGAGAGACCAGCAAAAGCAGTGATTGCAAAGGCAAAGAGGAGGTTTTCGGTGTTCATGGGGAGGTTAATCAGAAGCTATTTTCATTAAGTATCATTTTAACTCTTTAATACTCTGTCTAATTTGTTGAAGTCTAGATAATTCGAGTCACATCTCAAATTCAATTACCAATTCATTTTCAATCGTTTTAAACTTAATTACCTGTTCAATACCATTTTCAATACTTGCCATAACACCATGAGCCATTCAATTTCTTAAATCCAATATTTCTTTAGGGATAAAGATTTCAGGATATCTTTTATTGAATTTATTTATTATTATTTCAAAAGAGTGTTTCGTGTGAAATGATTTAGGGTATTTATCATATTTTTTTCATTTGGTGTAAGGAGGTTTTGGAAATAATTCCATTTCTCAATCTTTTTTTGCAATACTTGCTCTCATTAAAAACTCTAAGAGAGTAATGTCTCTCCAAATTTCTCAAATACATTCAAAATATAATTTTGTTTCTTTAATATCCATAGTTTATTTATTCAATATCGTTTACTATAGCAAGTATTCACCAAAAAATACACATAAGTATAAAAAAGCCTATGGCTCCTAATATTTGAAAATAAATAATACTTGCAATTGTTGTAAATAAAGATGCTAATCATCAAAAGAATAAAATAATCTGCCAAGCCCACTTTTTTGTGAGTAAAAATAAAAAAAATAATCAAATAACCAAAAATATTAAACCAATAATGGTATCTTCTTTACTTAAATTATTGCTTCACAGGTACGAAATAAAAAGTAATCATATCAAATAACCCATAAAAATATATTCCAATTACGTGTGCTATTATCTTTTTCTTGTTGTTCAAAAATGTTCGGTTCGTTTAAATATTTATTCTCTATATTCCTTTTAGTTTCATTAATTAAGGGTCTTCCCCAGTTGACGAAACTTTAATCTCGTTATACTGGCAGTATGAAAGCAAAAAACAGATATAGAAAATGAGCACGATTTGACAATGCTC
>JAYTJZ010000061.1:0-3880 GCA_043730605.1 Candidatus Altimarinota bacterium
TAAAAAGATACTGGTAGGAAACTATGAAATACATTTCAAAACTATTTCTGGAAATACCCAAAATAGTACAAAAAATCTTTTCTCTCTCTTTTATGCATATCATAAAGAAATAGAAGTTTCGCAAACTACATTAAAAATATCTTCTTTGGAACTCGCTCTTCTCGAAGCAAGTCTCGTTGATGATAGTTCTCAATGAGTCCCCGTAGAGCTTTTAACAAAGACACTTAAAAAATATGGGAATATACTCCGTCATGAAGTATTTTATGAAGTAGGAAAGTATAAATACAATATGTCCTATAATAGACTCAAAGAGCTTGCACGACATATTCACCCAAAACTTTCACAACTTTTTCTGGAAATTATCAAAAAAAATGGAGGGTGCTTTGTAGGAGAATGACTCAGAAATATGTAATAAAAAATCCTTGAGCTTTAAAACTCAAGGATTTTTTATTAAAAAGAAGTATTATGAAAGCGCATCTCGTTTCATATAAAATATTCCAGCTGAGAGAAGCAGTGCAAGAAATGCAAGAATAATATAAAGTTCAGGACCTGTTTTTACTTTTGTCATCTCTGAAAGATCTCATTGAACCAGTTCTCCAGAAGCTGTTTTTCCAACTGCTTTGATAGCAAAATCATCATATTTTATTTCATCTCCAACAATATCAATTTCAAAACGAGCTTCTTTTACATTTTCTACGAGTTCTACTTGAGTTGCAGATATTTTTTTATACACATTATAGCTTTCAGCATCTGGAAGAGCTTTCCATGTGAGTATAGATTTTGTTTTGAGTTCCGTTACCTCTATTCCTGTGATGGTTAAATCGAGTTCTTGAAGAACACTCGGAGTTGTTGGAATAGTCTCCACTATTTTTTCTCCTGCTGCAGTGAGTTTTGGAGTGACGATAAGAATAGCTGCATTTGCTTCCCGTGTTTCGTGAGCAAACTCATCTTTGAGAACGACATCTACCCCATACTTTCCAGCATTTTTTGGAGCGAGAGTTTTTCCTTTATATATTCCATCTTTCTCTTCTTTGAGTTTGGTGATAACATCATCTATGAGAACCTGTACTTCCGTAAGTCCTGTATTTGAAACCACTTCTATACTGATTTCTGACTCAGCTGCTACTTCTCCCACTGGAGTGATAGAAATACTTTTGAAGCTTGGAGCTTCTGCGTTTATTTTAACACTTATTTTCGTTGATTCTCCTACGATAACATCATCTGCATCGAGTACGTTTGCTTGAATCGTATTTGCTCCATCTTTAAGATTTTCTACCTTTACTTCAAAAATTCCTTCAGCATTACTCGTAGTAGGTATTTTTTGGCTTTCATTAAGAACTACTTGTATTTGATAATTTTTTTGAGTTTTTCCAGAAACACTCACACTATTTCATCCTACTGTTACTCCATTTTCAGGAGAAAGGATTTCGATATCTATATTTTTTACAGCATCTGCTTCACTAATGGTAACTTCAGCGATTCCAAGAGCATCTTCTTGTATAAGATCATAGACATATACATCTTGAACTCCTACTTTTTTAAACTGAACTGCATTTTCAAACTTCACACTTCCTTCATTTGCTGTGGTAAATTTGTAACTATTTTCTGAAAGATCGTTTGGAAAAGTAGCTTCTTTATCACTTTCTGAAAACACTAAGATTTCTCCTACATAGTCAGTTAAAGTTTTTCCATCTTTATCGACAGCTGATATAGTGATATCGAGAGCTTCCCCTACTTTTGCTGTTTCTTTTTCAAGAACTACTTCAAAATGATCAAGTGTTCCAGCAGCAAGACTTGGAAGAAAATAGCAAAATGAGAGAAGAAATATAAGAAGTTTGATGTATCATTTCATAGTACAATGGAGTGTTAAAAAATATCTACTTTGTTAAAAAGTCTAAAACGTTGCCTATAATACTCGCAAAACTGAGTATTCTCAACAAAAAAGTGAAAACTCGCTTTACTTTAGTATTTTATATTTTTTAGATAAATATTTTATTCCCAAGAACGTCAAAATCTTCGATACAGGTGATGATGCATTGTCGTTCCCCGATATGTTGCCAGAGCATATCACGATGCTCAGTATCAAGCTCACTTAAAAGATCATCGACTAAAAAAATGATATCTTTTTTTGCTCCAAATTTTTCTATAAATTGAGTTTCGAGAAATTTAAGTCCTAAAAGAATACTCTTTACTTCTCCTCGAGAAGCAAAATGACTCAAAGCAATTCCATCAACTTGGAGAAAAAAATCATCGAGATGCGGTCCACGTAAGGTTTTTCGTAGGAGTATTTCTTTTTTTTGTTCGCTTTCTATATAAGTTTTCAAAGAAGCAGAGGCATCGGATATGTCAATTTTTGAAATATAATGAAAAGATATTTTTTGAGCTTTTCCGAAAAAATATTCTTCAAGCGTATCACTATGTTCTCAAAGAAAATCAATAATTTTTTTTCTATATCCATAAACTTCACTTGCAGACTCAAGAAATTTCAGATTCCAAAAATCAAGTTCATTTACTTGAGACTTTCCCTCAGAGATATTTTTGAGAACTTTGTTTCTATGAGAAAGTATTTTTTTATAGTTTTGTAATATATTTCTATAGATTGGAAAACTTTGATCGAGAATAGAATCCAAAAAAGCTCTTCTTTCACTCGGTCCAAGATAGAGAAGGTTCATCAAAAAAGGATGAAAACTGACAACATAAGGATAGCTTTCTTTGAGTTTTTGTTTGGTAGTAGATTTCCCATTAGAGATATATTTTCTTTTTTGAGTTTCTCGTTCATAAGAAAAAGCGAGATTCCCATTTTCGAGCATATAACTCACAAAAAAAACATCTTCTTCTTGTGCTATTAGGTAAGTTGGGTGAGTTTCCATAAGTGGCTGTACAGGAAGACTTAAAGCTTCAAGGATATTACTTTTCCCTTGCCCATTTTTTCCGACGATAATATTTTTTCCTGCACAAAAAAAGAGCTCTTTTTTTGTGAAATTTCTAAAGTGTGTCAGAGAAAGAGAGTGTATCACGATAAGATTATTTCATTATATTTGGAAGCGCAATATGACCTGCTATCACATTTTGAGGACTACATGCAAGTAAATCAGAGGGGGCTATCAGAGAGCTTTGAAGGGTATCTTCTCGAAGATATGCGTGCGTTTCTCATACAGAAACAGTAGGACGTATTCCTGAAGTATCTACTTCTTGAAGGAGTTCCATATATTGGAGGATATCAGAGATATTTTCGAGGAGTTTCGAGTTGTCTGCTGGTATTTTTGAAAGTTTTTCTGCAATCTTTTTCAACTGCTCTTGCGATATGCTCATTTTTCCATATATTTTATGAAGTATATATGCAACTACTATATATCCAAAGTTTATAAAATCAAGTATGTCACTCAAAAATACCATTCAAGAACTGTTTGCAAACCCAAAAAATACGATAGAAATCTTCTATATGTCTGCAAAAACTCTTTTTATTGCATTGGCATTTTCATTTTTTCTTTGTTATTTTTTCGTAAGTGCGAGCTTTTATGAAATATTCTTTCTTCCTCTTTTTTTACCACTCTATATTTGTTTTATTCTGAGTTTTATAGCGTATAGCTGTTTTTTTATTATCAGATATGGATATGGACGAACTCCATTTTCTTTTCTAATATTACTCAGTCTTGTATGTTTTGTGTGAGGTCTTATTTTTTTACTTCCTGTTTTTTAAGCATATGAAAATATTTTTCACTCTCTTGTTTGGAATTCTTGTTTTAAGCTCTTGTTTCGAAGGAATATTTCCTTCTTCTGAAACTCCTTCTACTACAGAAGTAATAAGTCTCGTAGTGCAGGATAAATGAGATTTTTTGCTTAGTATTCCAAGTAACTGGAAAACTCTTCCACTCACAGA
>JAYTJZ010000062.1:0-11541 GCA_043730605.1 Candidatus Altimarinota bacterium
CAAAAAATATTTTTCCCTATAAAAATTATAGGGATACTCTACGTCCCTCAAGAACTCGCAGATATTTCTAAGAAAACAAAAGAACAATATATTAGAGAACTGAGGCCTTATGGTATGTGACAGATAGGAGGAGAGGAAAGAGCTCAAGAGGTTTTAGAATCATTTTTGAATCAACGTTCAAAAAAATATATGTATCATATCTCCAAACCTTTTGAGTCGCAAAACTCTTGTTCTAGACTCTCTCCCTACATCACGTATGGCTGTATTTCTATCAAGTATATTCTCCAAAAAAGCTCGCAAAAAATGCAAGAGCTCAAAACTCTCGGAGATGAAGTTTCTCTCAAACATCGAAAATCTATAGATTTTTTCCTCGCTCGTATCCACTGGCAATCTCACTTCATACAAAAACTAGAAGATGAACCAGAGCTCGAGTTTCGTAACCTCAATCCTCTCTTTGATAGTATACGAACCGTGGTTGATAGAGAACTTATAGACAAGGTTTTTCTAGGAAAAAGTGGAATCCCCTATATCGATGCAACGATGAGAGAACTTACAGCAACTGGCTGGACCAATTTTCGCTCTCGAGCGATCCTTGTGAGTTTTCTCTGTAATACTTGTATGCAGCCCTGGCTAGCTATAGGAGCAAAGCTCGCACAACTTTTTCTTGACTACGAACCAGGGATTCACTATCCTCAGTTGCAGATGCAGGCTGGAACAACGGGAATCAATACGATTCGCATCTACAATCCTATACTCAATGGAAAAGAAAAAGATCCAGAAGGAGTTTTTATTCGTCAGTATATACCAGAACTTCGAGGTATCCCAAATGAATATATCCACGAACCTTGGCTTTGGGAAAATTTTGAAACGATTACCTATCCAAATCCTATAATCGATGTCATCTCAGGTAATAGAATCGCTCGAGATATACTCTGGAAAACAAAAGGAAATACTCCAAAGGCTATGAAAGAAAAAATAGTAAAAAAACATGCAAGCCGAGTCTTTCGAAGGAAAACAAAAAAAGTATCACAAATATCTCTCTCTCAGCTTGAATTATTTTCTTAAAAAAAGCTATGAAAAAAATATGCGAAAGCTGTAAAAAAGAAAATCTCGACCAAGCGTATAGAATACAGATCGAAAAAGGAAAGGAATGGATTTTTGTATGTGGAAAATGTTGTCTTTCTTTAAAAAAATGATTATATTATATATATGGTGGTACTTGGAAATCAAAAGAAAAACGATTATGAAAATCAAACTCGAACATATAGATAATCTCCGACGAGGAAAAAAATCTGGATCTAAAATAGGATCTCGCTGAGTTCCTCATCATCTTTTCAAATATGAAGAAGAAAAATATGAACGCGCTCTCAAAAATAGATTTTTAGAAATTACCTCAAAAGAGAGAATCAATCTCGAAAATCTCTGGGAAAAAGTGTGTATTGCGAAGGATTGGGAAAACTATATACTCAAAGTTGACTCAGAGACACAAGAAGCAATGATTCTCAAAAATGGGACTCTCCTCGAACAAGGAGATAAAAAAGAAATGAAACTAAATATAAAAAAACATGTATAAAAAATCTATCTTCTGGTTCAGACAAGACCTTCGTGTGCAGGATAATACTGGGCTTTTTGAAGCAGTTCAAAACTCTCATGAAGTGTTTCCGATTTTTATCCTCGATGAACATCTCCTCGAAAAGTTTTGAGGCTTGGATGACCAAAAATTTGGATTTATCCGTGAAGCTTTAGAACAAATATCTGAAAATCTCAAAAAAATAGGAGGAGAAAAAGTGATAGTTTTTAAGTGAAAACCTGAAGAACTCATCCCAGAATTGGTAGAAAAATATAACATCGAGTGTATTTATACCAATACAAGTTATGGAACATACGGAAAAAAACGTGATGAACTCATTGCAGAACAAGTCAGAGTATTTTGATGTAAGCTTGAGTCTCATAAGGACTTTCTTCTCGCTGAACCTCATGAAGTAGAGCAACGAAAAGTCTTCACTCCTTTTTATAAACTCTGGCAAAAGTTCCTCGACGCACATCCAGAAAATACAAAGATGCTTCCTGACTTAGAAATATTTTCACAACTCAAAACACAAGAGCAAAGTGTAGCTTCTGATTTTATTACTCTTGCGAGACATCCATATTTCACGATGGAATTTGGTCGAGAAAGACTTAAAAAACATATTACTTCAAACTACGAAGTTCTCAGAAATGATCTCGATAAAGATGGAACTTCAAGACTTTCCCCTTATCTCAGGTTTTGAGTATTTTCAGTGAGGCAGATATATGCTCAAGCACAAAATACAAGTACTACTTTCATTTCTGAGGTGGCTTGGAGAGAGTTTTGGTGGCATATCTTATATTATTTTCCAGCGACTAAAAACCAAGAATTTCAGGAAAAACGTAGACATATAGTCTGGTCTCAAGACCAATCGCTTTTTGAAAAATGGTGTCGTGGAGAAACAGGATATCCTATCGTCGATGCTGCGATGAAACAGTTAAACGAAACTAACTGGATGCATGGTCGAGCTCGTATGGTGGTAGCAAGCTTTTTAACGAAAGACATGCATATAGACTGGAGGCTCTGAGAAAAATATTTTGCAGGAAAACTCCTTGATTATGACGAAGCCGTAAATCTCTGAAATTGGCAGTGGTCAGCAAGTGTGTGAGCAGACCCAAAACCACTTCGAGTGTTTAGTCCGATGCTGCAAAGTGAGAAGTTTGATACGCAGGCGAAATATATCAAAAAGTATATTCCTGAACTTGAGTTTGAAAGTATAAAAGCGATTCATAATCCTCTCGAAATTCCTCTCTCCTATTGTTCTCCTATCGTCGATCATCGCATAGAAACTCATAAAGCACGTGAACTATATAAATCAGATAATTATGAAAGTACTCGATAGAGGACAGTTCAAAGAAGCAAAGCTCTGCAAAGTATGTCAAAAGCCTTTTACGATACGTAAAAAGTGGAAGCATAATTTTGATGAAGTTTTATATTGTAGTGAGAGATGTAGAAAAAAATAGCTGCAAAGAGAGTATTTTCTTTCTATTAGGCTTCCTGTACTTTTTTTGTATACTGGAAGCTTTACTTCCTTACTCTTTTTTATGATGGATTTTTTCAACTCTCCTTTTTGAGGTATTGCAGGACTTATACACTTTATCGTTTTTATATGGGCTTTGTTACAGATTCTTGGTTCAAGCATGAGTCTTATCAATAAAAAAGTTTGGATTTTGATAGTATGACTGCTTCCTGTTTTAGGACTTATCATATATCTTCTCGTAGGAAGAAAAGCCTAATACCCAATATCATAGCAAAAAAAGAACGTTTGTATAAGCGTTCTTTTTTGCTATACTTAAGCAAAATATATTTTTATTATTTTCTATGAATCTCTTTTTTTACACTTTTCTTTTTATCTTTGGAACGATGTTTGGAAGCTTTGCTTCCGTACTTATCTATAGACTTCGAAGTGGTGAAGGTGGTATGTGGACGGGTCGAAGCCACTGTAAAACCTGCGAGAGAGATCTCTCAGCTCTTGAGCTTATACCTCTGTTTTCTTGGGTAGTACAAAGATGAAAATGCCGAGGATGTAAGCAAAAAATATCTGCCGTGTATCCATTTCTTGAACTTACGATGTGATTTCTCTTTGCACAAGTCTGATATTTTTTGATAGACTCAAGCCTCATCTTTTCGGGAGATATATTTGAGATTTTCAGGCTTGGTTTTTTTCTGAGTATCATATTTTTTACGGTGATATATGTGTTTTATGATATTTTATATCTTGAAATTCCTGAAAGTATTTTACTTATTGCAAACATTTTTGCTTTTGGCTGACTCATAGTTCAAAGTCTCTGATATACAGTACTTCCTTATATGTCTGTAGGTGGATTTGATTTTTTTACTGCTTGAGTCTGTCTTGCTATTCTTGGAGCTCTCTATTATGTTTTTCTTGCTGGACTTAAAGAAATATATGATTGTATCATAGTAACTCTGTGTGCTGTCCTACTTGGATGATATATGTATTATTTTGATATTTCCTTTCGTGATTCTCCTCTGCTTTCTTGAACTATAGCAGCACTTGGAATCTATATAAGCTTTTTCCTACAAATCATCGTCTCAGGTGGTCGCTGGATGGGAGCTGGAGATTTAAGAATTGCGATACTTATGGGACTCCTCGTGGGAGTAAGTTTTGTTTTTCCTGCGTGGATGTTGTGTTATATTATCGGAAGTATTTTAGGAGTCGGGATCTTGCTTTCTCAAAGAGTCAAAAAATCAAATGAGTCTGGAATGAATATGCAAGTTCCATTTGGTCCATTTATCGCAAGTGGGTATCTCTGCGTTCTCTTTTTTCATCCTCAGATTTCAAGCTTTATAGCGTGGTATTTTTAGAGAAAGTAAAGACGCATTTATTTACTTTTTGAGATTGTTTCGATACAATTACAAGAGACTTATAAAAATAAATACCCAAAGCTATGACTAAAAAACGTATTGCAGCGATTCGAGACTTCATCGATACTGCTGAAAAATCCCTCAAGAATGCAAAAAAACTTCTCAAAGAGATTTTAGAAGAAGAGCATATAGATCTTTCGGTAGACCTCGAACTTGATACGAAAGGACTTTCAAAATACGAAAGTGGGGATAATAAAATCATAGAAGGAGTATTTACGGGAGAAGAAATGCTCGGAGCAGATAAAAATAAATATCCTGTTCCCGTAAACTATGCAAGTAAATCAAAACTCGTACAAGGCGACAGGATAAAACTCACGATAGATGGAAGTGGAAAAATGATGTACAAACAAATCAAACAAATAGAAAGAGAAATCAAAGTAGGTCTTCTCACTCAAAATAATGGAAAATATCAAATCATCGCAGACGGTGTCAGCTACGATGTCCTCACTGCAGCTGTGACCCACTTCAAAGCTGATATCGGAGATACGGTAAGTATCCTCATCCCCGCAGGAAAAGAAGCTACTTTTGGAGCAATAGAGGCTGTAATGCCGAAAGAGTAAACCTCTCTCAATTCTCTCATACAAGGAGAGAGGAAACTACATGAAAAAAACAGCACGAATATTCTTGCTGTTTTTTTATTGGAATACTTTTTTCAATACCTTCAAAGCCCTTTCTTGCCCTATAAAAAATGGACTGGTGCAAATCGTGATAATGTCAGCTTTTGCTGCGATATCGAGTATCACTTGTTTTTTGAGTTCAAAGTCGATATAGTCAAGTTCTGGTTCAAAAAAATCAAGATCGAGATTCAAAATTCGAGACCGGTCTCACATGAGACCGGTCTCATTTTGTAAATACCCCCTCAACTCCCCTTCACTGCGTATCTGTATGACTTCTCAGATAAGTCATTCTTTCATAGCAGGAACGATGAAGTTTCCGACATTGAGAAAAAAGTTCGTGTACTCAAAAACTTTTTGTAGATCTTGTGAATCTGGTTTCAAGAGATATTTTTCAGGATCTCGCATATCTGCGTGTTCGTCGACGTGATAGAGAATCGCTGCATCGGAAATAAGACCTTGACTGCGTGCAAGATACCAGAAGTAAAAGACGTGATTGTGGTTATCAACAATATATACTTTTTTTGACTTCCATTCAAGTTCATACAAATTCTTAAGACCAAAACAAGTCTGAAGTGTTTCATAAAAATCATACTCTTCAAAGGTGATTTTTTCTCATACTTCAAGAAGTTCTACTTCCTCAAAACTCTGTATTTTTTTGAGAGCTGGAATAAAAAGCTTTTTATTCCTTCGTGTTTCAAAAGAAAAAGCATTATTTCCCACGGGTTCTGTGATGTAAAAGTCTTGCGTGTACATAGTTTTTTAGTAGTATAGATTCAAACGACCCCGGAGTCGTGTACACATTATAAGAACTTGACTCCGGGGTCAAGCAAAAATATTTCATGTCTACTCAAAAACAAAAAATCGAACTTCTCAAAAAAACAGTATTTGAGATGTTTCCTGATGCAAAAACGGAGCTGTATCACGAAAATGAGTTTCAGCTTCTCATCGCTATTTCGATGTCAGCACAAGCGACAGATAAACAAGTCAATATCATCAATCGAAATTTCTTTCGTTTTTTCCAAACTCCCGAAGACGGGATAAAACTTTGAGTAGAAGAAATTACAGACTTCATAAACTCGGTTTCATTTTTTAACAATAAAGCAAAAAACATCTTCAAAACCTGTGAAATACTCATAGCAAAGCACGCAAGTAAGCCACCAAAAACCATTGAAGAACTCATACAACTTCCAGGAGTGGGTATCAAAACAGCGAAAGTATTTCTCTCCGTAACAGAAAATGCACCATTTCTTGGGGTTGATACGCATGTACATCGCGTCCTCAATCGTATCGGAATCGTGAAAACCAAAACTCCTCTGGAAACTGATAAACAAGCAGCAAAAATATTCAAAGCCGAAGATCTTGCTCCTCTTCATAATACGCTTGTTTTATTTTGAAGATATCACTGTACTGCCAGAAGTCCAAAGTGTCTTTCTTGCCCTATCAAACTTGGGTGTAGTTTCAAAGAAAAAAATATTCCTCTGGTATAGAGGAATATTTTTTATTTTCTTTCTGAGATTTCTATGATACTGTTTGCTTTTTTGAGATTATGTACTCTCCCGTGATGTTGAAGCTGTGTTCCAAGTGAGTCAAGCTCTTCTTCAATCATATCTATTTCTTGAGGATTTTCATCAATAATCCCTAAAATTTTCTCACGAAAATCTCGAAAACTATCCATAAAAGCAGGATCTATTTGGTTCGCCATTGAGTCAAGTCGAGCCTGTGTATCATCTTTTTTTCCTCGTCGTGAGTCAAAGTATTTTTGAAGTCCTGCGCTTACTGGCATACAAATGAGATTAATATGTATTTTTTTTTGTATTGTTTCTTAGAAACTTTGTCTTAAAAGTGCAATATGACTTTTACTGCCTCCGAGTATTTTTTCTTTTTGCATCCTTTGAAGTCGAGACTCGATATGTTCAAGTGTTTGTCCAAAAAGTATTTCTTGTTCTGTATGGAGCTGTTCTCGAAGAGTTTGCATTTGCGTCGCAATTTCTTCAAAATTATCTAGAGCTTTTACACGTTTTATATCTGGAAGAAGACGATAAATTTGTAAAAAATCATATCTGTCTTTCGCAGAAAATTCATATGCTTCAAATAATTTTTCGAGTTGTGTATTCATAAAGTTTGAAAGGAAAAGGTTTCTTTGCAAAAGTATATGTCCCCTACGAAAAAAATCAAAGTATTTACTGCAGAACCTTCACTCAAAAATAATAGCATATATTATATTCCTCTACAAAAATAATATATTGACTTTATAGGCTTATGATTCTTCTCTATATTTTTCATATTTTGAAAACCAGGTAAGCTGTCTTTTCGCATAATTTCTTGAGTACTGCTGTACTAGTTTTTGTACTTCTTCGATGCTTCTTTTTTCTGAAAAATAGGGAAAAAATTCTTCATATCCGATAGACTTCATCCCAAAATCATGTTCTGTATATCCATTTTCTAGAAGTCCACGTACTTCTTGTTCCAATCCTTCTTGAAACATCTGTTCTACTCTTGCGTTGATTCTTTCATAGAGTGCTTGCCTCTTTCCATCATAAGGAGTAAGAAAAAGTACCTCATAGAGGAGTTTTTTTTCTTGTCTGAAGTCTTTTTTTGAGAATCCAGTAATACGTTTTACTTCTATAGCACGTTCAATATAAGGACGATTATTAGGGTGAAGCTCCTGAGCATATTCTGGATCTATTTCTTGCAATTCTCGATACAGTTCCTCTGAACTCATAGCTCAAAATCTTTCTCTGAGTGTTTCATCATTCGGAAGATTTCCAAGAGAAAAATCATACATGAGACTATCAATATAGAGGCCTGTTCCTCCTACCATCAAAGGGATTTTTCAGAGAGAAAAGAGTTGTTGCATATGTCTCTGCGCTTCTTTTTTAAATGCTCCTACGGAATACGTTTCATCAGGATTAATGATATCTATCATATGATGAGCTATACCCTGTTTTTGAAGCTCTGTGATTTTTCCTGTTCCGATATCCATCCCTCGAAATATCTGCCTACTATCGGTTGAAATAATTTCTGTTTCTAAAAGTTTTGCCACCTCGATACTCAGAGCTGTTTTTCCACAAGCTGTTGGTCCATAGATCACAATAATTTTTGGAAGTTTTGATTTTTTTTCAAGAAATGTTTGCAGGAGGGTTTCGTAGTGCATATAAAAGAGAAAGAAATATATGATTATGATATAGAGAAGAAAAAAATCTGCAAAAAAGTTTGACATTATCATCAAACTTCATAATATTTCTCGCGCAATCAAAAAGCAAGACAATTTTTGCCACTTTAGCTCAGCTGGTAGAGCGCTCGCCTTGTAAGCGAAGGGTCGTCGGTTCAATTCCGACAAGTGGCTCCATTGAACAATAACATAAAATCTCATCCAAAAAATCCTTTGGGTTACTTTCTTTAAAAGAAAGAAGTATTGGGTGAGATTTTTTTGGGCAGATACCAGAGTGGCCAAATGGGGGGGACTGTAAATCCCCTAGCTTAGCTTTCGGGGGTTCGAATCCCTCTCTGCCCACCATTAAGTTTCCCTTGCGATAAGCGATAGCGAATCGGAAGGAAAGTTACATCGCACCGAGCAAAGCGAGCAGCGATGAAAAGTACACTTTGCAAAAAATGCCCAGGTGGTGGAATGGTAGACACGCTGGTCTTAGAAACCAGTATCGTAAGATGTGGAAGTTCGAGTCTTCTTCTGGGCACCATTTTCCAAATATTATATATTTTTGCACCGTATTAAGCGGGCAAGTAAAACCAAGAAACTATGAAACCATCTATACATCCTGAAAGCCGAAAAGTGGCTTTCGTAGAACAAGCTATCGGGTATGCTCTCATCGTAAACTCTACGATCAAAACTACTGGAACCTATACTCATGAAGGAGTAGAGTACCCAAGTGTATTTATCGAAGTATCTTCTCAGTCTCATCCTCACTATACAGGAGAAAAAAGAATCCTCAAAACTGGAGCTGTGGACAAGTTCTATGCTCGTCAGAAAAAAATGGAAGAAATTCAAAACGCAAAAAAATAATTTTTGAACTACTTTTAAAAAATCTCAACAATATATTGTTGAGATTTTTTTTATTATTTTATTGTAGCCCTTTCTCTTTTCAAGGAAGACAAGGTGAATTGCGAAGCAAGAGAGAGTCCCCTGGGGGAGGATTCAGGAGAGAGTTTTTATAAAAAAAGAATGACCCCCGCGGCCTGTAGTCGCGGGGGTCGATTTCATCGAAGAAACATGACAGCGCAGATTACTCTGCGGCATGCTCCATCGAAATGGGTTGTTGAGGTTGCTCGACCTCGATGCGCAGAGGGGCTCTGCAGATATTCTGCTCGGGATCTTTCCCCAGAGGATGGGTTATCCTCCAGAAATGTCCCGATTTTGGCTTTTCCCGAGTTCGCCCGGGGATATGCGTAGAAGTGTCTGTCATTTTGGACCTCCTGTCCGTTGGGCTTTCTAGCCCATTTTGTTTTTAGCCCCCACCCATGGAAGCTACTTGATATCCACTCGTTTTTTTTGCCGAGAGATGTCTCTTATGCTATGTTTTCAGGAAAAATTGTCAAATCATTTTTTCAAAAATAATAAGAAAAAAGTTATTTTTATAGATTTTCGTGGAAAAACTTGACTCTCAAAAAATATTCTTATACTATTTGACGTAATCATATATTTTGTTGAAGACCATAGGCAAAGTCACGTAAGACCTATAGAGACAAAAGAGAAAAACCGAAACTATTTTTTTAAAAAAATACGTCTCATCTCTTTGCTCGTCAAAGAGATTTTTTTATATGAAACATCCTGTGTTCTATTTGTTCTAATCCCCAATATACCAATGGCAGTAACAAAACAACAAAAAGCAGAGATTATCGCTGATCTTGAAGCGAAAATCAAAGCAGCAAAATCTATCGGTTTTGCAAAAACAAGTGCTCTTTCTGTAGCTGAGTTTGAAGCTATGAGAAAAAGCCTCCGATCTGTAGAAGCTAACTATACCGTTGCAAAAAAGACGATTATCGTGAAAGCAGTAAAAAATGTTTTGAACATCGATATGGATCTTTCAACTCTTCCGGGGCAAATCGGAATCGTATGTTCTAACGGTGATGCGATGGCTGGTCTTGGAAAGGTAAATGATATCGTTACTAAAACAAAAGGGGAAAAAGTTGAGTGGGCTGCTGCAATATTTGAAGGAGAACTTCGAGATCTTGCTGCAACGAAAGCTATCGCTGGGATGCCTTCACGAGAAACACTTCTTGGACGACTCGTTGGTTCTATGCAAGCTCCTCTTGCTGGACTTGCACGATGGTTTGATGCTGCTGCTACAGACCTTGCAGCTCAAGGAAAAGATACGGTTGGAAAACTTGATGCAAAAGCTGAGAAAAAAGAAACTGTTGCTCCTGCAGTAGTTGAGGAAGTAAAAGCTGAAGAAGTTACTGTAGTTGAAGAAGTTACAGCTACAGTTCCTGCTGAAACAGAAGCTCCTGCTACAGAAGAAACGAAAGCTGAGTAATTTTTTGATATAGGATAGGAAATCTGAATCTATTTCAGGTTTCTCTCCTAGCTCAAAAGCTAGAGTCATCCTGAGGGGAAGTTATTCTGAACTTGTTTCAGAATCTAGAAAGATACTCTTTTGGGTCCTGAAACGATTTCAGGATGACATCCTATTTTTAGGAAAAAATATTTTTATTTTTATAATTTTCGCAAAATGGCTGAATTATCAAAAAACGCTGCTAAGATCATGGAGCTCGTAAAAGAGCTTACTATCGTTGAACTCAACGACCTTGTACACGCTATGGAAGAAGAATTTGGAGTTTCTGCTGCTGCTCCTGTGATGATGGCTGCTGCTGGATCTGAAGAAGATAGTGGACCTGCTACTGTAAATGTTGTTCTTACAAGTGGAGGAGGACAAAAAATCGCAGTTATCAAAGTAGTGAAAGAAATTACTGGTCTCGGACTTAAAGAATCTAAAGATATCGTTGATAACGGAGGTAACGTTAAAGAAGGTGTTTCACGAGCTGAAGGTGAAGAAATCAAGGCAAAACTTGAAGAAGCTGGAGCAAGTGTTGAACTCAAATAATTGTTTTTATAACTCTCTCTTGAATTCTCTCCCTTGAAAAGGGAAAGAAGCTACTTTTGTAGCAGCTTACTCTTTAAAACAGTAAGCTTTCTGGAAAGAGTTATTTTTTTGGGATGTCGCCAAGTGGTAAGGCTTCGGACTCTGAATCCGACATCGGGGGTTCGATCCCCTCCATCCCAGCCATAAAAAATATCTTTGTTATGATTATAAATCATTTTAAAAAACAATATGACTGAAAGAAAAATTTGGAAAAATGGGTTATCAATTTTAATGATTTTCCAAATAGTTGTAGCTCTATCGTTAGCAATATTTGCAATGGGTCTTCCCCAGTTAACTGTTAAATTTTATGAGTAATTGTTGTATAATTAAGTTTAGATTTCATCATTTTATTCTTACATTATACCGAAACTCG
>JAYTJZ010000063.1:0-11529 GCA_043730605.1 Candidatus Altimarinota bacterium
GTTTCATCAAGTTGTTTTTTAAGATAAAAGTTTTGTTCTGATTTTTGATTTTGTTCTTTGAGTTGTATTGTTTTTTGTTGAAGTTCATATCAGTATTGCAACTGATCCATTATTTTTTGTTTTTTTTCTGCGCTATTATGAGCTTCATCTCCTTCTGGATACAAAAATATGATGTTATATCCGAGCTCATCTTTGAGTTTTACATAGACTTTAAATATATCTTTTCCTATAATAATCCCATTTTTAATATCCCCATTTTGTTCTACTTGAAATAAAAATTTTTGTCCTTGAATATCTTCTTCACTATACTCTGTAACTGATAAAAGAGAGTAGTTCTCTTTATGGAGCTTCTCTTTTGCTTCAAGTTCGGAATCAGCAGAAACAATAATAGTATATTTTTTCTGTGACTTTGATGCAACTATTTTATATTTTGGCATATTTTTATACTACGTTCTTATTTTATTCTCAAAGATTATATGTTTTAAGAATTGGAAAAAATCACTTTTCACTTTCACAAAACATCTGAAATGCTGTTTGATGTCGTTCACAGAGTGCTTCCATTTGAGGAACTCATTCTTGAAGTATGTCATTATGTAATTGTACTTCTTGAGAAGCTTTTTGTTCTCTTTTTCAAAATGCAATATTAATATCTATTATTTCAGATTTCTCAGGTTCAAGAGATATATTTTCTATAAGATATGACATAGTTTATAAATTATGAAGTAAAAACGAAAAACTATTTATTTCCTCTAGTTTTTCTTCGGCTTCCTTTTTTCTCATACCAGAAATATTTGTAAAACTTTCTTTTCTAATTTCCTCTACTTCCTTCAATTCTATTTTTTCTATAAATTTTGTAAGGTTTTTATAGAGTATATCACATTCTTGAAGAGAAAGAATTCATAAAGCTTGAATATATAATTCTTTTTGATCTGGAGAAATAGAAAGAGAAACAATCATCGTTTCTATGAGTTTCTTTTGTTTTTTTATTTCTTTCTGTTTTTGTAAAAATTGAAAAAGCATAGAATCTATATTTAAGATATATATTTCTTTCTATAATAACATATATATAAAATAAACTCAAATATAAAATATAGTAGTAATAGTAATATGGGATGTTAAAAAATATAATCGCTTCTTTCTGCAGAAAAAAAGAAAAGTTTTTCACAAATACTAAAATACACACCCATTCTTTTTAGCATAATAGAGAGTCTCGTAGATTTTTTTCATATACTTTTAACAATGTTTTAAAAAATACTTTGACTTGCTTTTGCTTCGAAAAAGATATAGTAAAAAATGTCAGATATTCTGTGAGTCATTATAAGAATATTTAGAAAATATTTATAAAAATAAAGAAAATGAAGAAACTTTTTATCGTCTTTTTAACATCTTTTATTCTTGGGGGAGTATGTTTCTGGTTCGGTGCAGAATATATATCAAACACTTTGTGAAAAACTTTTTGAACAGAGTCATTCATACAACAACAAGATCTCGATATGACTTCTTTTTGGGATATTTATTCTATTATTGAAACTCAATACTTTTCAAATGGAAAAATAGAAAAACAAGATCTGGTTCGGGGAGCTATTACTGGAATGGTTGAAGCTCTGGGAGATAAACATAGTGAATTTATGACCCCCGAAATAAATAAAAAATTTGAAGAAACATTGTCATGAGATTTTGAGTGAATTGGAGCTGTTGTCGAAAAAAATCCATTAGGAGTGAGCGTAGAGCGTATTTTAAAAGGTTCACCTGCAAAAAAATATGATATTCGAGCAAAAGATATTATTATTCAGGCAAATGAAACTTCATTGGAATGAATGGATGTGTATGACGCTGTAGATGTTATAAAAGGACCAGCTGGAACTCAAGTTATGTTGAGCATTCTTCGACCAGGAGAAGAAACTCTTCTTAAAATAGCAGTAGTAAGAGAGAAAATACATATTCCTTCTGTAGAAGAAAAATACTTTGAATCAGAAAATATAGGATATATTGCGATAAATATGTTTGGAGAAACAACAGCTACGGAATTTACTGAGATACTTAAAAATATGAAAAATACTCAAGTAAAAGGACTTATTATTGACCTACGTGATAATGGAGGAGGATATCTTCAAAGTGCGGTTCAAATCCTTTCAGAATTTGTTCCGAAAGGAGAAATATTAGTAAAAACACATTATAAAGATGCGTTTCTAGATGAAAACTATATTTCTCAAAATATGGGAGAGATATATGATAAGAAAATAGTAATTCTTATCAATGGAAACTCTGCAAGTGCTTCAGAAATAACAGCAGGAGCTCTTTCAGAATATAATAAAGCAATTCTTGTAGGAGAAAAGACATACGGGAAAGGTTCGGTACAACAGCCTTTTGATCTTCCTGATGGAAGTCTCTTGAAACTTACCGTTGCAAAATGGTTTACTCCGAAAGGAATAAATATTGACGATGAAGGAATAAAACCAGATATTTCTGTAAAATTTTCAGAAGAAGACTATAAAAATACCTATGATAGACAGTTAGAAGAGGCAAAAAAAATACTCCAAACTTTCATAGAAAAAGACTCAGTAGCTCTTAGTATAGAGACATACCAAAAGATAAATACCTGAGAAACAACAGAAGAACTAAAAAAATAATTTTTATATTAAAGTTGTAACTTTTTTTAAAATTAGTACTATACTTTTATATACTTGCTTTCTTTACAAACTATGAATTATAAATTTACAAAGAAGTTAGTTCTTCTTGGAAACTAAAAAACAAACAGAGTTCTATATGTCTTTCTTTTTTGAGATACATATAGACTTTTTTATATACACATATTTTTTAATCTTTTTGTATTATGCTTTCTCAAAATGACCCAATACTTGCAGATATGATAGCAAGAGAATCACAAAGACAAGACCATGAAATAGAACTTATTGCTTCCGAGAATTATGTATCAAAAGATGTATTGGAAGCAAATGGAAGTATTCTTACAAATAAATACTCTGAAGGATATCCAGGAAAACGATATTATGGAGGATGTTCTATTATCGATGAAGTTGAAAATCTTGCAATAGAACGAGCGAAAGCTCTTTTTTGAGCAGAATATGTAAATGTACAACCTCTCTCTGGAAGTCCAGCGAATATGGCAGTATATATGGGTCTTTTACAACCAGGAGATACTGTTTTAGGACTTTCTCTTGATCAAGGAGGACATCTTTCACATGGACATCCTATGAACTTTTCAGGGATTCTCTATAATATTATTCCATATTTTCTCGATAAACAAACAGAAGAAATCGATATGGATGAGGTAGAACGACTCGCTCTCAAACATAAACCTGCTATGATACTTGCAGGATTTTCAGCATATTCAAGAAATCTTGACTGGAAACGTTTTCGAGATATTGCAGACAAAGTAGGGGCTATTTTGATGGCCGATATAGCGCATATTGCAGGATTGGTTGCTGGAAAAGTACTTGAAAATCCAGTTCCATATTGTGATGTAGTCACGACTACGACCCATAAAACACTTCGAGGACCACGAGGAGGAATGATCATGAGTAAACAAAAATATGCAGATAAAATAGCAAAAGCAGTATTTCCTGGTATTCAAGGTGGTCCACATGAAAACCTTATTGCTGCGAAAGCAGTAGCTTTTGGAGAAGCTTTGAAACCAGAGTTTCATGATTATTGTGAACAAGTTGTAAAAAATGCTCAAACTCTTGCTAAAAGTCTTCAGGAAAAAGGATTTAAAATCGTTTCAGGATGAACGGATAATCATATCGTTCTCGTAGATGTATTTTGAAGTATAGGAGTAACCTGAAAACAGGCAGAAAAAGCACTGGAAGAAGTAGGTCTTTCTGTAAATAAAAATATGGTTCCTTATGATGTACGAAAACCTCTTGATCCATCAGGGATTCGACTAGGAACTCCAGCTGCAACAACTCGTGGTATGAAAGAGACAGAAATGGAAATGGTGGCAAATATTTTTTCACAAGCTCTTAAACATCACGAAAATTCTGGAATACTACAAGATTTAAAATCACAAATTCAAGAACTTTCTCAAAAATTCCCGATATATTCATAGATAAAATTAGTATTTTTATAGGTTTTTCGTATAATTTTTTAGGAAAAAGAGTTACGGTGTTTGTAGCTTCTCACTCAGTTATATGAAAATATTTTCAAACTTCGATACTCAGTTTCGTCAGAAACTTTTGAAAAAAAAGAAAACACAGTTTCCAGAATCGGATATACTGCTTATTCGACGAAGCTCCTATTATTTCATTTTATGAGTATTTTTTCCTTTTTGTATTCTTTTAGGTATAGCAGGAACGATATATGTATTTTTGATTCCCTATCCTTTTTTTAAACTCGCACTTTTTCCTCTCGGACTTGTCTGGATTATTATTGTATGGGTTCGAATAGGTCATAAATGTCTCAAATATTTTTATGACTTTACTTTAGTAGATCCTCAGTGAGTTACAAGTTATAAACAAAAAGGGATTTTACATAGTCACCTCAAACAAATTCCTGCAAAGAGGATACGTTCGATAGAGTTTGAAAGAAGTAGCCTTTTAGAAAATATTTTTGAATATGGAAAAATAGATATTCATACTGACTTTACACAAGATATGCACATCGGGGAAGACGACGAATCTCCTTCAGTAATAGGGCTTACATATGTAGATAGCCCATTTAAAATAAAAACACGAATTACAGATATTTGTTTTAAAAATGATTAGTTTTTTATTGTAGACATGTTGACATACCTTATTACATTTTTATCTGCTCTTTGTCTCTCATATGTTTTGATAATAGCTTTTTCAAAGGCTTTTTTTCATTTTGACATAGTAGACAATCCTAAGAAATATTGAAAAAAGAGAAAACCTATTCCTTATAGTATGGGAGTAGTATTTTTTCTTTCATTTTTTTGTTTGAGTTTTTTTTTCGTAGATTATAGCTATAAGCTTCTTCTTATTTGGCTTTTCTGAGGTATTATTACGCTCGTAAGTTTTTTTGATGATATGATATTTTTGAGTGCAAAAGCAAGACTTTTGCTTCAAATCACTATAGGAGCTACTATTGGAATAACTTCTATTAAAATTGGCTATGTGAGTAATATTTTTTGAGGAATCATAGAACTTGAAACCTTTCACGTTCTTATCGGGCAGACAGAAATATTTCTCATCCCTCTCTTTTTCACGATTATTTGGTATGTTTTTGTATTCAATGCCCTGAACTGGAGTGATGGTATCCAAGGAAATACTTCGGGACTTTCTCTTATTTGTTTTTTTGTGATTTTTTTGCTCTGACTCAAACTCTACCTTACAGATACGTATTTTTGAGGACAAGAAAATGCCCAATTTATCATGCAAATGAGTAGTATTCTCGTAGGAATTCTTCTTCCATTTTTTTACTTTGACTATAAAGAGAAAATTCTTATGTGAGATTCTGGAACGATGTTTCTTGGATTTATGCTTGCAACTCTTGCGATTATCTCTTGAGGAAAAGTTGCGACCGTTCTTGCTGTTTTTGGTATCTACGCAGTAGATGCCGTATATGTGATATTTCGACGACTGATGCATGGAAAAAATCCTCTTTCATGAGATTTTACTCATTTACACCATCGTCTTGCTGATATTGGGCTTTCACGAAACCAAATCTTAGTTCTCGTGTTTCTTCTGAGTTTCTTTTTTTGAATCACTGCACTTTTTCTTGATAAAACAGGAAAGATAATAGTGTTTATTATTATTACCTTTTTTGTCGTATTTCTTTCTTATATTTGAGAAAAGGTAAAGAAAATTTCTTTTAAAAAATAAGATTATGAAAATAGCATTTTTTGGAACTCCCCAGTTTGCAGCTGATATCCTTTCAGGTACTTTAGCATTTCCAGAAATAGAAATATGTCTGGTAGTTTCTCAGCCAGATATGCCAGTATGACGAAAGCAAGAACTTTTGGCAACTCCTGTAAAACAAAAAGCTCTTGAAAATGAAGTAGCAATACTACAACCAGAATCTTTGAAAAAAAATAAAATGTTTCAAGAACATCTCAAAACTTTAGGTTTGGATTTTATAGTCGTAGTTGCGTATGGAAAAATCATTCCCAAATCTATTTTAGATATTCCAAAATATGGATGCCTAAATATTCATGGAAGTATCCTTCCAAAATACCGTGGAGCAAGTCCAGTTCAAGAAGCTTTAAAAAATGGAGATAGAGAGACATGATTGACAACGATGTATATGTCAGAAAAAATGGATGAAGGAGATATTCTTAAAATAGCGAAAATAGAAGTAGACATACTTGACACGAGTGAAAGTATCTTTCAAAAATTTACTCAAATAGGACCGAAACTTCTTCTTACAACTCTTCAGGAAATATATACAGGAAAACTTCAAAGTATTCCTCAAAATCATACTCAGGCAACATACTGTACAAAAATATCAAAAGAAGAGGGGGCTGTTTTTTTTCGAAAACAAAAAGCCTGAGAAATCTATAATCTTTTTCGAGCTTATACTCCGTGGCCTGGAATCTATACTTTTTATGAAGGCAAGAGACTGGTTTTAGGGGATGTTTTTCTTTATATAAAGCCACAATCTGATCCTACTCACACAAAACCTCACCTCTGAATCTCCTCTCCTTGAGGAGAGGAGGACTACAGTTTTCGACAAGCATATACAAAAGTTCCTGAATATATTAAAGTGCTTTCTAAAAACCTTAGACAAGGACAGACAGACTCAGAAAAAATAGTTTGGGAAATGTTGAGAAATAGAAAGTTTTACAATTTAAAATTTCGTAGACAACATGCTATAGGTAGATATATTGCAGATTTTTATTGTGATGAAAAAAAATTGATAATTGAACTTGATGGAAAAATCCATGAAAATCAACAAGAATACGATAAAATTCGAGATGAAATTATCTCATCTCATACAATTCATATTATTCGAATTCCAAATCAAGACATTGAGAAAATACATTGAATTATTTATTCAGAATTATGCAGCCTCTCTCTCCTTTGAGGAGAGAGAATTCAAGAGCGAGGTTTTGTGTGAGCAGAGGACTATTGAAGCTCGTGACAATTTCTAAAACTTGCTAAAAATCGCTATGGAATAATTTGTGCTGATAGAAATATTCTAGAACTCATTCAGATAAAA
Organism: Candidatus Altimarinota bacterium; assembly: GCA_043730605.1. GTDB lineage: Bacteria > Patescibacteriota > Gracilibacteria > BD1-5 > UBA6164 > JAACSU01. Next base: position 7,135 of record JAYTJZ010000063.1, read on the forward strand.
CCTGAAGGGAAAAAATCTATGGATATAGCAAGTTTTGTGAATGGAAATAAAGACATAGAAGGCTATAGATTTTGATAATTCTCACTTGAATTATGGAAGAAACTTCATACAATCCTCTCAAATTACTTATTTTTTCAAATATTTGTATATGTTTAATATAGCGCTCAACACTTTTAAAGAAATTGTGAGAAACAAGATTTTGTATCTTATCATGTTTTTTGCCTTTGTATTTCTTATTTTTTCTCTTGCTTTAGGAAAACTTACGATAGGAGAAAGTGAAAAAGTCATTGTCGATTTTGGACTTTGAATGATAGAAATATTTGGAATCATCGGAGTACTTTTTGTCGGAAGTCAGCTTTTATTTAAAGAAATAGAAGGAAAAACAATTTTTCTTATCCTGAGTAAACCTATTAAACGACAAGATTTTATTCTCGGAAAATTCTTTGGTTTTTCAGCAACTCTTTTCTGTATCGTATTCTTTCAAGCTCTGGTTTTTATTGCGGTACTTCTTTTAAAAGATATAGCTTTTTCTTCTCTTATTGCTTGGACACTGATTTTTATTTTCCTCAAACTTGAGATACTCCTTGCTATCGTGTTTTTCTTTTCTACTTTTATGAGTACAATTATGACCATTATGATCAGCTTGATGGTATATCTGATTTCCCATAATTTCACTTTACTTCTCGATCTTTTTGCTCGTTCAAAATCGATGGTTTTATTTGAAAGTATAAAGATATTTCAGCTTCTTTTTCCACCACTTCAGGCTCTCAATCTCAAAGATGTTATCTGAGTATTTCAAGATTTTTCTCTGAATTATTTCCTCTTTAATGGAGTATATAGTCTTCTCTATATCACTATTCTTCTCTTTTTCACGGTACATATATTTTCAAGAAAAACCTTTGAGGGATAATGAAAAAACAAGAGTATTTTGATATATGATTTCAAAGCAAACTTACTCCTTCGCAAATCGAAGGAGTTTTATGTCATGTTTTAAATATTTCAAAAACAGAACTTTTTCTCCTTCAAGAAATTTCAGTCAAATATATGTACGATATTCAAAAACTTTTTTATAAGGTTCAACTCTGAATTCCCGAAGAATATGTACTTCAGACTTCAAGCTTTTATGGGAGAGATTTTTTTGTAGATGCGAGGGTTCTCATCCCACGAACAGATAGTGAGGTCTTGGTGAAGAGAGCTGTTCATAATATTCATCTCGGAATTGATACAGAAAATACGGTATACGTAGACATAGGAACAGGAAGTGGGTGTATTCCAGTAAGTATTGTTTCAGAAATATCGCCACTTAAGTTTTTTAAAAACTATGCACTTGATATCTCTTTAGAAGCTCTAGAGGTAGCACAAAAGAATATAGACTTTCTCGTTTTTGGGAAGATACAAACCCTCCATAGTAATCTCATGCAGTCTCTTTTTTTTCTTCCTGAACTGTACGAAAAACAGCTCTTTATCAGTGCAAATCTTCCTTATATCAAAGAAAATGATACAGAAAACATGGATACATCAGTAGTAAAATATGAACCACATGTTGCTTTATTTTGAGGAAAAAAGACAGGGTTTGAACTGTATGAAACACTTATAAAACAATGTTTTCAACTCAAACATGTACAATCGCTCAAGAGTGTAGATCTCTTTATAGAAATTGGTTTTGATCAGTATGAAATTTCAAAAAACTTTTTGAAAGAAATGGGACTTTTATTTGAATATTTTCCTGATAGCGCTAATATATATCGAGTAATACATATAACAGGGTTTTAAATTATGAGTATTGATGAACTTTCATCCTTGGAGTCGGCAGAGTCTTGAAGTAATTCTGCTGAGATTTCAGAAAAATATAAAGAGTCTGCAAAAAAAGCCGCAGCAGGCATTTGACGTACTCAAAAAGATGAAGGGAAAGCGAAAAGATACGATTTCTTACTTGCAAGATTTTTAGTAGAAATGCTTCTCAAGAAAAAATATGATAGTCTTCTCGGAGAACTTTTTTCTTGTCTGGACGCAGGATATGGGACAAACTTTCTCTTAGGAATTCTTTCTCTTATTTATGCTCCGATTAGCCAAGAAATCCGAAAATCTTCTCAGAAAGAACTCTTTGAATTTCACTATATTGTCACAGGGGAATCACTTTCTTTTGATGCACAAGAAATCCCAGAAGAAGTACGAAAAAGAGTCAATGCATGGATAGAAGATATGGAAGCTGTCGTTGTTTTTGAAGTCTCTTCTATTATTACGAAACGAACTTTAGGTCTTATTCTCTATGATGAAAAAATAAGGACTTTTACCACTAGTGTGTTTCGGTTTTTTTTTACAGAACTCAATATTTCTATTTCTTCTGCAAAAGCACAAAATTATAGTGAGTTTATCCTCTGAGAATTAGAGAAGTCCCTCAAAAAAAATATGCCAGATCTTCAAAAAGAATGGAGTAATGAAGGGCTTGAAATATAGATTTGACTTACAGGCTCTTTTGTATAGAATCTTCGGGCAAAAAATCAATATACAAATAGAAAAAACCTGTTTTTCACAGGATTCTTGAAGTTTATAAAATTTTAATTATTTATTATTTATTATATGAGCCACACTCCTCTTGAGCGAGTACGAAATATTGGGATCATTGCCCATATCGATGCCGGAAAAACAACTACTACAGAACGAATCCTTTTCTATACTGGAAAAATACATAAAATCGGAGAAACTCATGATGGAGCAGGAACGATGGACTGGATGGAACAAGAAAAAGAACGAGGGATTACTATTACTTCTGCAGCAACCACTGCATTTTGGAAAGGATACCAAATCAATATTATCGATACCCCAGGGCACGTTGATTTTACGATTGAAGTAGAACGATCACTTCGAGTTCTTGATGGAGGAGTTGCTGTATTTGATGGATCTCAAGGAGTAGAACCTCAGTCAGAAACAGTATGGAAGCAAGCAGATAAATATGTAGTTCCACGAATCGCATTTGTAAATAAAATGGATAAGATGGGGGGAGATTTTGATATGTCAGTTGACTCTATCAAAAAACGACTTGCAGGAAATAAAGTAGTAGCGATTCAATATCCTATCGGACAAGCTGAAACATTTGAAGGAATTATCGATATTATAGAAATGAAAGCATATCATTTTGATGGAAGTTCAGGAGAAAATATTACAGAAATTCCTATTCCTGCTGATCTTCAAGATAAAGTAGAAGTACTTCGACTCGAACTTATCGAAAAAGTTGCAGAACAAGATGAAGAACTTATGAATAAATATTTTTCAGAAGGAGATCTTACTGTAGCTGAAATAAAAAAAGGACTTCGACTCGGAGTATGTAGAAATGAACTTTATGCTGTCACTTGTGGTTCGGCTCTTCAAAACATTGGAGTTCAAATGGTTATCGATGCTGCTGTAGAATATCTTCCAGGTCCACTTGATGTGAATGAATGAATTCTTACAGTTACAGATATAGATGATGAAGAAAAAACAGAAGAAATCAAAGTAGATACGACTTCTCCTCTTGCTGCTCTTGCTTTTAAAATCGCAACAGACCCATTTGTAGGAAGACTCACCTTCGTTCGAGTATATACAGGAATACTTAAATCAGGATCATACGTATACAATTCTTCTTCAGGAGAAAAAGAACGAGTAGGACGACTTGTACAAATGCATGCAAATTCACGAGAAGAAATAGAAGAAATTCAAGCAGGTCATATCGGAGCTGTTATCGGTCTCAAAGCTACAAAAACAGGAGATACTCTCTGTGACATGAATAAAAAATTTCTCGTTGAATCAATGGATTTTCCAGAACCAGTAATCTCAATTTCTGTAGAACCAAAAACAAAAGCAGACCAAGAAAAAATGGGTATGGCTCTTTCAAAACTTGCAGAAGAAGATCCTTCTTTCCGGGTTCGAACAGATGAAGAAACATGACAAACTATCATTTCAGGGATGGGAGAACTGCACCTTGATATCATCGTAGATCGTATGAAACGAGAGTTTAAGGTGGAAGCAAATGTAGGAGCTCCTCAAGTGGCATATCGAGAAACGATAAAAACTATTGCAAAAGATGTAGAACATAAATATTCAAAACAAACAGGAGGACGAGGACAATATGGACACGTAGTTATGACTTTTGAACCATATACACAAGCAGAACCTGATGATGAAGGAGGTATCAAGAAAGTAAATAAATTTGTAAATAAAATAGTAGGAGGAGTTATTCCAAAAGAATATATTCCAGGGGTTGAAAAAGGTCTCAAAGAAGCATACCAAAGAGGATTTCTTGCTGGATATGCGATGGTTGATATCAAAGCAACTTTGACATTTGGATCATTCCATGATGTTGACTCTTCAGAACTTTCTTTCAAAATTGCAGCCTCAAAAGCATTTCGAGATGCGTGT
>JAYTJZ010000064.1:0-11399 GCA_043730605.1 Candidatus Altimarinota bacterium
CTCAAAAGTGCGGTAAAACGGGAAATAGAGAGACGTTGTCTTATACAGAGACCGGTCTCAGGTGAGACCGGTCTCACGGAAGAAGACACAAAAGAAATAGCCTATGAATTTCAGTCTGCCGTAAATGAAGTACTTTGTTATAAAATTATCGAAGCAGCGAAGCAAAAAAATGTAAAAATGATATTGCTTGCAGGAGGAGTGAGTGCGAATGATGACTTACGAAAAAAAATCGAACAAGAAACACAAAAACTAGGACTCAGGTTTCTCTTTCCTATAAAAAAAGTGTACTGTATGGATAATGCTGCAATGATAGGAATTCTTGCATACTATCGTATCAAATATGGACAATTTAAAAACAAAGTAGGAACGGTAGAACTTGGAGTTTCGTGTTAAATATTATTCATATTTTCTATCTGTAGGGAATGCAGGCATGCATTCCGTGAAAAGAACACATGCCTGTGTTCCCTACAGAAAACAACGTTTTATGCATCGAGTTTTTCTTTTACTTTGAGAGTATCTTTGATAAAGATATTTCCTTTTTCTCGTAATATATTATGGATAAGTTTATCTCCGTAACTCAAACGATTGAAAAAATCTTCAGTGGAAATAATAGCAAACTTTATCTTTTTATCAAAAAATATAGACTGTAAAAATTCTGAAAAACTATCTCGATCTACTTCTCCGATCATAAATATATCAAGGATAGCCTTTCCATCTTCGAAGAGTTTATTTTTAATCGTTTCATTGACGATAATAACTTCTAAAAGAGTTTGAGTTTTGAAATATCTTTTGATATCATCGAGAGGATTATAACTTTTTAAAAATATATCCTGAAATTCTCTCACAAGATAAAAATGAGTATTGACCGTAAAAATCTTTTTTCGCAGTTCTGTTCTTGCTTTAAGAACTCCGAGTTCTTCAAGGTTATCGAGTTCTCGTTTCACAGAATTTATTTGTTCATCGAGATCACGAGCCAATCCACGCATATGAAACCCTTCATTTTTCCCAGCGTAGTATTCCAAAAAAAACTTCTCCAGAAGTTTTGCTCGACACTTGGAACCAAAGATTTTGGAGAGATCCAGTTTCATAGAAAAAATAAGATGTTCTAAAAAGTTGTATGTACTATATATCTTTTTTATTCCGAATCAAGCTGATTTGTAAATCCTTGCTCCAGAAGAATATATTCTAAATGTTTGTAGTATATTTTCCCTGGAATAAAGTGATAATGAATATGTTCTAAACTTCTACTTTGCAGAGGTTCTCGCATAAAGGTAAAGTATGGTTTTCAGGCAAAAAAATCATATACAAATTTTTCTATTTCTGGATATTCAAACATTACCTCGGCAGGTATTTCATAAGCCATTTTTATATGTTGCTTTGGAATAGCCATAATATGTTCTCGAAGTCAAAGCACGGGATATTTATTGTGAAGCACTCTCCAGTGTCTCGTTTCATAGATAATATATTCTTTTTCAATATAGGGATCACAAAAAACACATTTTTCCAAACCTAAATCTTCAGGTTGAGTCTTTTCCCAAATATCTCTTTTGTGAAATTTCATATATTAAGATTAAACTGTATAAAATTTGTACACACTCTAAAACTATTTTTTCTTTTTTCAAATCTATCTTGCACTTTTTGGCTTTTTTGCTATTGTATTTCTATCTGAGTTTATATTTTTGATACGAAAGATTTTATGAGTTTACAACAAGAACTACAAGAGCGATGATACCTCTATCAGTTTTCATCTGCTACGATTTTTGAAAAATTAGAAAAAGGAGGAGTGAGTTTTTACTGTGGATTTGATCCGACAGCAGATTCACTTCATATGGGAAATTTCATAGGATTTATGACTGCGGTACAGCTGATGCTTCGAGGAAATACCTACTATGCCCTCGTAGGAGGAGCGACAGGTATGATCGGAGATCCAGGATGAAAAGATGCAGAAAGAAACTTTCTTTCCGAAGAGATTCTTGCAAAAAATGAACAAGCTATCAAAAAACAGTTTCAAACTATTATCGCGCGTCTGGAGGAACAGACTTGAAAAAAACTCGACTTTAAAACAGTAAATAATAAGGATTTTTATGAAGGAGTAAGCTATCTTGATTTTCTTCGTGAAGTAGGAAAATATCATACAGTGAACCAAATGATTTCAAAAGATACCGTAAAAAAACGTATCGAAGATCCTACAAAATCTATATCATATACAGAATTTTCGTATATGCTTTTGCAGTGATTTGACTACTATATCTTGAATCGTGATTTTTGAGTAGAGTTACAAGTAGGAGGACAAGATCAATGGTGAAATCTCGTGACAGGAATAGAACTCATTCGAAAAAAAACAAACAATGAAACTTACACTTTTACTTGGCCTCTTATCACCGATGCTACTGGTAAAAAGTTTGGAAAGTCAGAAGGAAATGCTCTTTTCCTTGATGAAAAAAAGACGACTCCCTATGCATTGTATCAGTATTTTATGAATACGCATGATGACGATTTAGATCGCTATCTGAAACTTCTTACGCTTTTAGAACTTTCAGAAATTCATAGTGTTTTAAAAGCACATTTACTGGCTCCAGAAAAAAGACTCGGACAAAAACGACTTGCGTATGAAGTAGTCAATATCATTCATGGAAGAGAAGCAGCTATTCTTTCTGAAAAAATATCAGAATTTCTTTTTGGAGATATAGAAAGAATCGAACTCTTAAGAAATTTCAGTTCTCGGGAATTTGAATTATTTTTTACAAGTATTGGAGGTTTAGAATATACTCAACAAAATCTGTTCGAACTATTTGTACAGTCATGACTTGAGGTAAGTAATTCTACGGCACGACAAACACTCCAGTCGGGAGCTATGTTTGTCAATGAAGAGAAAATAGAAGATCCAAAATATGATATTTCAACAAACTTTATAAATAATACTTTTCTCTTACTTCGAAAAGGGAAGAAGAATTATAAAATCGTGAAAAAATAATCTTTAAAAAAATACTTCTTTTTTAAAGAAGTATTTTTTATATTTGTGATTTTTCTAGTTAATTTGTATCTCTATCTCATCGGAAATAGAATTACTATTGATAAATTCGACTCGAAGTTTTACCGTATAATCCCCAGCTTTCTTATAGCTATGAGTTGGATTTGCTTCGGTTGATATTTCCCCATCACCAAAATCCCAGAAATATTCTATGATTTGCCCTGAACTTTCAGAAGAAGAGAAATCAATCCCTTGACCAATAGGAGCTTTTCTAAGACTCGTTGATATTTTTACATCTTGTGGAGGAGGAAGGAGTATGAGCTTCTTTTCTATACTATAGGTCTTTCCACTTTCTCCAGTGACCGTCAGTTTTACGGTATAATCTCCAGCAACAGCATATTTATGACCAGGATTTATCGCATCTCTTTCTTCGGAAATCCCATCACCATAGTCATAGGTAAATTTAATAATATTATCGTTTTTAATATAACTTTTCGAAGAATCGAAACGAACACTCACCGGAGCATAGTTACTATCTTTTTCAATTTGTAAGTCTAAAATAGCTTCTTTTTTTATCCCTTCTATGTATAAAAATTCTTTCAAAATGATGGTGTCGTCAGGATTTTTTCTATGTACAAAGGTATACTGTGCTACTACAATATGATTTCCTTCGGTAGGAATTTCAAAAGTAAAACTTTTTCCAGTGGCATCAATATTTCCATCGTTTTTTATATCCCAAGTAACATCTTGAAGGACGTAGACTAGATTGCTTGGACGAATATATCGTGCATCAAATTTGAGAGTTGCAGGTATTCCTAAAGCATCGATGAAATATTCGTGAGACTTTTCTTCATAGCGAAAATCACTAAACTTTTGGTCATTTACATCAAAAATAGCGAGGGAATCGATAAGTTCTACATTTTTTTCTATAGAAACACTCTGTGTAATAGTTGCTGTTTTTCCAGTAGAATCTGTAAGAATTACTTCGATTTTTTGTTCTCCAAAGTTTTTAAATGTATGAGAAACACTCGGAGATACTTCAGTTTTTGTGTTATCTCCTTGAATGGTATATATTTTATCTTCTATCTTCCATTGATACGATTCTATAAACCCATTTCAAAAACTTGTTTTTGGATTTTTTATGAAAAAATCGAGAGAGAGTTCATCTTCGAGAGAAGAGGTATATCCTATTTCTCAAGAAATATCTGATTGACTACTATTTTGAATTGCTATCACTTTATTAATTGATTCTTCTGCCTCAACTTCACCAGTATTTAAAGAAATTCATATAAATATATCAGAGAAGAAAATTTTTCCAGGAATAAAATCATATCACTCATCGATTTTAGTCCATTCTTTATAACTAGGAGTTGGATTTTCAGCCGTAATAGGTTCTTTGAAATACCAAGAAACTTTTCCTAAGCTTTCGAGGTCACGAGCATCAAAAGAGAGTTTTTTTCCTCCATTACTGGTAATATCTTCTTTGATTTTTATTATATTATTTATCCCTACTGTAGGCATATTTGAGAGAACTTGTTCAATATTTTCTCCACTCGTATCGCTTCCAATAGCAGTAACAGATATTTCATAGTTTCCTTTTTCTTCAAAGGTTTTCGTAAGAACTGGAGTAAAAGTATCTATCGTTTCTCCTCCAATCGTCCAAGTATATTTCTTGATACTGAATCCTTTTCTTTCTTGTGCATTTTGAAAATTTTCTAAGTCAAAATTGAGAGTCACTGGTCATATAAGGTTTTCTGTTTGGCTTAAAAGCGCTTCACTTTTTTCAAAAACACCACTTACGAGTAAATCGTTATCAAATATTTTGAGATCTCCATAGGCTTCTTCTTCCCAGTTTGGAAGTTGTTTTATCTTTTGATCGATGATCATCCAAGCACTTCCTGTTCCAAAAGTACTCAGAAGGAGTATCAGAGAAAGCAGTCCATATAGAATCTTTTTTCGTTTGAGAGATTTTTTTGTAAGGAAAAATTTAAATAAACTAATCGAAAGGACAAGAGTGAGAAGGAAGAGAAGAATAGAAAATATGAAAGTAACAATGTTTGAAAGAAACGAATTGATATCATTAAGGCTAATACCTAAGCTTGCAAAAAATTTAACATCATCGATAGTTTTTGCATTGAGAACGACGAAAGTAATAAAAGTTCCACCAAGTACCAGACAGACAAAAAGGATAGCAGCAAGAAATCAAAATATAACAGAGGGAGAAGTTTTTTGTATTTTTTTTGTCCCATTTTCACTCAATTCTTTCTTAGCACTCATCCAAATACGCTCTCCGTTTTGTCCTGGAGCAGTCTTTGTATGTATCTTATAGAGAATATGGTCTATAGAAAAACTGCCTTTTCCTTCTTGGGTATCACTAGTATTTTCGAGAACGAGTCCAAGTGTTTGTTTGAGTTTAAAGAGGATATTACTGTATATTGGAAATTTTATAGATACGATATTTCTATCGACATTATCTTGTTTAAAGGTGATTTTTACTTGGCTATCTTCTGGTTCTATTAATGCAAAATCATACTCTTTTTCAGTAATACGAAGGACGATATCTTCGAGAGAAGTAATATTTATATCTATAATAGTACTATCAAATACAACAGCAGGAGTAGTAGCTTGAACTTCTGCAGTATTTGGAGTTTCCTCTTCCCAAGGAAGAAGATTTGTTTTTGGAACTTCTTTTATAAGAGGAGTTTTTGATTCAGGTATATCAAAACTTCCGAGAATATCTGTTTCAAGCTCTGGAGAAGGAAGCTTTTTATCTGTGTTTTGAGGAATATCACTCATAGAAATCTATTTTTAAAATATATCTCCTGTATGATAGCATATTTTTCTAAAAATATCGAGAAAAGAGCTTGACTCTCTTCATCTTATGAGTTGCAATTCATTTTGAAAAATAAGACCAAAAGATTCGAGTTTTAAACTCGAATCTTTTGCTTTTGTTGTGATCCCTGAGGCTGAGAGAAAAGAGGATTTATACTTTCAGAAGATAGACTCAGTCATTCTCCTATTTTCATATGTTCTACATCGCTTGCAGTTATTTGAAGTTTGCTATCATCTACAGGAGTGAGAGTCACTTCGGTTTGATGAGTAATCCCAAAAATAGATTTTACGACCCGAAGTTCGATTTCATCGATGAGCAGTTTAAATTTTTTGAAAGCTTCTTCTTTATATACCATAAGAGGTTGTTTTTGAGCATACCCAACAAAGGCAACTTGTTCTCGAAGTTTACTCATTCCATCTATATGATTCATCCAGAGTCTATCCATAGATTGAAGCATAATACGTTTGAGAAGTTCATGAAATACTTCGGAGTTTGGAGCTTCTGCTTGAATTATTTCAAGTTCTTCTACAGCTCTTTGAGCGATATAGTCTGCAAGAGTCAATTCACCAGTAATAGCTTTTATATCTTCTTTTTCAAGAAAGTCAGAAATAATATTTCTTCCAAGAAACTCATGTACTTTTGCAACGATATGATTTTTATGAGTCTGTTTTTCTCACTTTGCTTCTTCTGCAAGTACGAGAGACTGTACTTGGTTATAGATCATATCTTTGATATTTTTCTCAAAAGTTTCAAAATCTTCACTTGCAGTGAGAATTTTATTTCGACGTGTATAGATGATATCTCGATGTTTATTGATAACATCGTCATACTCAAGTACATGTTTTCTACTGTCAAAATGATGTCATTCCACTTGTTTTTGTACCCCTGTCACTTTACGAGTAAGCATATTACTTTGAGTCAGAGGTTCATTATCTGGAAGACTCGCAAACATCGCAGAGTTAAAAACTCCAAAAAGTTTATCTCCTCAAAATATTCTCATAATATCATCGTTTGGAGAGATGAGAAACTGTGTTCTTCCAGGATCTCCTTGTCTTCCTGCTCGCCCTCGAAGTTGATTATCAATACGACGTGTTTCATGTTTTTCTGTTCCGAGGATGATGAGTCCACCAAGCTCTCGAACTCCTTCTCCTAGTTTGATATCAGTTCCTCGTCCTGCCATATTTGTCGCGATTGTTACCGCTCCTTTTTGTCCTGCTGCAGCTATGGTTTCTGCTTCTGTTTCGTGTTGTTTCGCATTGAGTACATTATGGAGAACTCCTACTTTTTGAAGTTCCGCAGAGAGATATTCGGATTTATCAACCGATACCGTTCCTACGAGAATAGGTTGTCCACTTTTATGAAGCTCTTGGATATATTGTACTACGTATTCAAATTTTCATTTTTCATTTTTAAAAAGCAGATCAGGACTATCTACACGAGCAATCGTTTTATTGGTAGGGATAGCGAGAGTCTCAAGACCATAGACTTTATAAAATTCTTCTTCTTCCGTTTTTGCTGTTCCGGTCATTCCGGCGAGTTTCCAGTACATACGGAAATAGTTTTGAAAGGTGATGCTTGCAAGAGTTTTACTCTCTTGTTGAATTTTTACTCCTTCTTTTGCTTCAAGTGCTTGATGAAGTCCATCAGAGTATCTTCTTCCTGGAAGGACTCGACCCGTATGTTCATCAACAATCATAACTTCATCATTTCGTACGATATAGTCTTTATCTCTGGTATATACAGAGCTTGCTCGAAGGGCATTTTCTATATGGTGTATGTCATTATATCTTTCGGAAACATAAATATTGTCTACCCCTAACATTTCTTCGAGTTTTTGAATTCCGATTTCTGTAAGAGAGGAAGATTTTTGTTTTTCATCTATTTTATAATCTATCCCTTTTTCAAGTTTTCGAGCCATTACAGAAAAAGTCATATATTTTTGAGTAGGTTCGTTATCGGGCATAGAGATGATGAGAGGAGTTCTAGCTTCATCGATGAGAATAGAATCTACTTCATCGATAATTGCAAAGAACTTACGACTCATCGCTTTATTTTTCATATCAGTTACCATATTATCACGAAGATAGTCGAAACCAAGTTCATTATTGGTTCCATAAATGATATCTCGTGCATAATTTTCTTGTTTTTCATTTCGAGCTTGATTATGAGTGATGATACCAACCGTCATTCCGAGAGCTCAGTAAAGGATTCACATTTCTTCAGCATCTCGACTCGCAAGATAATCATTTACCGTAACTATATGTACGGTATTCCCAGAAAGTGCATTGAGGTATGCTGGGAAAGTAGCAACGAGAGTTTTTCCTTCTCCCGTCTTCATTTCTGCAACATTTCCTTCGTGAATAGCAAGTCATCCCATGATTTGAACATCATAGGGAAGCATATTCCATACTATTTCCTTTCCACTTGGAAGCACAAAAGTTTGTCCTGTTATGAGACTACAAGCTCGAAGCCAGAGAGCTGCAGCTTCAAACTTAATACTTTCAAGTCCTTCTTTGAGAGCTTGAGTTCCATTTGGAGTTTCAAAATCTACTCCTTCAAAAGAAGCTTTTATTTCTTGGTTTCGTTTCTGAATATCTTCCAAAGTCATAGTTGAGAAGCTTTTTTCGAGTTCACGTATTTGAGCTACCTCCTTTTTATATCGTTTTACTTTTTTTGCGTCAGGATCTCAGAAAATCGTTTTTATTATTTTTTCTAACATAAATATATTTCGTGTAAAATTCACCTCAATATTGGCTCAAGCATTATATGAAAATTTTTTGTATTTCAACTTTAAAATACAAGTTAAAAACTTGCAAAAATAGATTTTTTCTGTACTATTTTTTTATATTTACATCCTTATTTTGATATATGAAATATCGTATTATGTTTCTGGTACTTTCAAGTTTTATCTTTCTAGGATGTTTTGAGAAAAAACCAGATGAAGAGCTTATTTCTTGAAGTGGAGGGATGTTGATAGATGAAACAAAAACCATTTGATCAGGAACAGAAGTTTCAGAAACAGGATCACTCGAAAATATTCCAGAGGTGCAAAATACACAAACAGGAACTTCAGAAGTATCTTCTGGTACACAGGAAATAAGCTCTTCTTCTGGGAGTAGTGGAAATGAACAAGAAGTGATAGAAGAGTATGAAGATGATTTAGAAGCACTATTTAACGATATTTTAAAAAGTGAGTAGCATATATGATATACTTGTAGAAAAGATGCAAAAGGGAGGAGAAATCTCTCCTTTTTTATTTCTCGCTTCAAATCTAGAATTGCTTCATAGTGATATTGAAATATCTTTGAAACAAATTTGTTCTACTTTTTTATTTGATGCACAAAGTATTTTTTTTCTGCGAGATAGTGGAGAATCTTTAAAAATAGAAACAATAAAAACCTTTCTTCGACAAGCAGAAGTTCGTCCTCGATTTGCATTTCAGATATTTGTCATCGAGCATATTTCTCGGATGACTTCGCAGTCACAAAATGCTTGTCTCAAGTTTTTTGAAGAACCAGGAGAGTGAAATATTGTGATTTTAAGCAATCCTTCAGAATCGGGAATTTTAGAAACAATACTCAGTCGTATCCAAACTATTACTTTCGGGAGTCAAAAAACTTTTGAAAAAAATGCATTTTTCTTTTCTCTTATCGAGTCGCATATCGCAAAAAAATCCCCAGAACTTATACAATACTTTTTTTCTGCTAAACTCGAAAAACAAGAATATGGAGACTTTCTTCGTACACTTCTGCTCTATATCATAGAAACAGGAAATTATCTTGATCTTATAGATGAGCTACAAGAAGATATTACAGGAGTACTGAAAAATAACTTACAAGGGAGATATATAGTGGATAAATATATAATCAAGATTTAAGAAATTATTTCAGATCTTTTTCAAAAACATATCATTCTCCTTTTTTATTTTTTATCCATGTATCGAGTCATACACTTTTTAGTTCTTTTTTGAGTCGTAAAATCTTGATACGAAGATTTTTATCTGCTTCTTTTTCCGAAGCACCCCATATCTTATCTGAAAGAAAGCTTTGACTGAGAACTTTTTCCCTGTGAATAAAAAATAAGGAAAGTAAGTATTTGTTTGATCGAGAGAGAATAATTTTTTTCTCCTGTTTATAAAACTCATAACTTGAAACATTGTAGGTTATATCGTGATAGCTGAGAAATGTACTGGTAGAAAAATATTCTAAAAAAATATAGTTTCTAAACCAACGTTCTATACGTATTTGTAACTCTCTTGGACGAAATGGTTTAATGATGTAGTCATGAGCTCCATATTCAAATGCAGTTTCTAGAAAATTATACTCGCAGTGACCACTGATGATAATAATAGGAATTTTATCATAATGTTTTCTAATATGTTTGAGTATGAGAAAACCATTCGTATTTTTTGTCGTTCCAAGGTGAATATCAAGAAGAATAATATCAAAACTAGGAATTAAAGGAATATTACTGAGATATTCTTCATAACTCTTTCTATATTCTATCCTATTGAGAAAAGAGTATTTTTTGAAATTCGTTTCAATCTGTGATGCAAAATAGAGATCATCTTCTATCAGAAGTATATTCATATATTTCTAAAAAGTTATAGTAAAACATGCTCCGCAGAGGTGAGTCCCATTTGAAGCATATATTTTTCCTTCATGGAGTTCTACTATTTTTTTACATAAATACAATCAGAGCCCAAGTCCGATAGATTCACCTTTTCCAGTAGTATATTTTTCGAAGAGAGCATTTCCTTTTCCTTCTTGAAATCATTCTCCATTATCTTCTATTTGAAGATGAATTTTTCATGATGGTATTTTGAAAAGAGAAATACATATTCTCATATTTTCTTTTTGTGCAAATTTTATAGCGTTATTGAGAAGATTTTGAATCACTTGTCTCATCTGTATTTCATCTATTTTTAATTTTCATACTTCTCTTATTTTAGTTTCTAGGAATGTTTCAGGATGAGATCGTTGGAAAGTAGAAGTTTCAGCAAGAAGAAAATCTTTTAAGTTTATGGACTTTGTATAAAGTTTTATCTTTCATAAATCAAATTGTTCTATAGAAAATATATGTTTTACGAGTCCTGAAACTTTAAGAAGTTCTTGGTAGAGGAGTTGAGAGTCTTCAATAATATCTTTATGAATAATTGATTTTTCCTCAAAAGGATAATTTTTTATGCTTTCACTGAGAAATATAGAATTTGTAAGTGGATTTTTAATTTCATGTCAGAGATACTGGATAAATCACTTCTGTTTATTGAGAAGATTATTAAACTCTATTGTTTTTTCATCTACTTTTTTATCGAGATTTATAGAGAGTTCAAAAAGCTTTTTATAGGTAGAAATATATTTAAGATGTCCTTGAAGAAAAGAGGAAAAACGAATAAGCTCTTTTATCTCTGAAGTATAAAAGGGATCTTTAAAAGTTTTGTGTCAAATTTCTAGTAATCCTGTAATATTATTCTCATAATCTCGTAAAGGAAAAATAATATAGGGTCTTCCCCAGTTGACGAAACTTTAATCTCGTTATACTGGCAGTATGAAAGCAAAAAACAGATATAGAAAATGAGCACGATTTGACAATGCT
>JAYTJZ010000065.1:0-11306 GCA_043730605.1 Candidatus Altimarinota bacterium
ATTTTACAACTCAGGTTTCAGAAATAAAATCAAACATTCCTGTATATTTTTATATGCAAAATACTTGTTCTGTAGGGAAAAAACTCTCTGAATGAACTCCTCTCTCTCCTGCTACAGAGAGTATTATTTTGGACTTTATGCAAAATATTTCATATACGCAGAGCATTTCTGATACGGATAATGACGGAGTAAAAGATAATAGTGATAACTGTCAAATATTAAAAAATCCTGATCAAAAAGATATTAATCAAAATAAAATAGGTGATATCTGTGAGTTTGATACCGACCGAGATAGTATCCCTGATGAAAAAGATATCTGTCGCAATATCGCAAATACTGATCAAAAAGATGATGACGGAGATAGTATAGGAAATGTCTGTGATAACTGTAGTCTCTATAATCCTGACCAGTTTGATATCGATAAAAATGGACTTTGAGATCGCTGTGACGCAGCACAGAAATATTTAGTGGAAAATGATACTGATAGTGATAAGGTAGCAAATTTTCAAGATAATTGTAAGAATATCGCAAATCCTCTTCAAGAAGATGATGATGGTGATGGAGTAGGAAATGTCTGTGATATCTGTAAAAACTATCAAAATCCTCTTCAAGAAGACGAAAATAAAAATGGGGTTGGGGATATTTGTGAAGATAGCGATGCTGATGGAAAAGAAGGACTCCAAGATAATTGTCCGAATATCGCAAATCCTCTTCAAGAAGATGCTGACAATGATGGAGTTGGAAATATATGTGAGGATGATGATGGAGATGGAATACTTTTTTCTGTCGATAATTGTCCCTATGTCTCTAATCTCGATCAAACGAATGTAGACCGTGATGAATTCTGAGATGTCTGTGATGAAAAAGATAATAGATTTTTAGAGTCAAACAAAGTATTTTTTATAGTATTACTCTGTTTGCTCGTAGGAGTGTTTGCTGCGTGAATATATTTTATGGCTCGAAAGTTACAAAAATAATTTTTATTTTCTTATATCTCTGCTATGTTTCAGCTTTTAAATAGAATTACTTGGGTACTGAGTATCAGTATAGGATTGATGATTATTGCCATAGATACAGAGTTTATTATCTTCTGAGTTATTGCTCCTTTTGTGATAAAATTTTTTCTTTTTTCTCCGTCATATATCAATTCACGTCTTGCATTTTTTCAAAAAAAGCTTTGAGAAAGTTCTTCAGTTCAAGAGTCTTATACGATTTCACAGGAAGAAACAGATTCTCAAAAATCTGATGATTATTCTTTTTCCTCTGATACCTCTCTTACAGAAAGTCCTGCGTATAACGAAGTACTAGAAAAAGATGAGAATAATTTTTCTTCATATGTTGCTACAATTTCAGAAAATAAAGAGAAAAATCAAGAAGAGCTGTATGTTGCATCCTATCCATCACGTGTGATTTCTCAGTTTTTCTCTGAAAATATCATCGCAAAAGTAGGAGGAATTATTGTATTTATCTGAGTATTTTTCTTTCTTACTGTTATCTATACGCTTCTTGGACCTGTGACCAAGATGATTCTTGGTTTTGCGATTTGATTTTCATGTTTTTGAGCATGAGTGTTCCTTGATAAAAAATGATACCCAAACGAAGCTCGTATCGTGATGGGGATGTCTATCCTCATTAATTATCTCATCATACTTGGATGAAGATATCTACTTGGAGGAGATAGCGAAACTGGAAACTTCCTCCCAGTAGGAGTGATGTTTGTATTCTTGATACTCAATACTCTTTTTGGAGTGACTACTTCTCTTGTATATAGATCTCATACTCTTCTGATATTCTCATTTGTATTTGCGTATATCAATCCTCTGCTTTTATGATCTCCTTCTGATGAACCATACACGCTCCTAGGCTATACGATGATCGTGACTCTTGGAGCGATGTTTATGAGTTATACTCGAAAAGATATTATTCTCTTTACTTTGAGTTTTATCGCTGCTGCATTTTTCTTCTTGGGAGCACCAGATAGTGATGGAACTGGTTGGGTAGCAAAACTTCTCTGTATCAATACGCTCTGAGCTCTTAGTCTTTTTGTGAGTAGTGCCTTTGAAAAAAAATATCAATACTTGAGTGAAATACTTATCGGAGGAAGTTTTTTCCTCATAGGATGTATGGGACTTCTTACCTTACAAGATATAAGTATTACTGAATTTGCCTTGCTCTGAGTCTCAAGTCTTGCCCTTATGGTATTTTGTTATGCTTCTATGAAACGATGAGTGTATCTGTATAGTATCGGGACTCTTGGAACTATAGTGACTCTGAGTCCTGCTTTGGCTCTCTTTGGAATACAAGACTGATACCTTTGAATTGCGACCTGTATAATAGCTGTATTTTGAGTGCTCAATGTCGGAATACTCCTGCAAAAAAATAAAGATTTAATATCTGAAAATATAGGAAATATCCTGAGTGGACTGATATCTGGAGCTCTCTTTCTCACCTTTATGATATACCTTTATGGAAATGTATATTTTCCAGGAATGCTGCAAGGTTTTGCATTTTTTGCTCTTGCAGGTGTCTATGTAAGTATTGCTTTCTTTCTTGTGCAATCTATTGGTCTAGAAAAAATGAAATCAGAAGAAAAATATAAAAATATCTTTTATGTACTCTCAAGTCTTGGACTTTCTCTTTTTTCTCTTGCTATTGCCTTTGTATTCTCGAAGCATCCTGAAGTGATTTCTATCGTCTGGCTTTTGGAAGCAAATATTCTCTTCTTTTTTGCAAAAAAAATACTCTCTTCAAAAATATTTTTTGGAGCCTTAGTGTTGCTTATTATCGGAGTACTCCGCATCATTCCTTTTCTCACTATGTCTGTTTCTGGGGATTATGGAGTACTCGTAGCTTTTGGGCTCATCGCTCTTTCTCTTTTGGGAAATGTATTCATACTCTGTCCAAAAAATGCTTTAAAAAACTCAACTTTCCCTCTTGAGTTTTACTTCATCCATCATTTTTTCCATCTCTGAGGAATAATTATCACCAGTATTTTGATATATTGAGTACTTCCTATCACAGATGAGTGGATACGTCTTGCATATTTCTCTCTCGTTGTGAGTATCTTGTGATACATCTATAATACCCTTACTTCATCTGCTGGTCTTCAAAAAATATATATGCTCGGATATATTATGGCACTCGTAACTCATATCTTCTTTTTTGCAGATAACTTAGGTCGAGACTCGATGAACTTAGGTATTTCTAGCTTGACAGTAGGACTTTATACTCTTCCTTTTATAGCTGAATATCTACAAAAAAAAGAAATCCAAAACTTTGGCCTTTTGAGTCTATTTCTTGGATATCTTTTCATCCTTTCAACTCTCTACGTACAACATATTTTTGATGTGACGTTTGCTATTACTTTTTATTGGGGAATCCTCTCATTTATACTTCTTGGATATGGGATACGTGCCAATATCATCTCTCTTCGTACTTTGGGACTCTATCTCTTGACACTCACCGTAGGAAAAATATTTTTGTATGATATATGGGATAGTTCTGTAGATGATGGGGTAGGATTTCTCGTATTTATAGCAACAGGAGTACTGATGATCGTTCTTTCGACGATGTATACCAAAAAGTTTGGAAATACCCTCAATAGTGAGTTCAATCCTGAAAATCTTTTTCCAAAAAAGAAAGAAAAAATTCAAGATGAAACTCCTGCTTCTCATGAGAAGAAGCATAATCCTATCACTCAAGATATACAAAAAGATATCGAAGATATTAAAATATTTGGCATTATAGGGGTACGTATGCATATAAATACAGTAGAAAAGCCTATCCAGATACGAGCTGAAAATCTCATAAAAATCGCAAAACTGATAGAAACTTCGACGGGAAAAACACATTTTAAAGCCTGAGAACTCAGTGACGTATACGAGCTTATTTCAAAAAACTATAAATCTTCGCTCACAGCAGAACAATACAAAAAGATACAAGATATCGTAAAACAGTTTGTGGAAAAAGGAGGAAGTATGGAATTCGTAAAAAGCTAAATATGAGCGACTCAACTCAAGATATAAAAAAATATTACGACTCTCACGCAAAACAATACAAAGACTCGATGCAAGACTTTAGGTTTCAAGGAGATATATTTGAGTTTTTTTTGAGTCAACTCTCAGGAAAAGAAGTTCTTGATGTCGGATGTGGTTTTGGAAGAGATGTAGGAAAGATGAGGAAGCTCGGATATACAGCTTACGGAATAGATATTTCTGAAAAAATGATAGGGGAAGCTGATGAAGATATTCGAGAGTTTTTACGACTCTGAGATATTACGAAACTT
This sequence comes from Candidatus Altimarinota bacterium, assembly GCA_043730605.1. Lineage (GTDB taxonomy): Bacteria > Patescibacteriota > Gracilibacteria > BD1-5 > UBA6164 > JAACSU01. The sequence goes on from JAYTJZ010000065.1 coordinate 4,286, forward strand.
CATACCTATTATGATAGACATACTTTTGATGGGATATTTTGTTCTGCTGTACTTCTCCACTTCGAAAAACAAGAAGCTCTAGCAATACTATCTCAAAGTTATGAAATACTCAAGGATGATGGAATATTTTTTCTTTCAACCAAAACTTGTAACGCAGGTGAAGCAAAAATCGTAGAAAAAGAAAGTCTTTCTACTCCAGGTATCATCAAAAAGTATGTCTATTATGAACAAGAAGAACTCGAGACTATGCTTCAAGACTTAGGTTTTCAGATTCTCAAAACTCACATACATACTCCTCTTTCAGATACTTGGGGGACGATTATTTGTAAAAAATAAAGCTATGAGTAACCACTCAAAAATAACAGATGCAGGAGAAATGCATACACTCATTTTATGAGGTATAACTCTCTATACGATATCTACAAAAGAGTGATTTTTCCGAGGTGGGAAAAGATATTTTGCAGATAAAGTCTTTCGAGTTATTTCTGGAGAAGTTGAATTCATCTGTGAAAAAAGTGGGTTTGATGTACACGAAATATTTACAGTAAAAAGTGGAGAAAAGATTATTCCTGCCTGAGTCGCTCATATTTTTAAATCTCGTACAGACTCTGTCTTTCTTGAGTATTTTCCAGAAAATACAAGAATAGAAGAATACAAAAGATATAGCGACATGAAAAAATAATTTTCTCGAAAAAATAGTTTATTTTTTATCTGTTTTTTGTTATACTCAAGTAGATGAATCTGCAGCCCATTTCTCTCTTGAAGAGAAAGGATTCAGGATTGAGGGCTGTGCTTATTATATCTCTAAAATACCACTCTTATGTCTACCCAAGTACGAACTGATGAAGCAGTATCCCAAAGCGAAGCAAATAAAATAGTATCTCAAACCAAAGCACTTCCTCTTTCTGCTCTTGATCAAGCAGAAGTAGAACAGACCTTTAAAGAAGCCAAAGACTTTCGACAACTCGGTGAAAAGATAACAGCTCCTCTTGATAGTATTATCTCAGAAACTGCAAAAATAATAGACTCTGATCCTATCATGAAAGTATCAGATGAACTCTCTGAGATGAATAAAAATGTTCAAGGAGTCTATAAAGAAATCATAGACAGCGATGGGACTGTGATGAAAATCGCAAAATCTCTTCCTATCATCTCTATCCTTGCAAAAACTCTTGATAGTAAGTGGGATGAAGCACGTTTCAATATCAAGTCTATGGAAGGAAAAATAAATGCTATCTTTTCTGGTTTTGATCAAGCAAATATTTCTCTAGATACTTCCGTTGATATGCAAAAAGCATTTCTCGAAGGAATAGAAGCAAACCTCGGAAAAGTCGTTGCTTATAAAGATTTTCTTCAAACAAAAATAGAAGAATTCAAGAAAAAAGCAGAAACAGTGACTGATGAAAATGAAAAACTCAAGTACGATATGTTTTTGCGTAATGTAGAATACTTCGTTTCAAACCTGGTGGTTCTTATCGGAAACCTCGAAATGGCTCGAAAAAGACTGTTGATGCGACTCGATAGTGCTTCGAAACTCTCTCTTGCCATGAGCTCAAGTCGCCCTATTTTTAAAACACTTCTTTCTACAGCTCTGATCGAAACATCGTCTCAAAAAGCACTCGATGCAAGTATGAAGGCTATCAACGTTATGGGAGAAACGATAGATAAAATGTCTTCTGAACTTACCGATAAAGCGATAGAATCTTCAAGAAAATCAGAAGAACTTTCTTCTAAACCAGTTCTTTCAGCTTCTGTATTTGTAGAAAATGTAACCAAACTCAAAAATCATTTTGACCAAATAGAAAGCTATCGAGCTCAAGTAAAACTCGAAGCAGAAGCAGAAAATAAAGCATTTTCAGATGCAAAAGAAAAACTCGACCAAGTAAAAGTACTCAATGTCGCAAGCCAAGAAGAACTCGCGAAAGAACTCAATAAATAACATCTCTATGCGAACTCGAACTCACGAAGAAGAAACTCCTGCTGTGCTTCAAATCCCAGAAAAAATTCAAGCAGATATAGAAGAAAAAGGATTTCATCTCTACAAGTGGATAAGTCCTGATGAAGTAAAACTCTCGATACAACGAGACTTTCTCAAAACTCTCAAATATGTCGGTCTCCCTCTTGGAATCCTCGCTATTATCATGGGACTTCTCACGGTTGTAGGATTTTTCATCACGATATTTTTTGGAACTTTTTTGATGTTTCTCTACCTTTTCATACTTTCTCTCAAACGATCTTTTCTCTTGAGTAAAAGTGCTTTTGTCGTAATAACCGATAGTTCTATTTCTCTTGGATGAAAAATAGTGAAACTTTCTGAGTTTCAGCAAGTACATGATGATATGAAACATATAGAGTCTCAATTTGAAGAAGAACTTTTTGAATCATCTCGTCTGGATGAGAGTAAAAATTCTTTGACTCAGTCTGTCATGGATCAACTTTTTGGAGGATATAAGTTTATTTTAAAATCTGCGAACAATCGTTTTTGAGGAAAAGATAGCGAAAAATTTATTCTTCTCATTCTTGTTTTATACACAGCTTATGCTGGGGTTATGGCTTTTGTATATTTTTTCGGAGTATTTTTTCTCTGGATTTTTGGAAGTATTATGACGAAGCTCAACACGTGGTATCTGCTCAAACGAGGTCATAGTGTGCTTCAAATAAATGAACTCTTTGGAACGATAGATCGAGCTTCCCAAGATATACAATCAGAAAAAATAGAACTCCAAGGACTCTTAGAAGAAGCTCATGAAAATAACTGGCAAGATGGACTGCTCCTCAAAATAAATGCAGGGATAGAAGATGTAAATCGTTCTGCTGCACATGTGGTAGATGATGTGATAGCTCTTCGAGAGACGATAGAAAGCTCAAGATACAAAGATATGTTTTCTTTTTCGGTGTATAATGCTTGGATAAAAAAACAAGTTGCTGACCCTCTTTCGAGCATACTCCGACTTCTTTTGAAGCATAAAAATATTATAGCAGAAACCATAGAAGAGATAGAATCTCAAATACAGCAGACTTCAAAAAAAGAATACCAATGAAGTCTCTCTCTTCAAATAAAAAGACTGGAAATACAAAAAGCAGATATCGAAAGATTTATCCCTCTGCTTGAAACGGCTTTAGAAAAGTTACGAACTTAAATAATAAAACTATGACTCAAAAAAAAGATACCTGATTTGATGCATTTTTTCAAGCTGTTACGACCACTCCTGAGTTCAAAAAAGTAGTAGAAAAAGACTGGAAATGAGATCTCTCTGAAACTCTGAAAGAAATGGAAGCTTCCGTTGCAAAAGCTTGAGATATCGCACAAGCATTTCAAAATACTTTCGCAACTCCAGAAGCTCTTGAAGCTGGAGCTTCCCTCTCCTCGCAGGAGAGGGATTGAGGGAGAGGTGTTGAGTGAGAAGGATCTTGAACTCAAAAACAAACAAAAAATGCCTGAGATGAGTCACGAAAACTTGAAGTAAAAGTTGAGTATTTTACGATGAAAAATCCTGATACTTGGGGATTTAAAGGAGTTGCAGGAATGCAAAAACTCAAGGATGAACTGCGTGAAGGATTTATCCGACCACTTCAGTTTTTGTTTCTCGTACGAGATCTCAAAACGAAATATGAAAATATGCCTGCTTCCGAAATCGATACCGATGCAGAAAAAAAAGAAAAGATGCTGGTTGATCTCTACAGGAGTTATGAAACATTTCAAGTCACTATTCCTACTGGACTCTTGTTTTACGGTCCTCCAGGAACAGGAAAAACCTTTATCACAAAGAAACTCGCAGAAGAGCTTGGAGCAGGACTCATCACCAAATCTGTCGGAGAATTTGGATCAAGTTATTTGCATGAAACAAGCAAAAATATCCGAGATTTTTTTGCTGCAGCCAAAGAAGCTTCACAAAAATGACCTATTATCTTATTTCTTGATGAAATAGACTCTCTCGTTTCAAAAAGAGGAACAAATGCAGATGCTCATAAGGCTGAGGAGGTTTCTCAGTTTCTTCAAGAGTTTAATGCTCTTTCAGAAGCTCCAAATCTCATCGTGGTTGCAGCAACCAATCGTCCTGATCATCTGGACTCTGCTATCCTGCGTTCTGGTCGTCTCGATAAAAAGTATTATATCGGAGCTCCTGACTCGCAAGCTCGAAAAGAACTCTTTCAAATCTATCTGCAAAAAGCAAAACGTCCACACGATACTGATATCAATTTCGAAAAACTTGCAGAGTTTAGCGATGGCTATGTCTCAGCTGATATCGAAGCTATCGTCGAAGAAGCAGCCCGAGATGCGAGTGGATCTATTCTCGAACTTGCTGCAAAGATACAAGCTCACGAAGGAAATCTCGATGATTTCAAAGATGTCCTACAAGAACATCGTATCACCCAAGCACTTCTAGAACTTGCTATTTCCGAGACGATTCCAAGTCTCAAAATGGTAGATATGTCGGTGTTTGAGAATTGGGAAAAAACACTCGTATAAATTCTTGCAGATTTTAAAAAAATCTATACAATATTTTCAAAGCACTTGAGCAGTTATCCCCTGCAAGCTGGAGAAAGAAATCTGAAAAGAAAGTAGAATCTCCCGAAGTCGAAAACCTTCGTCATCAAAATAAAATTAAGAATCGCTTTAGGTGGTAACTTCATTGAAAAATGACCGAAAGCACGCAAATATTTTTTTGTGTGCTTTTTTATTTTTAAAATATTCTAGGGAGAGATGCCTGAGTCAGGTTCAAGGGGGACGTATAGAACCTATACGTAGCTGCAAAATAATGCACCACAGGTTCGAATCCTGTTCTCTCCACTATTAGTTTCTGGAAGGGTGTCAGAGTGGCCGAATGAGCACGCTTGGAAAGCGTGTGTATGACTTGCTTGTACCGTGGGTTCGAATCCCATCCCTTCCGCCATTATATTCCTGAAAAGGATGAGGATGAGAAGTTTATGCCCCGAAGGGGTAAATCCCATCCCTTCCGCCATTTATATCGCAAAAAAACGTTATGCGCACTCCAGAGTTTTATGCAGCTGTCTACGGAATTATCAGAAATACTTCTTGAGAAATACTCTTTCAACGAAGACAAAATACTGGTTTTTCTGATGGACTGTTGCAACTTCCTTCGGGACATATCGAAGGAAAAGAAACATACCAAGAAGCTTTGGTGCGAGAGATGCAAGAAGAGTTAGGGATAGATATAGCACTTGCCGATATTTCTCTTTCTCATATCCTGCATCGAGTCAATCCGCAAGAAAGAGTCTATTTTGATGTATTTCTCGAAGTAAAAGCCTATGAGTGAGAACTCATAAATAGAGAACCTGAAAAATGTAGTGAACTGTGTTTTGTAGACTTCAGCTCTGAGTCAGCCTCTCAAGATGTCGTGGTTTACAATAAAAATGTTCTCAAGTGTATCGAAGAAGGCATCCATTTTTCGGAAATCCTGGTCTAATATTTATTTTCTTTTTTTTGTATTTATGACACAAGAAAACTACTACGAGAATTTTCTCGATGATCTCAAAGATGCTCTGTTACGAAAAGATACTGCAAAACTTGATGATACGCTCCAGTCGATGCACGGAGGTTGGCTTGATCAAGATGAACTCGATGATCTCGAAGAAATCATCTCCGAAGCAACCCTCTATCTCGAACTCAAAGATGAAGAGTATCGAGAGATGGCATTAGTTTTAATTCGAGAAAGAGAAGAAGACTAGACTTATTCTATCTCTAAATCTCTTCCTAAATTATTCCTCATCTGAATCTTCTCCTTTTATAAAAAAGGAGAAGGGCTACTCTCTAAAACTACTGTATGAAAACTATCGGACTCCTCGGAGGGATGAGCTGGGAATCCTCGGCTCTCTACTATAAGCGTATCAATGAAGAAGTAAAACGCAGACTCGGAGACTTGAACTCTGCAGAAATTTTGATGCACTCGGTAAATTTCGCAGAAATAGAACACTTGCAACACGAGTGAAACTGGGAAGCGCTGACGGAGATTATGATTGCAAACGCAAAACGACTGGAAGCAGGAGGAGCTGATTTTGTCCTCATATGCACCAACACGATGCACAAGATGGCAGCTGCCGTACAGGAAAATATCTCCATCCCACTTGTACATATTGCAGACGCAACGGCACAAGAAATCCAAAAAGCAGGATACAAAAAAGTAGCACTTCTCGGAACTGCCTTCACGATGGAACAAGATTTTTACAAAGGACGACTCATAGAAAACTATGGGTTGGAAGTGATGATACCTAACGAAGTACAAAGAAAAGATGTACATCGTATCATCTACAAAGAGCTTTGCGAAGGAAAGATACTCGATGATTCACGAGAAATATACAAAGCCATTATTGCAGATATGAAAGAGCAAGGAGCGCAGTGTGTGATACTCGGGTGTACGGAGATTACGATGCTCATTTCGCAGGCAGACTCGGTGCTTCCCGTGTTTGATACGACAGAGATACATGCGATGGAAGCTGTGAATGTGGCACTAGGAAATACATAATTTTTAGAAAAAATATGAAAGAAGAAATATTATTACAACTCATTTTATTTATATTTTGAACTATTTTTTGAGTACTTATAAAATATATATTTGAAATATATAAGATTAGTAATGAAAAATTATTCTTATTTAAAATTGAACAATACAATGAAATTATAGAAAATATGTATTATTTAATTGAAAATAAAGATTTCTTAGGTTTCAGAAATAAAGAATTATGATTGACTCAATTAGATTATGAAAACTTACTTCATAAAAAATATTTTGATTGTTTTACTTTTGCTCCTAAAAATATTATGTCTGCTTTTGAAAAATTTCTTGAAACTCCTAATCATGATAATTTCTTGAGTTTTGTTATAAATGTGAGGAAAGATTTATGGAGAATCTGATGATTAAAGTGAATCAAATTATCAAGACAAGCAATGAATAAAATTTTTAAATCTTAATCATTTATAATGAAAAAATTCTCCCTTTTGATTCTACTTCTTTTATCTCTCACTTCTTGTTATTCTAATCCAAAAGATTTAGAAAAAATT
>JAYTJZ010000066.1:0-11198 GCA_043730605.1 Candidatus Altimarinota bacterium
TTTCTGCAATCCAGTTTGCTTCGCTTCGATCATCATAGGCTTCAAGATACTGTATCTTTTCTCCTTGAGGATTTTCGGTCCACAGCTCTTTTTCAAGAGCTTCTTTATTATTTTTTATCACCGTATTTGCAGCCTCGATGATATATTTACTACTACGATAGTTTTGTTCGAGTTTTACAACTTTTGCATCAGGATAGTCTTTTTGAAAATGCAAAATATTTCGCATATCAGCACCTCTCCAACTATAGATAGATTGCCAGTCATCTCCCACTACTGCTAGGTTTCTATATCTTTGAGCTAGCAGAGAAACGATTTCGTACTGTACCATATTGGTATCTTGGTACTCATCTATCATCAAAAACTGATATCTTTCTTGATAGATCACTAACACATCTGCTATATGAAACAGCTGTAAAAGTTTTGCCAAAATATCATCAAAATCCAGAGCATTATTTCCTCTGAGTCGTTTTTCGTATCGTTCAAACACTTGAGCTACGACTTCTTTGAGCTGAGAATCTATTTGTGTTTTATACTGCTGACTCGAAATGGCTTTATTTTTTGCATCGGAGATAAAATACGCAACTTGTCGTGCTGGAAACTCTTTTTCGATAAGTCCGAGTTCGTCTTTGAGAACAGACTTCATCACCGAAAGTTTATCACTTTCATCATAGATAATAAAATCTTTTTTGAGTCCGATATCTATATTTCCTTGAAACGCAAAATTTCCTGAAAGTACTTCTTTGAGTACAAAAATTCCGAAACTATGAAACGTTCCGATATAGGGAAGATGACGATTTCGCATCATATGAGGATGATAGCTTGCTCCGATAGCTCGGGCAGTTCGTTCTTTCATCTCACTTGCTGCTTTGTTCGTAAAAGTCAGAGCGAGGATACTACTGGGGTCTATAGATTTTTCAGATATCATATACGCGATACGCTGTGTAAGAGTCGCGGTTTTTCCTGAACCTGCTCCTGCGATGATGAGCATCGGTCCTATGATAGTTTCTACGGCTTCTTGTTGTTGGGGATTGAGATGCATAGAGTTTGAAATATAAAAGTCAATTTTGAAAGATTAATTTAATATATAGTTAGCTATTGTTTGTTTTCTTTGAAAATATTATCAAAAGACTTTTTATTTTTATATTCACTTATGATTTGAATAGTTTTTTGAAACAATAATGTTTTAAATAGATAATCTGGTTGTTTAGGATGTCACTCTAGTTTATTAATTGTATTATCAATTTTTATTTTCCATTTGCTCTTTTTATTATTCAATTCATTTTCTGAATATCTATTTCAATATTCTAACATAAAAATCTTAGTTAAAACATTAAGTATGTATTCATTTAGAGATTTTTGACTATATGCTAATTCAAGAAATTCATACTTATCATTTCAATTTAATCAATTATTATATCTCATTATTGAATCAATAGTTGCAAGAAAGAATATTTCTTGTTTAGTATATCTAGAACTAATTTGATCATAATTATTTAATGCAAAAAAATCTTCAGTTATTGAAGTAATGATATGGTCGTAAAAAGTTTTTCGTGTTATTAAGTTATAAAGTAACATCAGAAAAAGAAATATTATGAAAAAAGGAAATCTTATTATTTTGATTAACATAAATTTAAGTTATATTTAAAAATTACTATTTAATAATATATATTTAATATTAGTAGGTTTTTTGTTTCAAGCAATTTTTTAATTAAATTACTTAGCAATAATAAATCAAATTTCATAAAACATTTAGTACAAATAGTTAATAATTATTCCATAATTATTATTTAGTCATTCTATTGTATTTTATTGTAATCTAAATATTAAAATCATTTTTCAACTGCTTTATCAAGAGCCGTTTTTAGTATAGTCATGTTTTGTTCAAATTCTTCTTGTGTAATTGAATTTGCTACTTTCTTTGAATAAGATACTTTTAATTTATACACTTCAACACCTTCATCTCTAGCTATTTCATTCATTTCTATTTTTGTTTTTTTCCAGCTGTTTGGATAATATTCTTCTAAAGTTTCTGTTGGTAATTGGTGAAGGTGTTCGTTATCTATTAAATATGGATGAAGTCTTTTAAATTTATCATATTTAGTTTGAATAGATGAATTTGGTTTATCAAAAATAAAAATAACTCTTTCCTTATAAATTGGATTATTCAAAGGGATATAGGTTTCAGCAACTCTGATATATCTTTTTTCTTGTTCTATAACATCACCTCTTGCAAAAAGAATTTTAATTTTTCCAAATTGATCTTTGTAAAATCTTCTGATAATAATATCTAAAAAATGAAATTCTGATTGTCCTTCAATTATAAGAAAATTAGAAGGTAATAATAAATCTGCTGGACTCCCTCCAAGAAGTTCATAAATAATATTCATTTTCATAACTTCGTCTGCTTTTATTATTTCAGTTTTTTTATCTACTTTTTCTACTTTATAAATTGCTTGTCTTTCGTGTTCATCTGCCACAAGTACCGATGAATGAGTATTAACAAAAACTTGATCTCCACTTATTGAAATATCAAATAATGCTTTTTTAAGAGCCCTTTGTGCTGAGGGATGTAAATGTAATTCAGCTTCATCAATTAAAAAAATAAATTTTTTAGCAATATCATTTTCTTTTCTAAAATCTGCATATGCTTGAATTATTGAAAGCATTACAGCTCTTTGCATTCAATCTCATTTTTCTTCAACAAGTGTAGAAACACCATCATTAACTTCAGTAGAAAATCTTTTGAGTAAGTCTGAAAATTCAGGAATATCAACATTGAATTTTACTGATGTATCGTTTGGAAATTGTTTTTTTAGATATACTTCAACTCTTCCGCTTATTTCGTTTAGTTTTGTTCTTACTTCCGAGTGATCATTTCCAAAAAGTTCTTTGAATTTATCTCTTAATTCAATGTAATTTTGATCTGTTTCAATTATTGAAGTCAAGACTCAAGAAAGCATTTCAGAAATAGGACTCTTGCTTTTATATCAACCGATATCGTCTAAGGTAACTTTTGTATGAACATATTCCAAATGAGGAAGTAAGTCTCCCCAAGTTCCATCTGCTCACATTATATTTTCCCAAGTAGCATTTGTTAAGTTGAATAGTTGTCTTTTTTTTCAATCTTCAAACTCTGTAGTTCTTCTTATTTTTACTTCATCTATTCCATCAAATATTCTTTGTAAAGCAGTTTTTTTTGCTTTATTTGTCATTGATTCAATTGCCGTCTTTAAACCACCAAAAGTAATCTCTACTAAAATAGTTTCGGCAGAATATTCAGAAAAAAGAAGATTTTCCGTAGTCTCACCTTTTGAAAATCCATTAAAAAACCAATTTAGAGCATCAAAAAAGTTTGTTTTTCCGTGATTATTTTGACCAACTAAGATATTAAAAGACTTAAAGTCTAGTGAATCAAACGAAACTATTGATTTAAAATTTTTAATTGTAACGCTTTGGATATTCATCTAAATAGAATTTAATACTAAACTACACTCTCCCATCTATCAAATCCTCTTCAAAAAGTCGAATCCCTTCATACGTCATAGGATAGTGAGAAACATCTGGAAAATCAAGCATTTCAATCTTTTTCATCACAGCTTGAATGAGTTTTTTAGTACGCTGCTTTTCTCCTGTTTGGATATACTCCTCGATACGATAAAATCTATCTTCTTTTATATCTTTTTCAACAAAGAAAAGTTCATATCGTTTACTTGGAAACATACGAAAACGTGATGACAGTTCGAAAAGAATATCATAAAACGCAAGTTGAAGATGATATTTCCACTGCTTCACTTTCATATAGTCTTGGCCTTTGAAATCAAAAGTATCAAATCCTCCTCCCGTTTTATAATCTGTAATTAAGAGACTATTATCTGGAAATATCTCAACTTTATCAATCTTTCCTGTAAGTTTAATAGCTTCACCATCATCTCGAGGAAGCCAAACTCAACCATCTAGGATAAAACTGTACTCCAGTTGCAATTTTTCATATTTTTTCCCTGTGATTTCGATATAGAGTGCTTCTATCTTTTCTCGACCTCGCTCAAGATAGTCTTCGATAATATTTTTTTCAAAACCTTCCTTTCGCATCGCTTTTTCAAAACTTTCTATGAGAATCTTCTGAGAAAATGTTCCTTGTGCTTCATAGTCTCTCATAAAGTCTTCAAGCGCTTTATGAATCGCAGTTCCATAAGAAGCTGCAATATTTTTTGCTTGAGGAAATTTTAAAAGGTTGCGTTTAACAAAGCTTTGTGGCCCTCCAGAAGTGATATCAAGAAAGTTTTGGAGAGCTGAAACATTCATCGAAAAAGTTTTTTCAAGTTGTTCTTGGAGAAAATTTCGCTCATCTCAGAGATATGGAAGCGATACTAAGATATCTTGTTCAAGTTCCAGATTTTTTGAAAGCAGACTTGGCTCTAAATCTTCTATACTTTCAAATTCTTCTACACTTGAGATAATACTTGGAAGTGGTTCAAGAGTTTTATCCTGAATATTTTTCTCACTATATGTTAGTATAAGACTGTCTTCTGCTCGAGTAGCTGCAGTATAGAGAAGTCTCTCGATATCCTCCATATTGTCTTTCTCTGCTTGGAGTGGAAGATTTTTAGGAAAGGTAATAGCTCCAAATCTTCCTTGTTTATATTCGCTCATCGTGATAAATGGAACATAGACATGTTTCCACTCAAGACCTTTAGCTTTATGTACCGTGATGCATTGTACAGAATTTTTTTGATTTCATAGAAGTGTTGAAGCTGTGAGGTAAAGTTCGTATTTTTCACGGAGAACGAGCATCTCCAGTCAGTCTTTGAGATGTAAAAACTCTTTCCCTTTCTTGTAGCTTCGAATAGTATCAATCAGTTTTTTTAGATGCGTCAGATGACGTGCATAGGCTATCCCCTCTTTTCCTTGGGTTTTTGAAAAGAAATAGGTAAAATAAGGAGAAATATAATTTTTCTTTTTCCCATCGAGCATCGTTATTTGGAGTTGATTTCCACTTTGTGCTTCATCACTATATTCATCTTCAAATCGAAGTGTGTTTGCTCCTGTAATATAATCAATAATATCCTCAAGTCGTTCGTATCTTGCTCTTTGCGTGAGTTCGATAAAAAAATAGCCAATATTACGAAGTGTAACATCTTCATGAATACGCAATTGTTCTACACAGGATCGAGTTTTTTCCCCACGAGCATGATAAAGTGTTTTGGAAAGACTCCAAAGAGTAAGTCTTGGGATTACAAAAGCAGGATGTGAGAGTATTTCCATCATAAGTTCTCCATCTTCATGTATATATCCTTCATCAAGATTTCCAAGAAGTTTGAGTAAATTTACCAGTAAACGTATTTCTTCGAGTTCAAAGAGAGACTCTTCCTTAGAAACTGAAACAGGAATCCCTGCATCAAGAAGCGCTTTTGCAATAAGCTCCAGTGATTTATTTTTTTTGGTAATGATGGCAATATCTTGATACGCTACTCCAGAAGCGAGTTTTTTTTCGATATCTGCTTTTAAAAAAGCTATTTCATGTAATTCTGTCAAAAAGCTATATTTTTCTACGATTCATCCTTCTCCGCGGTGTGCTTCAAACTTTTTTTCTGCTTCAGGAAAAATATTTTTTATATCTTGAGAATCAGAAAGAAGTCATCGAGATGCTGTGATAATCTCAGCATAACTTCGATAATTTTTTTCAAGGATGATAAGCTCTGTTCCTTTGTATTTTTCCGTAAAATTTTTGATATTTTTCGTATTTGCTCCTTGAAATTTATAGATTGACTGATCATCATCTCCAACAGCAAAGATATTTGGTGAGTCAGAGTCTACCGAAGCGATACTATCTATAAGCTTCATCTGAGCTTCGTTGGTATCCTGAAATTCATCAATCATGATGATTTGGTATTTTTCTGCAAGATTGAGTCGGATGACTTCTTCCGTTTCCAGCAGTCTAATAGCTTCAAGGATCATATCTGAAAAATCAATATATCCTTTTTGTTTGAGTGTTTCTTGATACAGCGCGTAGACCTCAGCAAGGGCAAATTGTTTTTCATTTTTCACTGATTCTTTGAAACGTCGTTTGTTTCGAGAACTCAAATCTGTCCAAGTATTTCTCCAGGCCGTAAGTGGAGCAGAGCTTCATGTTTCATGAAGTATTACGAGTGTTTCTTGCATACTTACAAGTAGGACTTTTGCAAGACTTTCATAGCCAAAAAGAGAAGTATTCATATCTCAGACGAGTCTCTGCGCTTCAGTAAGAAATACTTCAAAAAGTTCTATTTTTTTCTGTTTTTCTTCTTTTTTTTGTCCGAGAACATCTATCTCCTGCCAAGAAAGTTCTAAGAGTTTTTCGAGTTTTTTCAGAGTTTCATGATTGTGCTCGATGATAGTTTTATATTTTTCTGGAGTCAGTCCAGATTTTTTCAGGTCTCATATATCTGAGAGCAACTCTCGTATCGTTTCAGAAGCTTTAAAACCAGGTTTATAGGGATGATTCCAGGAAAGTTTTTCAAGCAAGGTATCAAGGATACTATAAGCAGTGATATCATCGAGCGTCTCAGCCTCACTATATTCTTTTGAATAGGCTCGATATTTTTGAATAATTTCATTTCCAAAGCTATGAAAGGTCATTATATTTACTCGATACGCATCATGACCAATCATCTTTGTGAGACGTTCACGCATATTTTTAGCTGCATTGTCGGTGAATGTCAGACACAAGATATTTTCTGCCGTATAATCGGTTTCTTGTAATATATGAGCCACTCGAGCAGAAAGAAGCTGAGTTTTTCCACTTCCTGGTCCAGCAAGTACCAAAACAGGTCCATAGATGGTTTCTACAGCATGACGTTGTTTCTCATTGAGATTTGCGAGAGTTTTTTGGTAGATTTCTTGGTTCATAAAAAAGTGTTATTCCTCATCTGAATCTTCTCCTTTTATAAAAAAGGAAAAGAACTACATCTTTTTGTATCCTCATTCCTTTGAGACCAAAGGAAAGAATTCAAGTTAGGAATTGATAAAATATACTCGTATCATACTCAGTTTTTGAAAAATACAAAAAGAAAAGAGGGCCCGCGCGAACGCGGACACCTCCCTGTTGTGTGTAACACCTCTCAGCTTTCGCTGGTGGTATTATCAGTGGGTCATACCCAGACGATCCCGAAGGGATGCCGGGGGGATGACCGCATGTTGCCGGAGCAACACTTTCGCAGCCTTGGTGTTTCCACCGTCGCTGAGTTTCAGAGCCTGCCTCAAGAGGCGAGCCTTCCCAGCATCACGGGAAAATTTTGCCCGTGAGCGACGAGCGCGGGCTTTGGAGGATTCGCTCATGCGAACCTTCCTGCTCAAGGGTTCAAAAACTGCCTCCTCCTGTTGATAGCTTGCGCTTTGGTTTGCCTGAAAGGGTTTCCAGAAATCATCCCCAAGGGGATTGGTCTGATTCCAGAAACGATTTTCAAGTGCCACATGCGTCATGTTCTTCTCCGTATTTGGAGTTCCCAATTCCCTCAATCCCCCACCCTGGAAGATGATTCGTTGGTATGGTTTAGTATATCAATTTCTTCTTAAAAAATCAAATCTTTTTACAACTTTCTTTGTATTGTCAACCTACCGAGTTGTAAGCTCATACGCAAGTCTCCACTCTCGTGTTCCATCTGAGAGTTCCCAGTCAAAAAGTGTCATATCTGCGATATCATAGTTGAGGGCATCGAGGCTTGATTGTGTCGTTTCTGAAGTGAGTATATAGTAACGAAGTCATGATATGTTGAGTGTTTTTCCATCTTTTTGAAAACGGAAACTATTATCTTCCACTGTATAGTTTCCTATCTTTTGAGCTAAAATTTCTGGAGTAAGAGTTGTGTTTGCAGATATATTATATGTATTTCGAAATGTTACTGGAGCAAAAACAAGATAGTCGTAAGCTCTTTCTCCATAACTATTGAGCAGATTTGAAAGTCCATTGAAGATATATTGACTGATTTGCTGTTTTGAAGCGGTTTTAAACATTTCAGGAAGTGCGTCATAGAGGAATCTATTCGCATAAAAAATATCTTGTGGCAGTTTATAGTAACGATATTCTTCTGGAGTTTTTGTAGTAGTAGCTCCTATAGGATCATCAAAAGTCGGATCATAGTATTCTTGTACATGACGTACCCAAGCATGTCCTACTTTTGGAAAATCTTGAGCATCTATAACATGCCCTTCTATCATCTCCACATCATATATATTTTTATAGAGCATCATATATACCATAAGTTTTGAGTAAGCCGTACATACTCCATCTTTTCTTTGAAAAGCTTCCCCTGCAGAAAACATTTCGGTATCCTCTAAATTTTCAATAGTTGAATATTCAATATTTTCTAAAATCCATGCATATATCTGTGCTATCGTTTCTTGTTGTGTTTTTGTTTTTGGAAGTGCTAAAGTCATACTTGCAATAGCTTGCATATTTTTGGAAATATCTGATGCGAGATGTTTCCCATCCGAAAGCATATATTTGAGGAAAAGTTCTTTTTGTGAAACTCCAAACATTTGCGTGATAGATGCAAGTTTTCTTTCGGTATAACTTGTTACAAAGTTATATTTTCCCTCAGGAGTTTTATACAAAAAAGTGCTGTCTTTTTTAAAACCAGAAACATCGAGTTGAGACTGGTACGCTCCATAAGTATCTTCATAAAACTTATAGTTTTGGAAGAGATATCCATAATAATATCATCCCTTTTCTATCACTTTATGATTGCTCGTAAAAAATCCTGCAAAGAAAGTTTGAAGTTCTGAATAAGGTATTTTCTTTTCGTAGCTATAGTTTTCGAGAAATCTATAATCTCCTTCTGAAGAGAGGATGATAATTCCCTGTTTCTTTTTGAGTCCATCTATCGTACTTGGTAAAACTGGGAAAAATCTTTCATAGCTTACTTTCACGATATCTCCATCTTTGAGAAGTTCTCCTTCTGTATTTGTTGGAACAAAGCTTCTCGTAGTTCCATCTAGTACTTCTGTAAGTTCTCATGAAAGAGAGATATTTTCTAGTGCTCTTTTGAGTTTTTCTTGTGTTACTGCTTCAAGTTGTTTTTGAGAAGTCGCATCAAGCTCTTTTGCAAGCCATTTTTTGTAGAGCTCTTCATTATTGAGTGACATGATATCTTGTATCGCTTTTTGTCTTTCTGTACTACTACTTTCATAACTCAGATCCAGCAATCTTTTTTGAACTGATAATAATATCTGAGAGTTTTTTTCTGGAGTATAACGAGACTCTATAGTAGTTTGAAACTTTGTATATGCTGATTGGGATGAAGTTCCGAGAGCAAAAGCTTGTGCCGAAAAACTCAAAAAGATAAGCAAAAAAACAAAAAATATTCTCTTTTTCATAGGAAACAATAAAAAATAAAAATCTCTATAGAAAAACTATAGAGATTTTTACAAGATTACAAGAGTTTTTTAGTCGACTCTCCAAGATTTGTAGTTTGGATTATTTCCGATTCCATTAATTCGAAGTGGTTCTTCTGCTCTGCTTTTATACATCGGGATAAATCATTTTGAAGGAATAATTCCACCTGTGAGATATATATTCTTTTGAACTTCAAGTTTTACGATTATTTTATTTATCACTCCTTTTGCACTTGGATATTTTACAGCATATATTTTGAGTACTTCTATTGCATTCGAAAGGTAGTCTATCTTTCCGAGTGTGGTACTTATTTTTGGTATGTTATCAAAAATGATTTGAGTCGCTTTTTGTGCTCGAAGTTCTTCGGATGAAAGAGTTCCTGTTCCTGTTGGAACTATAATAGTTCCCGTTCCACTTCCTACAACTGCGATTCCTGAAGTTCCTGAAAAAAGAAGATTTCCAGTACTTGTATAAAGTACTATTCCATTTTTACCTTTAACTGTAAGATTATATGGGTATGAACTATTAAGAGCTCTCGTAAAGTTCGTAAAAGTAGCAGAAAGAGTATCGAGGCTATCTGTATAAATAAATGTTCTTAAATATTCATTTCCATCTATACGAAAGTTCAGAGTGTAAGGAATAGTTTGATTTCCAGTAACTCCAGCAAGAATTGTTGCAACATTGAGTTCTTGAGTTGTTTTATTATAGTTTGCAGATATTTTCATATTTGCCCAGTTTGGAGTATCTGCTTGTACCGTGAAAGGAATAAGAGCTCAAAGAGCCAAAAGAAACACAGCACTTATTTTCAATATTTTCATAAAAATACATAAAAAATATAAATTACTTTTTTATCATAATAAGTATTTATAAACTGTCAATAGTTTTTATTTAAAAAAATCATCCAGCTAAAGCTGAATTATTTTTTCGAGAATCGAAATCTTTATTTTTCTTACTATTTTTCTTATTTCGAAACGGAGCTTGTATTTGAAACGGAGCTTGAACCTGTGAGGTTTTTTACATCATTCATGATTCCCTGAAGTTGGTCTACTTTCGCAGAAGCATCATCAAATACTTCTTTTGCATCAGAAAAAGTTTGTTTTCCTTCTTCTATCGTCTCTTGAGCTTTTTGTGCTCCACTACGTATCGTATCTATTTTTTCTTTGGTAGTTCCTACTCCATCTACAAAAGTATCTTTTACTTCTTCCAGTTGAGGAATATCGGTAATAGCTGTATCAAAGCTTTCTTTTCCACCTCGAAATTTCTCTGAAAATCATGGAGCTCCTACAATACTATCTATGGTAGAAGCAATATTTGGAAATAAAAACACACTCAGTCCATAGAGAATAATAAGAATCAGAAATCAAAGAAGTATTTTTTTAATCATTGTTTCCCTCATCAGTAAATAAATCTGCTACTGAGAACTCTTTTTGTTGCATATCTTTTCGAAGTGAGAGTATTTCTTCTTCTCGGATCAAAGTTTGGATATTTGTGTGAGCTTCTGTGTTTTTTTCTATTTCTATTTCGAGGTTTCCTCCGAGTTTCCCCTTCAAGGCAAGCAGGGATCTCTGTATTTGCGATACTTTATCAGCTGTGAGAGTTCCTAACTCCATTTGTATTACTTCTGTTTTTGCCATAAAGTGTCGGTTGCAACTCGGACAATGCATATCTATATTGACCGTATTTCCAGCTGCTCCCACGATATCTATATGTTGTTCATTCATATTTTTTGAACTACAAAAAGGACATATATACGATGAAACGAGATTTTCTACCATATTTTTCAGCATTCCAAAATTCATATTTTCTAAAGTTTATGAGTAAAAATTTT
>JAYTJZ010000067.1:0-3699 GCA_043730605.1 Candidatus Altimarinota bacterium
TTTCAGGTCTTTCCAGGTGAGAAATAGGATATGAGTCATAGTTTAGATATATCTTTCTAGATTCAGGAGATAGTTTTGCGTAAAAAGTTCTGCAAGAAGGGAAACATCGTTCAGCTCATAGACAGCAAGAATTGCAGTGATATAGTCTCTCTTTTTTACTTGGAGGAGAGAAAGTACTCAAAGCTTATTTTTAAGAAGAGGGAGATTACACATCATACGAGAAGTTCGTTTATTGATATCAAGAAATATCTGAAAGTATGGAATAAATACGAGAATAAAAAGAGATTGTTCAAAAGGATTTTTTATAGACTCAAGTTTTTCAAGAAATATTTCAAACTCTTCACTGAGTTGATACTGATTATCTAAAGGAGTATAGGCACTTCGTCCTATATCTACTATTTTTGTTCTGATTATTCATAAGTCTTCTCTTGGAAGAAGCTTATCTCCAAGAAGAGTATGTACTTCGAAGAAAGTTTTCTTACTATAGGGAAGTATATCTTTGAAGTGAAGCATATACTCAAGAACTTTTTTATGATTGAGTATCATTTGAGTTTCTTCTTTAAGCTTATTTTCAGCTATTTCATTATACTGTATGAGTACTTCTGTATCGAGATAGGAGTAAGTATTGCCTTCAAGATGAGAAGATGAGAAACTAATATCGATGAGAAGATTTTCTATAATCCTTTTCTGAAGCGAGAGGTTCTCAGTTGTGATATCGAGATTTTGTATTTTTTCTTCAAGTATTCTCTTGTGATGAGTACTCAGAAAAAAAGTGGTATTAGGAATATAAGAGAGGAGAAAATTACGATTATATCAAACTTTTTTTCTCTCGTAAAAAGGTTTTTCAATATATATCAGAGGATTTTCAGAGAATTTATATTTTCCTCTTCCTATTTCTTTAATTTTTCTTTCTTCTAATAAAAATTTTAAATCTCTGTATATAGTAGTTCTTTCAATATTCTCATGTTTGAAAAGTTCTAATATATCAGCTGTCTTACACTCTTTATATTTTTCTAAATATGAAAGAATGTATTGTATTCTTTGAGTTTGTTTCATACTTTTTACTTTTGTTGCAAAAATATTACATATATATTACTTTTTGTTGCAAAAAATGCAACAAAAAAACAAAAAAATGCAAGTAATAAAACCTACATATTTTTACGATCTTTCACGATATACATCGGTCTTCCTTGCACCTCTTCGTGGATACGAGCGATATAGAGGGCAATAAGCCCCAGACTCATCAGAACGATTCCTATCAAAATAGTATTGATGAGCATAATCGCTGCAATGTTACTAAAGCTAAAATTATCTACCGTAAATTTATCTACGAGAACAAATATAAATAAGACCGTGGAAAGTAAGGTCATCAAAACTCCGAGATATCCTACCAGCTTCAGAGGAATCACCGAAAAAGAAGTGAGGCTATCCATCGCAAGTTTGAAGAGTTTTTTGAAACTGTAGCTTGATATCCCAGCATCCAGTCGCAGCTTTGCATCAAAGACGAGTGCTTTTTTCTCAAATCCTATCCAGTCAATAATTCCTCGATAGAGACGATTTCGCTCAGTAAACTTGAGAAAATAATCAACTACTTTTCTATCGATGAGACGATAATCCGTCGTATCTGCTTCCAAAGAAAACTCAGAAAGGGCATTAAAAAAACTATAAAATATCTTTGAAGAAATTCTTTTTAACAAGGAAGATCCTTCTATTCGAGGTCTCTTGTTATACACGATATCATATCCAGATTCCCACTCTTTGAGAAACTCAGGTATTTTTTCTACAGGATGTTGCCCATCTCCATCGAAAGTTATAACAGCATCTCCACGAGCATGTTCTATCCCTGCAGTGAGGGCTATCTCTTTTCCGAAGTTTCGACTGAGGTTTATTCCTTTTATTCGTTTGTTTCCTGCACAGAGTTTTTCTATTTCAAACCAAGTCATATCTGGACTTCCGTCATTTACGAAAATGATTTCGAACTCATACTCTTTTTCAAGAGATGAAAGAGTTAAAACTATTTCCTTATAGAGGAGAGAAATATTTTTTTCTTCTTTATATGTTGGTATAACCAGTGAAACAAGTTTTTTTTGAGATGATTTCATAGAGTTGTAGCCCCTTGCCCTTGAAAAGGGAAAGGATTCAGGTTAGGGTTAGAAGCTGAGGACAAGGATTCAGGTTAGGAGTAGAAGCTAGGAAGTTATTATTTCTATTATAGAGAACTTTGTCAAAATACAAAATCTTCCACTTGTATTTGAAATAAAAAAACTCTCTAGCTTGAGCTAAAGAGTTTTAAGTGTGTTTTTATTTTGTAAGAGTTGTCTTGTTGTAAATTACTCAGTAATAACTGAAAGAGCAATAGCAATAACTTTTGCTGACTCAGCTCGAGTAATAGCATCTTCTGGTCTAAAGTTAGTAGCAGCAGAGATGATACCAGCATCAAGAGCAGCTTCTATGTATTTGATTTGCCATGTAAGAGTCACATCAGCAAAGCTTGGAGTAGCTTCAGCATCGAGTTCTACACCTGCAGTTCTCATAAGCATTTTCATAGCTTCAGCTCGAGTTACCAGTGCATTAGGATTAAATTCATTTACTCCGTAACCGTCAACGATTCCAAGAGATTGAGCTTTTCCTACTACATTTGATATCCAAGTACCATTTTCTACATCTGGGAAAGTTTCGTTTTCACTATCAGCACTTGTATATGTTTTTCCGAAAGCAAGAAGACTCATTTTTAAGAATTCAGCTCGAGTTACATTTCTATCTGGTTCGAAATCTCCTTCAGAGTTTCCTACTACGATCCCAAGATCAGCAAGAGTATCAATATAGTCTGAAGCCCAGTTTGTACCTGTATCAGGGAATGAACCTCCACCACTTGATGAACCTGCTCCACCAGAACTAGAACTTGAAGTTCCTGCTCCACTTGAGCTAGAAGAAGTCCCTACTCCACTCGAAGATGAAGTTGAGCTTGAAGTCCCTACTCCACTTGATGAAGAACTAGATGTACTTGATGAAGAAGAACTTGAGCTAGAAGATGAAGAGCTTGAAGAACTTCCACCACCAGAACTTGAAGAACCTCCTCCACTTGAAGAAGAACTTACTACTACGTATCCAGCAGCAAAGTCACCGTATCCGTACCCAGCACTTCCGTATCCGTATCCTTCACCGAAGTCACCGTATCCATATCCGTAACCATAACCATAGTATCCAAGAGTTCCGTTACTTCCTACTCCATATAAGAAGCTAGAAGGATTAGAAATACCATTTGCACTGATTCCGTCAAGAGTTCTCCAAAAACCAGCGAGAGCTCCAGAAACATTGAGAGCAAAAACTAAAGCGACTACAGTAAGTCCTGTAAGTACGCGAGAAATTGCGAGAGTAGAATTTTTCATAATTCTCTGTAAGATTAAAAAATATTTGCACGAATATATTTCATACACAACTAGTATATGTTTTTAAAGTAAAAATCAAGTATATTATGTGACTTTCGTGTGAAGAATATGATTTTATTGAGAAATTTGCTGAAAAATATAAAAATATTTTTCGATTGAATATTCTCTCTATTCTTATATGATACAAAATATAGCATCACCTCATTTTCTTTCTCACTATGCAAGAAAAAAAAATTGAATTTATAAAAATCTCTCAACTCCTTTCTTTTTTTCTCATACTTCTCTGAGGAGTTTTTATATTTTTATTTCA
>JAYTJZ010000068.1:0-34252 GCA_043730605.1 Candidatus Altimarinota bacterium
TCAAACTCGACTTGTGCTTCTCACTCTTTTAGGAGTGTACTTACTCAGTGGGGTGACAAAGATATTTTTAGAGAGAAAATTTCAAGGCTTATCAGCACAAAAGTCTTCTACAGCTTCATTTTTAAAGTTTGGAAATAAAGTTCTGTTTATCTTTTTTTGGATCGCAGGATTTGGGTTCATTCTTTCAAATTTTGGCTATAATCTCAATGCTCTGCTTGCTTGAGCTGGTATCTGAGGACTTGCTGTTGCTCTTGCAGCTCAAAAAAGTCTCACTAATATCTTTGGGGCTATCACAATACTTCTCAATCGACCATTTCAGATAGGAGACTATATCCTCATCAATGGACAAGAATGAACCGTCAAAGATATCGGGCTTTCCTATGTAACTCTTACAGATAGACTGGGACATCAACTGATGATCCCAAATGAAAATATCATCACTACCTCTATAGCAAATTTCTCAGTACGAGAAAGTCGAAGAGTAGATTTCATTATCGGTCTTGTCTACTCTACTCCACTAGAAAAAATGAAAATCGCTGTAGAAATCATAGAACAACTCCTGCAAAGTTATTTGAAAAAAGAGAAACTAAGTGATGATATACGAGTAACTTTTGATATGTTTTCTGCTTTTTCGCTCGATATTAAAGTAACATATTTTTCGCTTGAAGATACACTTCCAGATTTTTTACATCAAAAACAAGAGATAAATCTCGCGATAAAAGATGCTTTTAGTGAAGCTGATCTTCAGATGGCTTTTCCAACTACGGAAATGATTATCAAAAACGAAAAACTCCCTGTGAAAAAAATATAGAAAAATTTTTAGTGATGACCTCCATGATGATCATCATGCTCTTCATGATGTGAACCGTGGTATTCCTCTTTTTCACTTTCTTCATGTGCTTCTTCGTGGTTTTGATGTCAGGATTTTTTTGTCTTTTTGTTCTTCCATCCTCGAAAAAACTCAGGAAAGACTTCTTCCCAGATCCATTTTCCAAAAGCAATGATGATAAGGAAAAGGGATTTATAAAATATCAAAAAACCAAGAATCAAAAATATAATCCAAGGAAGTTTTTCAAAAGTTTGAAAAAGAAGACTTTCAGAAAAAAATGAAAATACTTTTTTCCAAAACGGACTTTGAGAAAGTATTTTTCCCTGAGAGAGATTTGCAAGAATCCCAACTAAAAAAATAGGAAGTAAGAGCCCAAGTAAAATATGAGAAGGACTTTTTTCATGAATAAATATCGAAAGTCTTTGCTGCACCATAAAAAATATTCCCAGTAGGAGTATCATACATACTCAAATAGAAAGAATAAGCAGAGCGTGAGCAGAAAGAAATATTTGATAGCTATCAAGAAGTTCAGGTTTGATATAGCTTGCGAGCTCTATCTGATAGGAGAGGACGAGATAGGTAAGAAAACCTATAATCAGTCCAAAAAAGAGTTTAAAAAGGGAGTCACTTCCCGTCATAAAAGATCCTATCCCTGCAGATATTCCAAGAAATATGAGAATAATATCGAGGAGTGCCATATGTTTTTTTTGACCCCGGAGTCAAGTTACTTTTTAGAGGAACACGACTCCGGGGTCGTATCCAAAGAGCTTATTTCTTTCAGAAACAAATAATATACTCTTCAAAACTTCTATCACGACAGGCATAGGGTTTGTACTCAGTAAAGCTGGTATATCTGTTTTGTATCTGTGTAGTGAGATCACGAAAGTCTTCTCCTTTAAATATTTTGAGTAAGAGATTTCCCCCTGTTTTTAAAAATATATCTGCAAATTTTAATACTTCCAGATTGAGCTCTACACTCGCATATTGGTCGATATCTTTTCGACCAGTTGTGTTTGGTGCGATATCACTCGTAATGAGGTCAAACTGCTTTCCTACTCCGATGATTTCTTCGACTCGAGGCTTGAGAGTATGAAACTCAAAAATATCGTGAACGAGAGTATTGATGTTGTTTTGAGAATACTTTTCTATCGGTTTGAGATCTATTCCGACGATATTTCCTGTATCTTTAATAATCTTTTTCATATACTGGATGAAACTTCCAGGAGCAGCTCAGATATCACAAATATCCATATTTTCAGTGACGAGTTCAAACTGTTCTTGGATTTCTTTGAGTTTATAGATACTTCGAGCCCGATATCCTTCTTTTTTTGCTTGTTGAAAATATTTATCATGCATCACGTACGGAGCTGGTCGTCGTTTTCGTGCCGTTTGTAGTTTTTTTTGATGTCATTGGGATTTCTTTTTTATATGATTTGAGGTAATCCCTGTAGGTTTAAAATTTTTCATTGTGTTTCTTTTTGCTTACAAAAATATCTTCTCCTGTATCATAATCAAAAAAGAGCTTTTTCCAAGCTCTTTTTTTCTTAAAACCAGAGAGTGTCTCAGAGAAGATATATCCCAAGTCCCAGCATCAGTATTCCAACAAGCAGATGTATTTCTCGAGTATAGTATTCTCGATATTCTTTGAGTTCAGAAACGTCTTTGATGCCAAAGTATACAACCAGAGTAATGAGAAGAAAAGGAGTGATAAAAATAAGATTGTAGATGAAGAGGTAGATATACCCCATAGCACGAGTGATGGTTCATGACTCACTCGATAGATAGGAAAGTATAGTCAAATATGGTCCACCCGTACAAGGAAGCAAAAAGAGGCTAATAAGGATTCATACAAAAAATGCTCAAGTAGGAGAAGTTACTTTTTTAAGATATCTTCGACTCAAAAGTTTGAGAGAGTCAGGCATTTCCATCGAAAAAAACTTCTTATACCAAAAATAATCTTTGAGATTTCCCAGTCCAATAAGGATAGAAAGAAGAGCTGCTCCCATCTGCAGATAAAAAAACTGTCCTGAAAAAGCAAAGGCCTTATAAGCTCAAATTCCCATAAGATAGTAGCTCACGAAAATCGCTCCTGAAAAAGCAAATCCTGCTTGAAGTGCCTTCTTTTTTGATCCTGTTTGTGAGATAATACTTGAAAGAATAATGAAAAGTATCGCGAAAGCACAAGGACTGACACTATCAGCGAGAGCAGCAGGAAGGATAATAAGGAGAAAAGAAATATCCATGCTACTCTATGATATTATTTTCTATTGGAGCAGGGATTTCATCCGAACGAAGAGCAGGTGATTCTTCTCCACTTGAACTGAGCGTTTCTCCTGAAAGTGAAACGACTTTAGGAACAGTATTTTCTGAAACCTCACTTCCTGTTTCAGTCACTCAAGTAAGTCTGCTTTTAAAGAGTTCGAGAGCTGGCTCAACTCCTACAGCATATTTTTTCGTAATAGTATCGTATACGAATGGAACACCAGTTTCCTTTTCACTGAGACCGAGTTCTTTCGTAAGAGCCAGAAACTTATCACGATTTATGGTATTTGCATATACTTCTCGTTTTTCAACAGAGATTTTTGAGAAGAGATTTTCTTCTTGAACATGAGTATTGAGTTCTTGACAGTGAGGACAGCTCCAACCATAAAAGTAGAGAAACTCAGCATCAGGATTTATAATATCAGTACCAGTATTGCCTCCACAGCTCAAAAGTAAAAAGCTAGAAGCAAGCAAAGAAAGAAGTATTTTTTTCATAAAAAAAGAGTAATAAATAGGTATTGAGTATATACTACTCAAAGTAAGAAAAAGGTAAGATCCTAGTGGTGATCTCTTGAAAACGTGTGTAAAAAGTTTTGAACCAGTACGAGAATCGCATTTTCATTGTTCCCTCCACAACTTGCAGGGTCATATTTTTCATTATACTCCCCTGCATCTTTTGGTATATCATTGTATCTCTGTAAAAGAGTTTTTGTATCAGTCTCTCCAAAATCTACCAAGAGGGCATCTTCAGAGTTTATAAGATTTTTCAGAGGAAAATCTACTACTTTCCCATTGAGTACAAAATGAACTTGTTTTTTATCGTTTGATAGAAGCATTCCCGATGAAGAGTATATGAAATCTGGACCTACTGTAAAACCAATATTTGAGAAAAAATGTTCCCAAGAAACACCAGCAGCATGAACATGGATACTATCCCCATGATTTTCATGAAGATGGACTCTATCTTCTGGATACATTTTTCCAGTGAGACTACAACCAGCAACATCTTCCATAAACTCGTCTGTGGAAAAATCGAGTTTTTCCCCACCTATAAATACACTAAAATTTGCGTGATGGTGTGGAGGAAGAAATTGCAATCCTGCATAGACGTATCAAAACACAAAAAGTCACCCTCCTCAAAGAAGCAGTGCTATATATAAAAATATTTTCTTCATGTTTGTTTATTATCTTCCTCGTTGAGCTGCTCGTCCTGGTCTTTGTTTATGATTTCCAAAGTTATTTGCTCCTCCAAATTTATTTCCATGAATCGGTGGAGTAAAACGGTGTGGTTTCGGAATAACTGGAATACTTGGTTCATTTTCAAGATGTTCTACTTCGTGGTTATGGTGAAGAGTTTCTTCTGTCGAAATGCTTTCATCATCGTGAGTGTGAGTCATATACATATATTTATATCGTAAAGTAGTTCCATACTAGGATTTTCACTTATGAAGTCAAGAAAACTCATATATTTTTTCGTGACAAGCGTGTATAAATACTTTCGCTGTATTTTGAAACGAAAGACTTCCACTTTTATATACATAAGTAGTATAATATTTTTTCTAGTTTACTTGAACTGAAACTTCATTTCGTCTCATAAAAGGGATGGTAAAAGGAGGATTATAGTATTGAGTCGAAACACTTCCAGAAAATATCACGGCATCTTGTGAAAGAGCTTTCAATAAGAGATCTTTTTTCTTTTCAGATCGGGCGTCATTGCTCCAAAGAGTATAGCGAAGCACAGCTCTTGTTTCTTCTGGTATTTCTTTGAGTATGACACGAGCATCATTTGGTTTCGGGAGGGTTGAGAGAGTATATTTTCAAGGCATACTAAATGTTACTTCTCGATTTGCTCCTTCTCAAGGAGTCGTAGATACAGGGATAGTCATAGCTATCTTTTGAGAAATAGGAGTTTCAGAAACAGGAGCTGTCATAGAAATACTCGTACTACTTGTATTTCCTCAAAATATATATCCAGCAAGAAGTCTGAAACCAGCATTGAGACTTTCTGCTTGGTTTCACTCTACACTCACACTTGCAACGATAAACTTTTTATAGTTACGTATCTCATAACTTGGAGTCTTTCGCACAACATCATACTTTGGTTCTTCGAGGGTTCGAATTGCGACATAGCTTGCGAGCATCCATAAAACTATTACGACTACAATAATCAGAAAAAATATCTTCATAGTTTGATTTTTTAGAAAGTAACACTTCAGAGTATACTCTTCTCTTCTCGATAGCCCAAAAAGAAAAAGAGTTTACTTATTTCCAGAGTTTTCTATATGCTCCATCAGCATCATACATCGATTGCTGTCGTTCGATATTAAAGTACCTATTATCTCTTGGGTCATTTCCGACTCAGGCTACATAAGCCCAGTTTCCCCAGTTCGATGCAACATCATAGTCTATAAGCATTTCTTCAAAATACATTGCTCAAAGTCTCCAGTCAAGTTTGAGATCATTTTTAAGATAGGAAGCTACATTTTGACGACCTCTATTACTCATAAAACCTGTATGTTTGAGTTCTTTCATATTTGCATCAATGAAGGCAATTCCGAGTGTTCCATTTTTCCATTTTTCAAAAATCTCTTTTTCATGATTTTTGTTAAATATATATCGTTCTTCTGGGAAATCTTGAAAAAATACCATAGTATCTTGTAAAACTGCAAACTGAAAAAAATCTCTCCATAAAAGTTCGAAGACAAGCCAATACGTAGAATCATTTTTTATTCTATTTTTTTCATATTTTTTAATCTCAGCATATATAGATCGAGCTGAAATACAGCCTAAAGCGAGCCAAGGTGAAAACTTGGATGAATAATCTCCTCCAATAAGTCCGTTTCGAGTTTCTTTATATTTTGAAAGATGATTACTTTCCCAAAGATAGTATTGAAGTCGTTTTTTTGCTTCGTCTTCTCCTCCGACAAAGTCATAGGCTTGTCTTGTATCTTTTTCAAAATCCTCATATCGAAAATCAGATAGATTTGGAATATCTCACCACGTTTCTTGAGATATCAGTTTTCAAAAAGTTCAAGTTAATATAGGAGCTTCTATTTGAAAATCTTTTTCAACTTGTTTGCGAAAATCACTAAATATCTTCGGAAGATTTTTTACAGAAAACGGAAGAATTTCTGGATCTAAAAGAGTATGATCCCACAGAAGTATGAGGCGAATAGAATATTTTTCAAGAGAGGCTTGTAACTGTGTGAGATATCTCTTTTCATCTACTCCAACAGGCTCTTGAATATAGATAGTATCGAGTTTGAGATCAATAATATATTTTTCTATTTCGTTTGTTTTTTGGACTTGAATTATTTTTAAATGAGCTGCTTTTTTTTGAAGATTTTCGCGAAGATTTTTGAGACTTTCACAAAGAAATTTTGCTCGATACGTCCCTATCTTTCGAAACCCATAGGAACTTTGTTGAGCTTTTTGTATATCAAAAATATAAAAAGGAAGGAGTTCTCCTTTTGTTTTGAGTGCTTCTTGCAATACTATATTATCATCTACTCGAAGGTTATTTGTAAACCATACTCCTACTCGTTTCATAGAATTTTTGTGTATAAAATATAGAAAATAGAGCAAAATATTTTTTTGGTATACTCGTTACTCAGATACAAAACTGAATCACTTCTCTAGAGTTGATACGATATCAAACTACGATGATAATATCTATATTATAGAGAGTTTTTCCTTTTCTACGCTATTGTCGGAATTTCCGACTTTCAGAATAACTACATTTTTATCAAACTCCCATGATGTAAGCATATTGCTTTTTATGAAATTATGCGTTTGGGATAAGTGGTATCTGGTAGAGGAACTCTTTTTTCCCGAGTATAAATCCATTTGCTCGAGCGATATTATACGCAGTTACCAGGTGGAAGTGAAAGTTTGGGATAAAATACTCTACCAAATATCCTTCTCCTGTGAAATACATATCTTTGAAGTATGAAAGTTCTATTTTTCTCTCTGCAGCTCCATCAAAATCGTTTTCTGAAAAAGTATCGAGATATGCAAGAGTTTTATCGAGACGGGTGTGAAGCTCTGCAAAAGTTACTTCTATGTCTTCATAGCTTGGAATCTCTTTCCCAGAAAGTCTTCCAGCAGTTCCTTTTGCGATATCAGAAGATATCTGTACTTGTCTTTTGAGGTCAAACATATCGGGAGCAAGTTTGAGTCCGAGTACGGTTTCCTCAGACATATTTTTTTCTTTGGCTTGAGTTTCTATGGTCTCTAAAAGTCCTTTCAGAGCAATAATTCGTGCTTTTGGAAGTGATACAGCAAGTCGGTAAAACATATTTTTTCTGTGTTATAAAATAAAGCTTTCTTAGTATAGGAAGCTTTGAGTTTTGTGCAACGGGAAAGTAGTATCAAAAAAGAGACTAATCATTTTTTGTACCAGTATGTAGAAACAGAGTTGCCATATTCATTTCATTTCATCCATATACACCTTCTATGAGATCAACAGTAGTATTTTTTACTTTTTCGATGAGTTTCCATACTTGAGCTTCATTTCTCGGAAGAGCATTTACCAGTACTATTTCGCACTCTGGAAATTTTTTTCGTACAAATGCAAGCGTATGAATAAACATCGTTCTTCAGAATCACTTGAGATGTATTCAAGGAATATATCCATTTTGGAGAAAGAATTCTTTTTGCATACGAGGAAGATAGGTCTCAAATGTTGAAGCTGCACAGGTATCTATAATATATGCTGTTCTGCGATATTTTCCCTTATGGGCTGTTTCATCTAAATGTACGTTGACACTCATATATCCTAGAAGACCATTTGTTTTTGGATCATGAAAAAAGAATCGAAACTGTTTGAGAGAATCTTCATAGGCTTGCTCTATCCTATAATCAATTCATGCTTGGTAATCGGGTTCTCAATATGTTTCTACGCTCTTCAAAATATAGTTTAAAATACTAATTATATTATATTATAAAATATATTTTATAGAAGCAAGTTTTTCAATCTTATTTTATGAAACTTTATTTTTCAGCTGATTTCGTCGTATAAGCACAAACGATATAAAAAATCCGTTTAACACTACGATCGCAAGCGGATATCCATAGTTTACAAAAGTCCAGCTATCAAAAGTATACAGTGAAGTTACTAGCGCAAGAGTACTCGTGATATATGCCAGAAGCGTCTCTTGATGTGGAGCAAAATAGGATTTTCGTATCGTTGGGATATAGGCAAAAAAATCAACAAAAATGAGAAGTATCACCGAAATCACAGGAATATCAAACACGAGCCAGAGCACAAGTGAAAGCAGAGAAAAAAAGAGATAAAGATAGTCTATCTTTGAAATCATACTTCCTTTATACTTCAATGATGAGAGAAATATGAGTACTGCACCGAGCATATTCCAGCCCATAATCACACTTCCCCATCCTCCTCCGTTACTGAGCTGTATCCCAAACGCAATTGCCTGTATCAGACTCCAGATAAACCACGTAAAGCTATGTGGAGTGGTATGTCATTTCCACACATCACGCAGATATACGAGGGTTCCAAATGTGGAGAGGAGGGTTCAAAAGATGAGGATGAGAGTGTTGAGAGTCATAGAAAAATATGTTTTTTAAATTATGCATTGATTATACATAATTCACATCACTTTCCCAATTTTTTGGATTATTGAGAACGAACTACTGTATCTATATGTTCTGCCATATCTCTTGTTGTGGAAGAAATACGATCTCTTTTTGGAAAAATGAGAGCAGTTTGATTATTACTATGTTGAGTAATGGTTATATCATTTCCATGAGTTGCTTCTTGTCTTAATGATGAATAATGAGAACTATTATTGTTTGGTCAAAATTGATCCACCAAATCTATAGATATAAATGTATCACCATATTTTCTCTGTAAATTTGGAGCAAAAGACAAATCAGAGAGTTGAAACTCTCTTCCAAAAACTTTTTGAACTCATTCAAAAGCTTGAGTCATACTATGCGCTCATCAATTATAGGTCATAATTTTTGCACTTGGATTTTTTCTTTTTATTTCGTCTATTTTTTCTTCGAAAAGTTGAGCAAAATGAAAGTGTCAAAATAACGGTGTATCGTCATATACTCCGTGAATCTGTATATCATATAAAATACAGATGAGTATTTTTAATAACATCCCTATTTTATCTTTCGTTCTTCGAATTGACTCATGTATGTTTCACTCAATGAGTCACTCTACTATGAGGTCGCTCAATCCTAACTTTTTTCAGAGAGGGAGGATATTTCCTGCAAAGACTCTCGAACTTGATAGTGCGAAATTTTCTTTTTTCTCTACTCATTTACTTAAGAGAGCTAGGATATCTATGAGATTATGGCTTCTCTCTGAGTAAGAAATTTCTCTCATAATTTCTTCACAATTCATTCAATAATCTCTTTTGAGATGATACATCCACAGTATAAAATCTGTGTGTGCTCATAACTCTGAAAAACTGGTATCTTGATTGAGATTATGTTCTTCTCAAAAAGCACAAATTTCCTTTCCTGTTATGAGTTCTTGTACTACAGATTCCCAAGACTCCACAGGTACTTTGGTGCTTTCCTGAATATGTAAATCATATTCTATGCTCATTGTGAGGGTATTGATTTTACAGACTAATATTCTATTTGAGAATATTGTAACATTTTACCCTCCCTATTTGCAAATTTATATATGAAAGTGTTTATCATAAAATAATATAATATCCTGTCTGAATATATTATATTACCCTTGCTACCGTACCTACGACTCTTTCTATGATTTCTCCACAAAGAGCTGTAAAGTATGAGGGTTTCGTATTGATGATACTCAGTTCAGTTGCCATCACGATATCTCTGAGTTGTTTATCACTCATATCTTTTATCCCATGTTCTACACGTCATTTTATCCACGTTTCCTGTCGGGATTTTCTTCAGTCTGTAGATAGCTCAAGACTTTCAACTGTTTCTAAAATTTGGTGAATGCGTATATTAAAATCTCTATCTACAAAGTCTCCATTGATATTTTCGAGTGGATCAGTTCATTCATGATATTCTTTTCATTCAGGATTAGGAGCTTTTGTTTCTAGATCTGTTCATCAGACTACACTTAGTTTAAATCACATAAAGTCGCTCTAAAAAATAATATATAGATAATAAATATTTTATTTTGTAAATCAAGAAATGTTTCTCTCATTTTTGATATAGAGGTTTTTTCTTTGAAGTTAGGAGTAAATGATCGTTTAATATTTTTATGTTGAAAGTTGTTTTCTCCGAATGAGAACCATTCAAATAAAGAAAGTATTTATGATGATTATAGAAATTGGGAGTCATATAGTAAGTGCAGATATATTTACTGTTGCAATAATAGAAATTCCGCTTCTTATTCAAGCTATTGTATATAGTGATAGAGTTTCTTCAGAAGGTTTATAATACGACTTACGAAATGTAGGATACATAGCAAAAAGGAGTATAATAATCACATTTACAAGTGCATAAATCGGATTATCGAGAAATATATAGAGTCAAATACTACATAGTGCAAGTATAAAAGCCACCGTATCACTTTTTGTAATATTTTTATCTCAATTTTTAATTGCAAGTATAAGTACTGTAAGTCACATTAATCCTGTTGCTAAGGTTCACCAAGCTCAAGGTCCTGCATTATCATTTATTTGTATTAAAAAAGCAATTGCATCCATAATGAGAAATACTATCCAACTATACAGATGTGGAGTTGTTTTTCACTTTATTGTATCCTTGATGTAGTCAAAATATCAATATATGGCAAGTCATATTGCTAGGATTCATAAAATCGTTTTAAGTTCGAACATACATTACATATTATAAATTATTCTTGAAAGAAATCCTTTCTTTGAAAAATGCAAAAAATTCCTCTTCTGTACTAAACAGTTCGTAAAATATTTCTTTTCATGCTTTTAAAACACCTCAAAACTGTCAATTTCCTTCAACAAATATCTTCAAATTAAACTCTAATCCACATACACCTCCCTCGGCTTACTCCCATTCGCTGGCCCAACGACCCCAAGCTCTTCGAGAATATCAAGAACCTTGGCTGCTCGTGCATACCCAAGTCCAAGCTTTCTCTGGATAAGTGAAGTACTTCATTTGCGTGACTCTTTGACTATCTGTATCGCTTTTTCGATGATTTCTGGATCTTCGTCTTGATCTCCTTCGTAGCCCTCCATAATACTGCCTTCTTTAGTACTTCGACCGTCTGCGATAGAAGCATCTTGAAGGTTTTTGAGCATATCTGGGTCGATAGTGAGTTTGATTTGATTGACTACGGCTTCGACTTCGAGGGTTTCTACGAGAACTCCTTGCACTCGCTCTGCTTCGAGACTTCCAGTAGGAGCGTAGAGCATATCTCAGCGACCAAGGAGGTCTTCGGCTCCCATCTTGTCGATGACGGTTCGTGAGTCTATTTGTGAGGCTACGGTAAATGCGATACGAGATGGGATATTTGCTTTGATAAGTCCTGTGATGACGTCAACCGATGGTCGTTGGGTTGCGACGATGAGATGCATCCCTACAGCTCGTGCCATCTGAGCGATACGTGCGATATTTCCCTCGACTTCTTTCTTTTGCCCACTCATCATGAGATCAGCAAGTTCATCGATAACGATTACTATATAGGGAAGTTTTTCGATTTTAGATACTTTTGCGTTATATTCGATGAGATTACGAGCATTGACTTTAGTCGCCATATCATAGCGACGAAGCATCTCAGCTACAGCCCATTTGAGAGCATTAAGAGCTTTTTCAGGATTGGTGATGACTGGAGTGAGCAGATGTGGAATCCCGTTATATACCGAAAGCTCGACTCGTTTTGGATCGACGAGTATCATCTTGAGCTCTGAGGGAGAAAACTTATACAGCATCGAGAGGAGAAACCCATTCATCCCGACAGATTTTCCTGAAGCTGTTTGTCCCGCAACCAGCAGATGTGGCATCTTCGTAAGATCTCCAAAAATGAGATTTCCCGAGACATCTTTCCCGATAGCGAGAGGGATTTCCATCTTTTTATTTTGGAACTCTGGTGATTCGATCAGTTCTCGAAGTCCTACAGCTTGTCGGTTTTCATTGGGTACTTCTATTCCCACCACTCCGAGTCCTGGGATAGGTGCTTGGATACGGATATTTTTTGCTTGTAGTGCAAGCGTGAGGTCTTTTTTGAGGTTGACGATACTTTGAAGTTTCACTCATTTTGCAGGCTTGAGTCTATACTGAATAACAGTTGGACCAACTTTGTATCACTCCATTGTTACATTTATCCCGAACTGTAAAAGCTTCTCTTGGATCTCTATTTCCTTCGTTCGTACTTCTCGTTCGTCTACCGAAATATCGGTATTTCGTTTTTCGAGAAGCTTACTCTGGGGAAGTTGCCAGTTATTAAAATTTACTACTGGGATTTTTTGCTCTCCTTTTTGAGTTGGGACTTCTTTTGCTCCGAAAAGAGATGATATCGCTCAGCTTGCGCTTTGTGCTACTGAAACTTTCCTATCAGCTTGCCTTTCGAGTTGGAGTTGTTTTGGTTGTTTCATCTTGGCAAGCATTTCTTTTTCTTTCCGAAGTTCCTCAAGTTTCTTTTGAATATCTTCAGACTCACGTTTCATATTTTTTTCTTCTTTTTCTATATGGTGTGCTTTTATATTTACGTTTTTAGCTTCTCGTTTGAGTTTGGTGATTTGTTTCTCTGCTCCGTAGCTTTCTTTGAGATCTGCAAGACTTGGAAATACTTTTGTCACTCCAAGAGCATGATGCACCACAGAAAAACGAAAGAGGATGAAGAGCGATGCAAAAAATAGTACGAGAAAACAGAAAAGTAAAGGAGTTCGACCGAGTACATTTTCGAGAGGAGCATAGACATTAAACACAGCTCTATACTCGCCATCATACCAACCTATGAGGGTGGTGAGAGATACATAAAAAAACAGAAGTCCTGTTGCTCGATAGAGAGTGAAGTGAAGGGTTTTTTCTTTGAAGAGAAAGACTCCCAGTAAGAGTAAAACAGGGGCAAAGATCCATTTATAAAAATGCCCAAATGCCTGAGAAAGTATCTGATACATCTCAAATCCTACGATAGACTTCGTATCACCGATAATCGTAATAATCCCAAGAAACAAAAACAAGAGCGCAAAAGCCATCGTTTTGTACTCTTGAGGGATGCGTGAAAGGGGAGTTTTTTTTCTTTTAACCACAAAAAAATCTTAGAGTGTAATCTGATGGTAGTATATAGAAAATAGACTTGGATGCAAGGGAGGATTAGAATTGTTGTATCACTCTATCTGGGGTGTGCGGAGAAGGATTTACTTCAAAGACCTTCGAAAATGTTTCCCCATCAAATAGTACATACTTCGTACGTTCAGGAGTAAGGTAAAACCTGTAATTTCCTGTTTCTTGATCTGGTTCATGAAAAAAGATTCATAAAGGATGCAAGGTATTGAGAGACTCTATGTAGAGATGATAACTTTGATCGAGCAAAGGATTTTCTCCCCTGTTATTCCAGAGATCAGCATACTCGAAATCAGGAGTTAAGGAGAGTTCTACTCTCTTAAATTTTCAGATTTCTTCTATTCCTCAGAGTACTGCTTTTCCGTCTCTCAGAGAGAGAATCACAAAACTACTATTAAAAGGGATTTTTCAAAAATAACTATTGGTTCATTGAGGACAATGTATCTTTTGTACTTCTCCATAATATACATTTGGAATATGAAAGAAACTAGTCTGAGTATCTATCTTTCGTTCCAGAATAATACCATTTCAAGATTGAGTTACGATATAATTATAGACATAAATTCATTGTTGCTCTAAAAAATCTAATATTAAGCTGTTATATTCAAACTCTATGATATAGTCACAAATAGATTCAGCGTCCAAGTATGAAAGCTCTTGATAATTAATTTCTTTTAGTAAACTCACGGCAGTCTGCACTTCTTCTTTTTTCTTTTTCTTGATTTTTCCCTCCATTATATCTTTTATAAGGGAAGAGATATAAGCATCTTCATCAGAATCTCAAAATATAATATCGCTTATATCAGTGGCATCAAAAACAGAGAGCTCTTCAGTATTTGGGATAGATTTCTCCCCTGAAAATATGAGCTCTATCTTTGTTTTTATTTCAAGACAGGTCAGTATGAGTTGTTGTTTTGTATTGAGTTTTGTGACGTCAGAGATTTGGCTGAGGATCTTTCTTCCCGCTTCATAGATATTATTTTTTCCTTCCTTTTGATCTATAAGAGAGACGCATACACCTCGAAATGCCTCTCAAAATCTTGCTTTTGAAAAGTCAGCTGGAGCAAACAGTTCCTCCCCTATTTTTATAGCTTCGAGTTTCATGGTAGGATATTATACGGATCTGATAAGCCCTCTCATTTTCTCTTTATTTCTTTTTCCAATAGCTTCTTTGGCACTTGATATCATCGAGTTAATTCCAGTAAGTAAAAGTTGATTTACGGTTTGCGAATCCTCAAATCCTGTAAGTTGAGTGCTCACTATATATGCAAGTGTTGGGAGAATATCTTCAGGAGCACTACTCCAAGAGTTTCCTCACTCTAAATATGTTTTTGCTTTTTCATACGACTCTTTAAGCTTTTCAAGATTTTCCTTTGATATTCTTTCTATTTCCTCTTCGTCTATCTTTTTTCAGTCTTTATTAATCGTATATTTTTCTCACTGAGCATTTACTACATCATAAAAATCAAATATTTGAGGGATCGTAGGAAAACCAAATATGAGATTTCCCTTTTCATCTATAGGGATAAATCAAGACTTTAAGAGATTTCCTATCCCTTCTGCAAAGGTTATGTAATTATTTTCATCTTTCGGATCTTCATAGACAGTATTTGATCCGACACTACTTACAATATTTATTATTTTTTCTTGAAATATTCTTGGAAGGGTTTCACTATAATTCAGACATCTATCCTGAATATCTTGCCATACGATAAGAAAAGAAAGGATTTGTTTATTTTCATATATAAAGCCTTCAGGAGTTTGAAATTTGAGAGAGGTATTTCGAAGTATCTGTAAAAATCTTTCAGAAAGTTGCGTATCCTCAAAGACTGTTCGTATGAATGATAGATGTTGTGTGTTGAAGATATCAAATTTTTTGGGAATAATCTGATCTCAATCATTTGTTTGTATTTCATTCCAAAGTTCTCCATAGGCTCTTTTTATAAGAGGGCTCTCAAAAAACTCTCCTATATAGTCACATCATTGGTACTCTTCTTGTAAAGCTTCGAATCTATCTATCATATATATCTTATAAATTGTAAAGTATGAAAATACAGTATAAAAAAATGAGATTTTTGCAAATATATTATAAATATATTCTAATGCATGTCATTTTTATGAACTTCTGGTTGCTTTTTTGGGAGAAGAGTATAACTATAGTCGGAGTTAAAGTAGTATTCTTTCCCCTCTGAGTCAGAGTACCAAACCTCTACCACTCAGAGATTTTGTTCTATTTTTTGTATCTTAAAAATACTGTATACTTGAATCTTTCAAGTGAAAGAAACAATATTATAAAGCGGTGTATCTCTCTCTGATCATGCAGGAAAAAATGATATGAGTGCTAAGGTATCATTTTTTGTTGCAAAGAGCTCTGTTTTCATTCTTGAGTATGCGATTGATGGAGCATTTTTTGATGGAGTATTTTTACCATAAGATGCTTTATGATGAAGATAGCGTAGGGAGACTTTTTTTTCTTCTTCAAAAGTATCATCTTGATCAAAGTAATAATAGGCATAAAAATAGAGTATTTCATATCCAAAATCTCAATATTGTACTTCGGATTCTTCTAAGACGAGGCTCACTCAACGAGGAGAATTTTTAATTCCAATAAGCTTTCCTTCTATCTCTCGAACCTGTGAAGCTTGATTTTTTGAAAATATATCCACATAGTATTTTTTTATTTTTCAACTATTTTCTCAGATTGTGTGGCTTGCAATTATTAAAGTATCTTCTCCATGTGGTACAATATCTCGAAGCAAGATATTTTCTTCTAATTCATATCCGTCATCAAGACAATATACTGTAGTGTTTCGCTCCCCTTCTATATATATATAGTCTTGGTCGTGAACCGTATACGTTTCCATGTATTCACCTTGAAACTCGATAAGTTCACGAGAGTGATAGGTGTAGATATAGGTACGTTCATTTCCTGTAAACATAGAGTGTATGAGGATATTATATTCTCCTTCACGTCTCCAATAATGTTCGCATTCTGGATATATTTCCCCCTCAAGTTCTAAGAAATATCTCTCTTCATCAGGATTTTGAAATACTTTAAAATCTTTTCACGATCCGATAACTCTGTAATGTTCTTCAAAATCTGTCTGGAGAATATCTTCAAAAATTTTATAACGGACACAAGCAGCTATAAAATAAGCACTGAGCTCATCTGCAAGAAGAGATATACTCTCTCATTGAAACTTTTTTGTTTCTTGTGAGCAAAGATTAAGTTTATTGATATCAAGTGATGCAAAAAATGAATAAAATGATATAAGTGAGAGTTGGTGTTTTAAAAAACTGTAGTGCGTTTTTTGAATAGTTTGAGTGAGTAAGTACTGAAGAAGTAAGGTATAGAGTTTTTTCCCAAAATATGTTTTTCCGAGACTACGAAAATAAGAGTTATTTTGAAAGAGTCAGGTTACAATATAATGAAAAGATGCACTAATATCGTTGAGATGAAAAGTTTCATCTGTTATCTCAGTGTTTCCATAGGGTCTTTCTCAGTCCAATTTTTTATTGTAGTTTATAATATATACGAAAATATATTTCTATATAATGTAAAGTCAATAAAAAAGAGAGGATATCCTCTCTTTTTTATTTTTTAATATTATTTTATGCGTATACGAGATAGTCTTTTTGTATAAGTTTTGCTGTTTTTTGTTGTTTTACTCCGAACATATCAGCGAGTCGAGCTGTGATAGCAATAGCTTCAAGTTTTTGTACGGCAGCAAGAGCATTATTTACTGCAAAATTATAGTTTTCGAGAGCTTGTGTTACTTCTGAAGAGAGTCCAAGAGTTACTATGTTTGTGTTTATATTTTTCATAAGGGTGTTGTTTAAAATAAAAGTTTTGGTTGGTGTAGATCTATATTTCTGGAATGGTGTT
Source organism: Candidatus Altimarinota bacterium (assembly GCA_043730605.1). Taxonomy (GTDB): domain Bacteria; phylum Patescibacteriota; class Gracilibacteria; order BD1-5; family UBA6164; genus JAACSU01. The sequence continues at coordinate 17,202 of JAYTJZ010000068.1, forward strand.
ATTTATTTTCGTACCAAGAAAACTTTTCCTTGGGTTTCAAGTGCTTGGGTTAAGAAATAAGCTGCTTCTCCTCGAGTAATCTTTTTATCTGGTTGGAAATAATTTTCTCAAAATCCGTCTTGCCAATCATACTTATTTCCGACGATACTTGCTACCATACTTTCCTCGGGGCTTTCAAGATCTCTATATTCTTTCAGAGCACTTGTACCTCAGGAAGAAAGATAGGTATGAGTAAGTTTCAGGAATTCAGCACGAGTAAGAGAGGTAAATTTATCTTGTGTTTCTTTTTGGAGACTTTCTAATTTTTGCTGACTATTTGGAGTTTTCTGAAGAATATTTTTTATCCATTCTACTCCATCTCGAGCTGAAAGTTCTCGATCTTCGAGGAAGTATCCTTTATTAATTCCAGTAAGTACATGAGACTCAAGTCCTGCTACAATACTTTCATAGTAGGGATATTCTGGAGTCAGACCTTTGGGATTTTGTACTTCGATAGTATTTTTTGCAAGTTCTTTTTGAGGTGAAATAGCTGTAAGTCTGAGATTTATAGATTTTTTATCAAATACTTTGTAGTCAAAAACGAGAAGTCATCCTATGGTATCTTTGTAAGTAAATGAGAGTGTATCGCTGTATTCCTCATCGAGACAAGGTCGTTTATAAATAGAGATAATATCTTCTATCACTCATCTTTTGATACAATATTTTACTGCAGTATCTGATTTTATTTCATAGTTTCATGAAAACGAAGTTCGAACCATTTTGTTTCCATACTGATCTTTCATAAGAACGATACCAGTACTTCCTTCCGATACAACCACTTGTTTTCCAGTGTAGAGTTTTGCAGACTCTACCTTAGGAGTTGCTCCTATTTTTCCTACGGTTACAGAAAATGTTTTTACGATAACATCTCCAAGTTTTACGGATATAGTAGTATGTCCTGCTGCTTTCCCGGTGATAGAGATTTCTCTTTGTCCATCAGAAAAGTTATAAAAATTTTTTGGAAAAACTGAAACTTTACTTTCATCATAGACGAAACTTATATTTCCTGGAGAATTTCCTTTAAAACCTCGTCCCTTTGCATTTTCTACTTGCATCAGTGATACTTTTGTTTCTTTTTCTGCGAGTTGAGAGATAGGATTTACGAAGCTTATATCATACATTCCTAAGAATTCTTGTACTTCACGAGCTTCTATTTCTTCACGAGTCATAAGATTTTCTCGAGAAACGGTTTCTATTTTTGCAGGATTTGTATTTTCTACTACGCTCGGAGTGCTGGTTGTTCCTGAACTAGGATTTTTAGAAGTATATGCGAGGTAGTCTTTTTTTGCCTGAACTCGTGTTTTTGGTCCAAACCAACCTGCTCCATCATCTGTTTTTTCTGATATAATTCCTGTTTTGATTTGATATTTCATGATAGAGGCTTCAAGGTCAGCAAAGTCTCCATTTATATCACCACTATAGTACCCAAGATCCTTCATGATTTTTTGGACTTCTTTGACGTCTGAGCTTGTTCCATACTCATAGTATACCGTAGTATCAAAAATAGAGGGAAGAACACTGGAGTTTGAAGCACTTGATGTTTTGATAGGAGAACTTGAAGACGAACTGCTTGCAGCATCAAGAAGAGCTCCATTACTTTCTAGAAAAGCAAAGGGGTCGAAGGTATTTTTTGCAAGTTCATCGAAACATACTCCCTTTTCAGTAATATCATAGTATGAATAGGGACAAGCAGCATAGTCATAATACTACGGGTGAAATACATTTGGAAGATCTATTTGAAAATGCAGATGATTTCCTGTAGAGTTTCCAGTACTTCCTACTTCCCCTATTTTGTCACCCATATCTACAGAATCTCCTTTTTCTATGAGTATTTTTGAAAGATGAGCATAGTTTGAAATTATTTTTTTCCCACGGATGCTATGTTCGATAGAAACATAGTTCCCCCATCCGATGTCTGTTCCTGCTTCTAGTACTTTTCCATCAGCGATACTATATACTGGAGTTCCTTTTGCTGTTGCGATATCTGTTCCTTGATGTCCTCCATGTCATACATCCCATCCATATTTGTAGCTTGATCCCCAGAGTACGGTGTATCTTCGAGTATAGTCGTTATATCCATCATTTTGAGTGGCATATTTATTGTAATCTTTTGTTTTGAGTACTGGAAGTTCTTCTTTACAATTCTCAGCCAACATATCAAAATCTTGAAAACGACAGTCGAGAGTAGAAACTTCTTTCAGTGGATATATCATTTCATCCGATCCTGCAAAAGCCATTCTTGGAAGGATTTGGAAAAACATCATCGCGAGAACGATATATGCAGTAGATGTTTGTATTTTTGTATTCATACAAGTATGTTAGAAATAGTGGGTCATATATCTTTTTGAGAAATGGTTTGACGAGGATTTCTATTTGGTTAGAATAGAGCTATAATTTCTCAGAAATACATATATTGACTTTAAATTATTTGTGTACATAATTTATTTCTGTAATGTAATTAAAACATAATAATAATATATTGTCAAATATTTAAACGATGCGTATCTTCGAACTTACTCTTTTTGGTTTCACTATAGCACCAACTTACTACGGACTGATGTATATACTGGGCTTTCTCTATGGTTTATGGGCTATAAAAAAAACTTGAAGATATAGTGAAAAACAAAGAGAGTCTCTCTTTTTGTATATATTTATCTGAGTAGTACTCTGAGGAAGGATAGGGTATATACTGTTTTATAATTTCACTGAATTTTTACAGAATCCTCTTGATATTTTTAAAGTTTGGGAGGGGGGAATGAGTTTTCATGGAGGATTTCTTGGAGTTGCTCTTGCTCTGTTTTTTTATGCACGAAAACAAAAAATAGACTTTTGGAAACTCTCAGATGATATTGCGCTCATCATCCCTGTAGGACTATTTTTTGGAAGAATCGGAAACTATCTCAATAAAGAACTCCTCGGATTTTCTTATAGTGGACCATTTGCAGTAGAAACTCAAGCTGGAAGTTTTTTCCCTTCTCCTCTGCTAGAAGCTTTTCTCGAAGGAATTATGATATTTCTGATACTTCGCTCTATTGCAAAAAAACAAATATTTTCAGGACAACTCGCAAGTATGTTTCTCATACTCTATGGAGTATTTAGAACTTTTATAGAACTATTTATACGAACTCCAGATGTTCAAATTGGATACTATTTCTGAGTTTTTACGCAAGGGAGTTTTTTGAGTATTCCGATGATAGTGTGAGGGGTACTTTTATATTTTGTACTACAAAAATATGAAAAAAAATAATTGACAATAGCTACTCTATTATTATGATACTTCTTATTTTACTTTTTTGGGTATATTTTATGGGAGTCTGAGAATGAAATGAGTCATCAAACTTGAGAAAAGAACAAATCTCTCAAGTTACAATAGCTTGAATTAATTATGAATACAGTCCCTTTAGAAATATATATCTGTCTGCAAATCAAGAAACATTGAAAATATGAGAAAGTACAGTCACTTCTCTTTTTCATTGGGATGATAGTACTTTCTTAGCGCATGTTGATGGAAGAATATTTTATATCCCAGTCCTGATATCTCAAGATGGCTCAGTGTATAGATGAATTCCTCTTGGTATAAAGCATCTAACAAACAAACTTTCAGACATAATAGCAGGTATTATTTGATGAAAACCTAAAAAAGGAAACATATAAAACACATATTGACTTCTTTAAAATAATTATACTATATAGAGTATAATTATTTTTTTATTCTCTCTATATGTCATGAATCAGCTCTTCTAGAAGACTTACTTCAGCATTTGATACTCAAATCATTACTCCATACCAACAAGCTATTACTACTGGAAGACCTCATACAAAAGAATGAATCTCTAGGCAAAACCTCTATTTACGGGCTAAAGAAGACGTAAGAAGATGTATTAAAACGGAAGATTATAAAAGACTTCTGAAAATGGTATGAGATGCTTTGGAAGATGAAAATATTTCTTTTCTCCCTGTTTTTGAGGAGCTTTGGAATCTTCTTGAAACGGGGTTTACGAAAGAACAAGTTTCTCGAATCGTTACTCGGTATGAAAGCTTTTCAAGTCGTTTTATCGTTCCTATTGAGCAACTTGGTCAAACAAATGATTATCTTCTGGATGAAACTCGGGGACCAACAGATGCATTTAAGGATTTAGCACTTCAAATGCTGACTGAGATGGTAGCTATTATCGTAGAAAATGAGAATACTTCAGAAGTAAGAAAAGCTCAAGAATTATATGCTGCATTTCAGAATCAAGAGAAAGAAGGAGATATTTTAGAATATTATGCTTCTAAGAATATACCTCGTCCAAAACTTAAATTTATAGTGACGCAAACATCAACGAGTGGAGATACTGGTCCAGCAGGACAAGATGGTATTCTCGGAAAAAACTTTATCGTAAATATCGTTGGATATCCCCAAGCAGAAGCAACCACTGCTCAAAGAGGACAGATGCAAGGACGCTCAAAAGAAAATGTTCTTGCGCTTCCCTTTTATGAACAATTTTCTCAGATTCAAGAGCATATGAATGATGCTAAACCTTCTGATATGAAAGAACAACTTCAAAAATCTATAGAATGACAGTTTCAAGATTTGATTCAAAAATATGGCTTTGAAATCGTCATTGATTCAGGAAGTTTTAATTCTATTAATCCAGCTCGTATTGATGGGCAAATGAATTACCATGCATTTTGACTTTATCAAGCCGATGCAAAATGACTTTTGGATAGTAATCATGAGATAATAGAAGTGGTTCCGAGTGGAAATGGAGGACATGTGTTTGGGATTTTGATGGCTCGAGAATTGACAGGTATTAGTGGACCTACTCTTATCACGACCAATGAAAATGATATGTTTTACAAGATTATTGAGGAAGGAAGATTTCAAAAACCTCAAATTGACTCAGCAAAACATAATCCATCAGTATCTATGATTATAGATTTTCCAAATAATATGTGGAGACTTTTTTCCTATGCATTTTGACCAGAAAGATCCAATGAAATCGCACAGATATTTATGTCTGGAAGAGAAGTTATACTCGATAGATATGAAAGAGAAATATTAAAAGATAGACTGAAACTTCATTGTGTTCGTTCCAATACGGAAGAAGAATTAGATACTATCTATCAGGTTTTGCATACTTCAAAAAGACTCGTATGTCCTCATACTGCAAATGCATATCGCTGACTCTCAGTTATGCGAGGATTAGAAGGGTTTCAAGATTATAATGACACAAAGGCTCTTGTTTCCGAAACAGCTTCACCTTGGAAATTCCTTGCTGCTATTGCGGCTTGAGTCAAAAAACAAAGTGATTTAGACGGTACAAGTAGAAGTGAACTTTATACACAATATAGGAAACTCGAAAAGAGTGTAGAAGGATGTAGAGAACTTCTTATAAGAATTCAAAAAGGCTTGCAAGAAGCATGAGTAGAATATACTGAAGAAATGATTCCAGAATGACTCAGAAAGATTTATCTTGAATGATTTGACGAACCAGAAACCCAATCAGTTGAAACCTTTCATCCTGCAACGATTACATTCGTAACTGACTATGCTCCTGAATTGAGAAAACAAGTAGATAGATTACTAAACCATTAAAATGCCACAAAATAAAATTTCATTTTCCAATATTTTAATACTTCTGAGTTTTTTTGCGACTCTTGCAGGAATATACAATGAAAATCTCTATCAGTTTGGGATGAACTCTTATTTTTTTGATCAAGGAATCTACCATATTTGGATTATACAATTTTTTACTTCGCAGTTTCTTCATGGAAGTTTCTTACATTTTCTTTCGAATGCGATATTTATTTTCTATTTTTGAAATATTTTAGAACAATATATCTGAAAACAAACTATGATAGTATTTTTTGTACTCAGTTGTATATTTCTTTGAGTTTTTCTTACAGTAATATGAGCATATAATACTGTTTGAATCTCTTGATTTGCACTAGCTTTACTTACATATTATACTCTTTTGCTTTGGAAAAAATGAAATCCTGAATATACCGGAGGGATTACAGCTATTGTGATAAATATTATGATAGGCTTTGTCCCAGGAATAAGTTTTTGGGGGCATTTCTGAGGAATGATATTTTGAGGAATATATTTCTTTTTATCTTTTAAGAATATCCATAAAAAAGTACAAGAGGATATTTTATAAAATAGTCTACGATATATTTGACAATATATATGAGCCAGGTATGATACTCTAACATTTTAGAAGTAATATACTCTATGTCTTCATCGATACATTCTTTGAAACACTATATCACAGCAGCTTGAATCTCACTTTGAGCTGTTTTTTCACCTATAGAACAACTTCAAGCACAGACAGTTATGGAGGTTTCATCTCTTTTATACTGTAAACAAGATATAAATCTTTCCGAGATTTCACAGGATTATACGATACGCTCAGGAGATACTTTCTCAGCTCTTTCAAGTCGTTTAGGTATGCCTTATAGCGACTTTGTGATGATATGGAACTTTATAAATCCATGAAAAGATATTAACGGAAAGATCAAGGTGGGAGATCATTTTCTTATCCCAAAATACGACGAAGCATCTCAAGCAAAGATAGAACTTTATAAAACTCAAATCATTGCCCAAAATAACTTCGATGAAGCAAATAGGCTTTTTACAGAAGGAAATATCAAAGAACTGGAACTCAAATATAGTTTCGAAATCACTCCAAAACTTCCTGTGTGAATCGGAATTTCTGAAAGTATGAAAGCTCTTATCCATGAATTTTCTCGTTTACCGATTGCCTATGGTCCACGAACGGTACTTCCAGAATACCAAACAGAAACTATTTGTGCCAATCTTTCTCGAAGTATGACTCGAGACTCAACAAATCTGGAAGACCCTACACTTCCAGATGATATAGAAAAAATGTTACGGGATCTCAACATCGATGCGTGGCATTTTCATGATAGATTTACGGAAGTAGGATATATTTCAAAATCTGATCTCAGGTCTTATTTTGGAAATTTACGAAAATCAAGTAATCCTATTCCTCTCGAAAAACGAGGTGAGTACAAAGATAAACTTCTTTCTTTGATGGGATATCTCAAAGAGTTTTGAAAACCAGATACAAAGATTCCCGTCTTATTTCTTCATACAGGAGCTTTAGGAAGTATCTTATCTTATAAAAATGGAAAAAATCCTTCGTCACATGTTTTCTCCTATGTCGGAGAATGACTTCAAAATCCTTATAGAGCTGACTTTTATTATACTGATGACAATCTTCTTCCCCAGTATCTCAAAGAGTTTTGAGAAAGTAAGACTTTCGATGAATACTTGATAGATATTATTCAGATGCGTTCTGGGTGGGGGTTTTCAAATACGCAGGAATACCGAAGTATTATTCGAGAAAATATTGAGAAATATGAAGTATTTGTCGAAGTATATGTTGATGGAAAAAAAGTAGATATTTTGCGAGAGTTTTCTGGGAAAGCATCACTCAAGATACATCCAGAAACTATCATACAACTGTGAGGTTCTATCATTTATGATGGGATACATGTGAAAACAGCAGTGGATACTGATCTTCAAGAAAATATGAATATGAGACTTATGCTGCTTTGGGAAGCATTTGCAGTTGATGCCTATTTCCCTGCAGAGATTTTAGAAGCTCCACAAGATTTTTTGAACTATGGTATAGGAGGAAGTGCTGGAACATTTCTCCAAAGAATCCCGATTATCGATGTGAGTTATCTCAAAGAAAAAGAAGATGTGCAAGAACATATGTTTCAGCTTATTGCAAAAAATAAGTTTGGAAAAGATGCCTATAATCAACTCACTTCTCAAGAGCAAGAAGTAGCAAAAAGAGAGTTTGATGCTCAAAGAATGGCTCATCAACTGTATGGAAATCTCAGTCTCGATGGAACACAGTGGAACGATGGATCTACGAGAGTCAATCGATGATTTTACTATTTTGATACTACGGATATTGAAGAAGTATATGCTGCTTATATCGCGGAAAAGAAGCAGCAATATTATAAAGCTCTTGAACTCAATTGTTCTTTGTGAGAGACTCAAAGACCTCTTTTCGTACAAGTAATATTCTTTCCTGGAGATACTACGGCTGATATCTTGACTCAACTTCAATATCATATCAGAGCAAGATCTTCTGAAACAGCACATATGCTCTGAGACTTTGACCGTATTCAAAAAAACACTCTCTTAAAAAATATATTTGGATCAGAAATAAGTTCTGGAAATCTCCAAGTAGGAAAAGTACAATTTATAGACTATGCTTCTCTTGAATGACAGGTGAAAAAGATAGCAGCCCAAGAGTATCTCTCTCTTCCTGTAAATATTTCAGATGAAGATAGTGATATCCTTGATATTCTTACGCATACGAACTCACTTCGAGGAATTATGGAGTTTCTCTTATTGAACGAATCTTACATCAATAAAAGATGAGAAAATCTATGAAATATAGATGAGTTTCTTTGAATCGAAGAACTCCAAAAATATGCCTCTCGAAAAAATCTCAAGAGAATCTATAGATGGCTTGCTGAAAATAACATGCTCTCGTATTTTGCTCAAGGACAAGACTTTCTCTCTACGAAATATGATGAAGAAATTCCAACTTGGGTAGAAAAAATACTCTCTCTTCCAACCCAATGACCGAGATCTTATGGAGATTTTCAACTGCGTTTTGATAATCTCAGTGACCCCAATCTTGCTTTTACGCAGTGGCCTACACTTGAAAACCTTCGTGAAGCAGTCTCTCTCATATCAGATCCAAACTCTCCTTTTGCTCAAATACTTACAGAAAAAGACCGAAAGTTTCCTGTTCAATTTGCACACGATAGATTTCTCGTAGAAGAAATCGAAAAAGAACTTCAGCAAGAAAATCCTGATGCTCGAAAAATATCAGACTGACTTCAGAGTCTCTTTCAACTCAATGATGAAACAAATAGCCTTATTATAGGGAAGATTATTTCTGCGTCTCTTCTTAGTTCAAAGATACTTGATCATAGTGAAAAAGTTATAGGACAGTTAGAACGGTCTGGAGAAGATATTTTTTCTTTGCCTGATGGAAAAGATCGTATTGCTCGTATGATACTTCTAGCTAATAATGAATGAGAAGGGGATGAACTTCGAGCGATGTTTGATAACTTTTTGTATCGATATTTTTCATCACTTCCTTGAGAAGCATGAAATGGACTTCCTATATTTCAACAGTCAAGTGGAATATCTTCTAAAATAGTTTTAAACGAAGCAGTTTTTTATGAGCATATTGAGATATATCTTGAAAAAATAGATGATAGTTCTCTTCCTGTTTCTGTTTCTTTTGCTTTAGAAAAAATCGCAGATGGAAAATGAGATACGACTCAAGAAATCTATGACTTTATGAAGAATTCAAACATTCAAGAATTTTATACAGCTCAATGACTTGATATTTCTTTGCTTCCTACGGTGGAGGAACTCAATGATAGAAATTCTTCTTTTCATCAAGTTTTTTCTTACGCAGATAGTTATTATCTCAAAGACAGAGTGGTAGAAGCAGAAAGAAAAATAAGTGATTTTCGAGGAGTGTTTTTAGGGGTGATACTTGGATGATATATAGCTACGAGTGGTATAGGATGAGCATGAAGTATAGTGTATAAAAATACAATTGTTCCAGTTGGGAGAGGATTATGAATCGTAGGAGCTTGAATGCTACGTTTTCTATGAAATAGAAGAAAAAAACGAAAAGAAAAGAAATTTTTCGCAACATTTGAAAAAGGATATAGAGATCCTCGTATGAAACAATATATTGAAAAGCTTTGAAACAAAGAAGAGCTTGTTTTTACGAATGAAGTATGACATCCAGCAGCAACTCAATATCAAGATGGTCAATACTCTTTTTCGGATGCTGTATCGGGTATCATAGCAGATCATAATAAAAAGATAGTGAGAGAACTAATCAGAAAAGAAAAAAAGAAAATACCCCTGCTTTTACTTCCGGAACAGAGAGTAGATAGAACGAGATATGCTATTGCAGCTGCAGAATAAAAAAAGAAGAAAGCTAAAAGCTTTCTTCTTTTTTTATTCTTATTTATTCACTTATTTCCTCAGTTTCACTTGCGATAGCAAGTCGTTTATTGAGTTCATCCCACACATCTTTTGGGATATTTTTTGCTATTTTCACATCAGGATAGTTTTTTGCAGCGAGAAATGGTCCTCTACGAGATCATTTTACGACCATTTCTTCTCCAGACTCTTCATCTACGAGAAGTCCTTTTTCTGCAAGAATTGCTTCAAGCACTTCATCTTTTTCTGACTTTATCTTCCCTATCCACTTCACTTCAGGATATTTACTCGATGCGAGAAATGGTCCAAATCTTCCTGTTTTTACTACGACTGTTCCCTCTATCCCATCAGGACATGGTTTTCCTTCGTATTTTGCTCGCAAGAAATCAAGAGCATCTTTCTCAGCTTTTGGTTGTTCTATGTGCTTACAAGTTGGATAGTTTGAACATCCTATAAATTTTCCTGATTTTGAAAATTTATATATGAGTTCAGATTCGCAGAGTGGACATTTTTTTCCAACAAGTTCTATCACTTTTTCTGCTTTTTCTCCGGCATCATCGATATTTTTCTTGAGAGTTCCCTCCCAAAACTTCGCAAGCATACTTTGAAACTTTTCTTTTCCTTGAGCTACTTTATCGAAATCTTCTTCTACGGATTTGGTGAAGCTATATTCCATCATTTGCGTAAAATACTCTTGGAGAAAGTCTGTGACGGTAAAGGCAGTTTCAGTCGGATGAAGGTATTTTTTATCGAGTTTTTCGACATAACCGCGATCGATAATCGTTGAAATAGTTGGAGCGTAGGTAGAAGGACGACCTATTCCCTCTCCTTCGAGTCGTTTCACGAGACTGGCTTCAGTGAAACGAGCAGGTGGGCGAGAAAAAGTCTGAGTTCCTAGGATGTATTTTGAGTGAGCTATTTCCCCTTCTGTTATACTTGGAAGCAGAGATTCGTCTTCAGCACTTTCTTCTTCATCGTCATCTTTTCCTTCGATATAGAGCTTCATAAAACCATCAAACTTGATAACTTCTCCTTTTGAAGTCCAAGTTTGTCCTGATGCTTTCAGTGGAGAGAAGTTATAGGTAGTAACTTCAACAATCGCTTCTTCCATCTGACTTGCGAGAGTTCGTTTCCAGATAAGCGTATAGAGCTTGAGTTGTTGTGCGTCGAGATCTCCTTTGAGACTTTCTGGAGTTCGCGCGAGGTCAGTTGGTCTAATAGCTTCGTGGGCTTCTTGTGCTCCAGCTGATTTGGTTGTGTATTTTCGAGATTTATGATACTGTTTTCCAAAAGTCTTTGTGATCACTTCTTTTGCTTGCGTAAGGGCGAGTTCTGAGAGATTGAGACTATCGGTTCTCATATAGGTGATAAGTCATTGTCTCTCTCCATTTCCGAGATCTATCCCTTCATAGAGTTTTTGAGCGATCATCATGGTTTGTTTTACTCCAAAACCAAATTTTCGAGCTCCTTCTTGTTGGAGGGTTGAAGTCGTAAATGGAGCACCAGGAGCTCGTTTCGAGTCTTTTTTAATACTTTCTTCGAGTCGAAACTCAAGTTGACTTGGATAAGAAAGTTCTATCATCTCTTTCTTATTTTTTGTTTCTTTGATACTACTGATATCATCAATCAGAGTCGCAAGGATTTTTTGAACATCTTGTTTTGAAGTCAGTTTTTTTACTTTCCCATCAAGTTTCGTAAAAGTAGCAGAAAATATATTTCCTCCAAAATCAAGTTGTACTGAGATTTTCCAGCTTTCTTCTGGCTTAAATGCGAGTATTTCTCGTTCTTTTTCTACGATAAGTTTTACGGCAACAGACTGTACTCGACCTGCAGAAAGTCCTTTACGAATCTTTTTCCATAGTACAGGAGATACTTTGTATCCTACCAGTCTATCAAGCAGTCGACGAGCTTGTTGGGCATCTACGAGATCGATATCAAGAGTTCGAGGAGACTCTATAGATTTCAAAATTGCTGATTTTGTGATTTCGTGAAAGGTGATTCTATGCGTTGTTTTTGGGTCAAGATCGAGGGCTTGACAGAGATGCCATCCTATAGCTTCTCCTTCACGATCTTCATCCGTTGCGATCCAAACAGTTTGTGCTCCTTTTGCGAGTTTTCTGAGATTATTCACGGTTTTTTCTTTATCTTCCGTGATACCATACTCGGGAGTAAAATTATTTTCGATATCTATCCCGAGACTTTTTTCAGGAAGATCTCGTATATGTCCCATTGATGCTACGACTTGAAAGTCTTTTCCTAAAAATTTTTCTATGGTTTTTCCTTTTGCTGGGGATTCCACTATTACGAGATTTTTTGCCATGAGCGAGTAGTTTTTCATAAAAATATGGTTCTACTGTATGGGCTTTGATTATTCTGTCAAAAAAAAAGAGCCAAAAGGCTCTTTTTTTAAACTCATAGTACATTTTTTACAAGATTTCTATTGTCGTATGGAAATTTATGATTTTCGAGATAGCGAACGAGAGCATAGTAGGCTGACCAGCTATTTCCTTTTTCATAGAGATAGGCATTTCCCTCTCCTCTTCCTGCTGAAAATTCTTGAAGGATGCTTCCAAGATAATTTTTTTCATTGATCAGAGGAGTGACTCCAAGTTGCATGATTTTTTCGAGCTTTATATCGGTGCAATCTCCAAGCATTCCATCGATTCAAGTCATATCAAAACCTTCGTGACTTTTGATGAATGCTACATTTTTTGCACTATGTTCCATAATATCTGTTCAAAATACGATGAAATTTGCAGGAAGAACAGCAAAACCATCAAGAAGTTTCTCACTTATTTCTTTTTCGGTGAAATGAACGGCAATAAGAATCTTACTTCTTCGTGGCAAGTCACATAAAACCTTGAGTTCATCATGTTTTTCTTCTTTTTGGTGCAGGAGTTCAGAGATATTCATATGTAAAAATATTGGGAGAGATAGAGGTATAGATACATCATATCATATCTCTTTTTGATTTTCAAAATATTTCGCTTTGACAAGCATCTAAAAAAACTCGCAAAAATATATTTTTCTATATAATGTTCTGAAAATATCTCTTAACTCAACCCTAACCTGAATCCTTTCCCTTTTCAAGGGCAAGGGGCTGCATCTTTATGAAAAGAAGTTTCTTTCTTTTTTCAAAGGAGAGAATTCAAGAGAGGATTTTTAATACGTATGCATAAAGATTTTTGGTCAGAACAAGTAAGCCTTCATAAAAAGCTGTGTTTTTTAGCTCCAATGGATGGATATGGAGATAGTGCGTATCGTCAGTCTATGAAACGTATCGTACCTCATATTTATTGTATTTCAGAGTTTTATAGTGCAGATGGACTCGTACACTCTAAGTATCTCGGACAAAGTGTGCTTCCTCATCAAGATATCGAAAAGCCTCTGATTATTCAGATATTTGGAAAAGATCCGTTGATGTTTGCTCAAGCAGCAAAGATTATTGAAACTTATGGAGTTGCTGGGATAGACGTCAATATGGGCTGTCCTGCAAAAAAAGTGGTTCGTTCGGGGCATGGATCAAGCCTCATCATCTCAGAAAATACAGCTTTTGATATCGTAAAAGCCCTCGACGAAGCAACATCTCTCCCTATTTCAGTGAAAACTCGACTCAGTTTCGATGGAAATCAAGATCTCATCAAGTTTGCACAAGGACTTCAAAAAGCTTGAGCGAAACTCATCACGATTCACGGACGTACTGCAAAACAAGCTTATACAGGACGAGCAGATTTTACAAATATTTATGAACTCAAACGCAATCTTGATATCCCCGTTATTTGTAATGGAGATGTGGTTAATTTTTCTGATGGAATGTCAAAAGTACAAAATCTGGATGGTTTTATGATAGGTCGCTGTAGTTTTGGGAATCCGTGGACTTTTATCCCTCCTCCAGAACTTCAGCAAGATTTTGCTTTTTTATATCCAGAGTCTCCCCTGCTTCCTCTCTTCCAAACGTGAGAAATATATAGTTTTCAGGAAAATTTTCTTGGAAACAACTATCAACCAACGCTTTTTGAAATGCTTGAAGCTATGGAGTTTCATGCAGCACAACTTGTTCTTACGAAATGAGAACGCAAAGGATCTCTCGAAATTCGAAAACATCTCGTACAATACCTCAAGAGTTTTCCTGATGCTAAAGAGTACCGTAAATCACTCGTTACTACTGAGTCTATAGAACATACAAAAAACACACTCGAAGAAATACGAGTGCGATTTGCAAGTGAGCTTGGAAAGAGACCAGGACTGGGAGAGGTGGTTTAGAAAATCTTGCCACCTATCATCTTTTCTATTTTTCACAACTGTATCCATGAAAAACCTTTTCAATCTCTTCTATTCGATGCTAATAATTTTTCTCTTATAGATTCAAACAATGGGTTATTAAGGAGATGAGGATAAGATTGGTCAATTAAAGAGATAAACTCTATAAATAAATCTTTATTTTTTTTTCAAATATGGATATTTAAAATTAATCATATTTCATCTTGTATTCTTTTTCAATACCCTCAAGTTATTGATTTTATAATTCACTTTCTTAACCTCTCATTGTTTATTATTGTCTGAAGAAAAGGTATTGTATCAATATTTATTAATCAAGAAAATATTGGACGTAAAGGTGAATCGTTTTCAAATAATTCATAATCTTCACCTTGATAATTGCAATAATTATCTGTACTTCGTATTCTTTTATTTTTCCTTTTTTTGTCAGCTGAATCTAAAACAGTAAAAAACATATGTAATAAATAGTTGCAATCAACTGTATTGTTAGTTCTATTTCAAAGTACAGAGAGTACTTCTAAATTTACTTTTTCTCGAGTTATATCTTGCAGACTTCTCCTATCAGTTATTTTTGGTTCTGAATCTGAATCTGTATCAATAGTAGTAGGTCATCTAGGAAATAAGTCTATTATATCTGCCATACTAATACTTAAAATTTAAATTTTATGTATTATAAATAAGAAAGTATATAAATCAATATTTATAGGTTTTTTTCATAATAAGAAAGTTCAAGAAAATTTTCTTGAACAAAATTATCAACCTTCACTTTTTGAAATGCTCGAAGCTATGGAGTTTCATGCAGCACAGTTAGTATTAATGAAATGAGAACGCAAAGGATCTCTCGAAATCCGAAAGCATCTCGTACAATATCTCAAGAGTTTTCCAGATACGAAAGAATACCGTAAAGCACTCGTTACCACTGAGTCTATAGAACATACAAAAAACACACTCGAAGAAATACGAGTGCGATTT
Source organism: Candidatus Altimarinota bacterium (assembly GCA_043730605.1). Classification (GTDB taxonomy): domain Bacteria; phylum Patescibacteriota; class Gracilibacteria; order BD1-5; family UBA6164; genus JAACSU01. The sequence continues at coordinate 32,500 of JAYTJZ010000068.1, forward strand.
GCAAGTGAGCTTGAAAAAAGACCAGGGCTTGGAGAAGTGGTTTAGGAGTTTTTAGAGTTTCTATGAAAATCTATAAAGTTTTCAATATCTTTTGTGGGGATATTAGTTTCTTCTTTCCAATCTGCTAAATATCAAGCATAATTTCACTTAATAATTCATTTTTTTATTCATATTATGAAAATATCCGCAAATTTTTTATTCTTTTTTCCAAATTTATTTTCTATAATTATTCTTATTTCATCTTCTATTCGTTGAGATTGATTTCAATGGAAGAAATAAAAAAGCTCACCTAAAGCAGTAGAGTTTAAAAAATCTTTGAGTGTAGTTTCATCCAACGCTGATAAAAGAGATCTTAAAGGAGAATCTGGATAAATCAGTTCATATCATTTATCTCCTCTTATCGAATTTGGATGTTTTCAATCAGTATTTCAATTTCTAACATCTTGTCTTGTATCTTTTGAGTACTTGCTCAGTAATTCTAAAATTTCAGTTGTTTTATTATCTCATTCTGGAATAACTTCGAGTAACTCTATAGCTCTTTTTTGAGCATTTCTTCTGAGTTCTCGTACTTCAGGTGAGATAACTTCAAGTCCAAGAGGTCAGACTTTTTCTTGAGAATCTGAAACTTTAGGTCCTCAAACTACTTGTAGTGCAGTCATAAATAATATTTTTAAAGATAAATTTACAATTATTTTAACATATTTTAATTGCGAAAGCAAAAAAGTTCTCTTATTTAGCTAAAAATCTCAAAAATATTCTTTCTATTTCTTTTTCTAAATCATCTTCATCGGAAGAAATAAATTTTCCGAATTTCATATTTTTATCGTAGTCGAGTAAATCGGTATAGAGCTGTGATATACTGGAAAAAGAGCATGCATGCTTTTTTCCTATGAGAAACTGACGATTTCCAAGTTTGAGAATATCTCCTATCTGACTTGGAGACTTTTTTTGAGATTTGAGATACTCGATATAGAGAAATACACGCAGATTTGCAAGCAGTGATTGATAGAGGGCATAAAGATTTGAAAACTCCAGAAGATTTGAAAACTCTGCAAAAACTTTAGTTTTGTTTTTTGTGAGAAGGGTATCGATAAATACAAAAATAGATTCTTCAAACTCAGGCATGATATGAGTTTCTATATCTTGCAGAGATATTTTCTCTCGAGTAAGAGAAAGTTTTTCGATATCAGAAATACATTTTTGCAGATGCCCTCCTTTGAGAAATATGAGTTTTTTCAAAGCCTGGGCTTCAATGATAGTACTATATCTCTGTGCGAGATGTTGGTATACCGCATCTTCTCCTTCGAGAGAAAAGTTTTTGATTTCAGCAATTTTTGAGAGTTCTTTGTAGGCAAGAGTACGTTTATCTGGATTTTCACTCAGAAATACTACGAGAGTTTCCGCGGGAATTTTTGATATATTTTCTAAGATAAGAGTTTCCATATCTGCTGCTCCAGAAAAACTTCGCTCTCCTGCGTAAGGAAATCCATCGATAAGAATGAGTCTTTTTTCACTGAAAAGACTGCGAGAAAGGAAATTTTCTATCACAAATTTTCCAGAGACTTGTTCGAGATTTGAGATATGTATGACATTTTCTACACCATGTTTTTCACAAAATGCAGATTTCCACCTCAAAGCCTCTTGGACTATGAGCGAACGAGTATTTCATGTGAAAAGATATATCATATATTTTATGTTTGTAGCCCCTTGCCCTTGAAAAGGGAAAGGATTCAGGTTAGGGTTTTGTAGTTAT
>JAYTJZ010000069.1:0-3536 GCA_043730605.1 Candidatus Altimarinota bacterium
GATAAAAGTATTCCTACAGTAGTGAGTGGAGGATATACTTTTTCTCAAATTTCAGTAGGAACTGTTAATTCGTGTTGAATACGAACAAATGGAGTTGCGATGTGTTGGGGGTATAATGTATATTGAGAACTTTGAGATAATACTACAACACAGAGGAATATCCCAACTCTTGTAAATGGGGGGTATATTTTTTCTCAAATTTCACCATGAAATTACCATACTTGTTGAGTACGAACAGACGGAGTTGCAATGTGTTGGTGATTGAATAGTTCTTGACAAATTTGAGATAATACTACTGTAGATAAAAGTATTCCTACAGTAGTGAGTGGAGGATATACTTTTTCTCAAATTTCATCATGAAAAGCAGTTTTATGAGATACGCATACCTGTTGAGTACGAACTGATGGAGTTGGGATGTGCTGGGGAAATGGTGGAAATTGAAAAATAGGAGATAATACTACTACGAATAGAAGTGTTCCTACAACGGTGAATGGAGGTCACTCTTTCTCTTCTATTGAAACAGGAGGACTTCATACCTGTTGAGTAAGAACTGATTGAATTGCCATGTGTTGGTGATGGAATAATAGTTGACGTTTATGAGATAATACTACGACTCAAAGAAATATTCCTACGGTAGTAAATGGAGGATTTACGTATGATAAAGTTTTTTGATGATGATCTCATTCATGCTGAGTACGTACTGGTGCACAGGTAATGTGTTGGGGGAATAATAGTAATGGAGAGCTTTGAGATACTACTACTACGCAAAGAAATATTCCAACTTCTGTAATCTGATTTTAGCACTAAAAAAGGAAACACTGAGTGTAAAATACTAACATAAAAACTCACACTTTTAAAATATAAAAACATAAATATATAATAAAGCAATGAGAATTGTAAAAAACAGTTTTGTATTGTTCAAGTCAATAATATACTTAAGTAAGAGAAAAAAATCTACATAGGAAAAGCCTCCAAATCGTTTCTCTTTTTTATTTCTAACTTTATAAAAGTATGTCTCTTCTTCAAAAAACAGATACTATAGCAAAACCATGGAAAAAACTCGTTATTCCAGCATATATTCTCGTTTCAGCTCTTATCCTCGTATATGTAGGGTACAGTTATATAATAGGAACAATATATAATAGTGGTGCTCAACAAGGGTACCAAGCAGCTATTTCTGAGCTTATAAAACAAACAGGAGGAAAATGTGAACCAGTTGCTATCACTCTTGGTGAAACAAAAGTAGAGGTAGTAAACGTTGCTTGTTTGAAGCAAGCAGAAGGAACACAAGCACAACAAACACAACAAACATCAGAGACTTCTAAATAGTCAAATTTTTATCGAAATAAAACCCCGTTTGTTCGGGGTTTTATTTTGTATTGAAATATTAGTTTGTTTTGATCAATTTCTTGATACTTGCTCGGATAACTTGGTTTTTTTCAAGAAAAGTGATATCTTCGGTCGACATCCACAGTACTTGCGCGTAGATATCTCACTGAAAAGTAGAGATATTACTGATAGTATTTCCGAGTTCATCGATATATTTATAGTATTCATTACTCGCTCCTGTATACACTTCATATTGACTCGTAGCTCTATTTTTATGTACATAGAAGATTTCATTTTCTTGAATCGCTGAAGTGTCTATTTTTTTGACAGCATTCGTGAGATTTTGCTTGAGTACTTGGATACGATTTGTTTCGTTATACTTTGCTGTAACATCCGTACTAAAAATCAAAATATTTATAATTCCCAACATCACAAATGAGAGAATAAACACTCATACCACAATTCCTACAAATGACTCTGCTTTCCTTGTATTGAACATTTGAATTTCTTGGATTATATATATACTAGAACCTATCTTTCAATGTATTATTTTTTACGATAAATGCAAACTTTATAGCTTCTGAACTCTATGGACAAAAATACAAAAGCTTTTACCTTGGTAGAACTCCTCGTATCTATTATCATCTCAGTGCTTTTACTTGGAGGGGTTTTTTATTTTATGAGTGATACGATACTCTGAATCGCAAATGCTTCAGCTCATGCAAGATTCCTGAAAGATTTCTATGGTTTTACGACGATTCTTGATGCAGGAAATATTGAAGTTATTCAAAACTATCCTACGGCTTCTGGATCAGATGTAGCACTTCTGACAGATGTGGATGGAAAATCTGGAATCATCATAGGAATCGTAAATTTTGATACGATGAAACTCGCTTCTACAGGAAGTTTTCTTCAGTATCAACGAAATGTTATAGGGTATAGATCTTTGGGATCAGCAGAAATCACTCAAGTGAGAGCAAATAATAATCTAGTATATAGCTATGATTTTCTTCCAGATAAAGTATTTTCAAACTTTAATATCAAAAATTTTCAACTTTCAAGCTTTAACTCCTGATCTATCTCGGAAATGATGCTGAGTATATTTCCAAGTTATAGCGAAGACCTTGCTGGATCTCTTTGGTCTGAACTTCCACAAGATGATATTTTTCAGTATTCCCTCATATTTTAAACTATGAAAACCTTAAAACATATTATTTCAGCCAGTGTTTTAGTATATACTATGGTTTTAGTAGTTTTGGGAGTTTTTATGGCGACCGTAGTACTGAATGTGGCAACCGAACTTTCGATAGAGTATGAAAAAAGAAATATCGAAGTCTCGCTGGTGAGTATGATCAAAACAAAAGGGGATTTGAGTATGAAGTATGCCCGAGATACTAATAAAACAGGAAGTGGTTTTGTAGATATCATTCGTTGTCCTACGAGTATCACTATGAGTGGTACTGTTACTCTAACCTCAACATTTGCTACCGTTTTGACCTATGCTTCAGGATCAGTATTTTGCCAATGAACCTATAACGGAAATATTCTAAAAATATCGTTTTCTCCTCTTTTTACAGACTTAGCTTTTGCAGACTATTTGTGACAACAAATCCCTCTCAATACCTCAGCAAAAACAGGAGTATTTGCAGATTCAGATAACACATCTCTTTCAGCTATTGCATCCTATCCTCTCGCAGCTGATGGGATAGATGACAATTTTGATAGTGATAATTTTTCTGCATATTCGACGGGAAGTATTAAATACCCAAATGGATACAGTGATAATGATGATGATGCACGCAGGATGATGTATGGATATGTTATAGAAAATTCAGGACTGTATAATATTTTCTGGTCAAATAGTATAATGAAACAATATATCTCTGATAATACACAAAACTCATACCCAGAATACGTAAAAATCGGAGCTACAGCTTCAGGGTATCTCAGCTTAGATATCAATACTTCTTTTCGTTTGGTACTCTATAAGATCAATGCAGCTCAATATAATCTGACAAAAGAATTTATCATAGATGAAATTCGTATGGGAACAGGACAGCTTGCTAATATATGATATTTGCAAAATGACTTGAGTCTCAGTCCAGTAAAAACGGGAACAGGAGACTATGTCTTTGATTTTGTGAATAATGACTATGCTCTTTTTGTCGAAAATACTTCTTCATGAGCCCTCCTCTATCAACTTCGAG
>JAYTJZ010000070.1:0-32902 GCA_043730605.1 Candidatus Altimarinota bacterium
GCTTCCAAAAGTAACAGGAAACTACTACTTCGTTGCGATACTCAAAGATAATAATGAAGCACGAGTGACTTCAGAAGAAATCACAGGATCTCGATATTTTACGACGATTACAGGAGATAATATCAATACTCCTATTATAGAACTTGCCGTAACAGACAACTCTACGGTGATCGGAGAAGAAGTCACTTTTACAGCAAAAGCTACAAATATCCTCGGGCAGGTACTAGATAAAGATGTAGATTTTAGCTGGGATTTTGATGGAGACGGATTCTATGATACTCAAACAAAAGAACCTACGACTTCTTATGTATATAAAAAATCAGGAGAGTTTTATGCAAAAGTAAAAGTGAAATATCGAGGAATTAGTAGTACACGAAATGTAACGATGAATGTTTCTAATAAACTTGTTCCAGATTTTGACTACATTTCTATCGGAAATACCTTTATATTTTTTGATAACTCTTCAGGGCAAGTTGATACTCGTGAGTGGGATCTCTGAGATGGAACAAAAAAAACAGAAAGTTCTTTCTCCTATACCTATAATGATAAATCTCCAACGCATACGGTAAAACTCAAAATCACAGAAGGAACTACGGTAAAAGAAATCGAAAAAGACGTATCGAAAAATTTTAAAAATATTTTAAAAACTCGAGAAGGAGGACTTATCGTTTTCACTTCCCCAGAACAAAATGCCAGTGGATCTATTATTCTCGATAATGCAAGTCAAAGAGTCTTTGCCTATATGGGAGAAAGTGATGAAACCGTAGAAAGCTATGTCATAGACTATGATGTAGAACAAGACTCGGACTTCAATGGAGGGATGGATGATGACGAAAATAATAAGGGAACAGCAAGTTACATCTCAGGAAATGTGACAGAAATACCTCTTACTGCCTATAAGATACAAAAAATTCGTCTGTATACCAAAGATGCAGCAGGAAAAATACTGGCTTCTCAAGATATATTGATAGAAAAAACCTATATCGAAGAAGTAGATATCAATCCAGATACTATCATATTTGAGGGAGTCACTGAGTCAGAAAAACAAAAGATAGAAGCTCTCAAAGTAATTCTGGTAGCTCTTCCACAACAACAAAAACTTGAAGCTCTCAGTTATGTACAGAAACTCCAAGAAAATTGGAACGATGCGACTGAAAAAACTCGAACGATTCTCGATTTTGAAAACTATATATTTGAACTGAAACTTAAAAATGAAGATGAAGTCATCACTTTACTTGAATCACTTCTTGTTGAAGGTCAAGAAGATCAAAGTGCGAAACAAATCGTCTATCAGGCTCTCGTAAATCTTATTCCGAAGGAAATAGTATGTACGGTAGAAACAGGAACTTGTTATGAAAATCTTCTCTCAAAACTTGAAGATATTCGAAGCTCAGATGATGTAGAAGCCAATAAACTCATAGGAAAATCAATTCTCGAAACGATAGCAACAACTGATTTGCTTACCAGTCCACAGAAGATAGATTTTAAAGCACTTCTCTATTCTCTCGTATACGGAAATGTAGAAGATATACCAGATGAGGAAAAGCAAGAAGTCATCGCTGAAACTCCAACAGGAAGTAGTGATACTACAGGGTCTATGTTTTCTATTTTTCTCACTCTTTTGAAATGGCTTGGCTATATATTTCTTGCATTTCTGTCTCTTGTAGGGATATTTTATCTCGCATATCTTTTGCTCAATAAAGATAAAAATATTACGTTTACTGAGTTTATAAGTCGTAAAACTTCATTTTCAAAAGAAGAAGCTTCCAGTTCAGCTTCTGGGGAAGATATTCTCGCAGATTTTCTGGCAGAGAGTCCTACGAGTTCGGATATATTTACTCCAAAAAGTTCTATAGATCCTCTCGTGACTCCAAAAGTGGAAGTTCCGAAAACTCAAATCCCTGTTGGCTCAGAAAAAAAAGCAAGTGATGAAGTCCCAGACTGGCTCAAAGGAAACTTTAGTTCCGTAAAAGATGAAACACCAAAAGTTCCAGAAAAAGAAGTTATTTCTCCTGTGATAGTTCCTACGGTTGTTGTACCTCCTGCGAAAATCGAAGTTCCGAAAATAGCAGAAGGAAAAGAAGTGGTAGCAGTTTCAGAACCTAAAACCTTTGATCTCGAAAAAGAAACACGACTCGTCCCAGAAGAAAATGTTCCAGACTGGCTCAAAGGAAGTTTTAGTACTGAGACTCCCATTAAAAAAGAAGAAATGACTCTTCCTTCTGAAAATATTTTTCCTGCTTCCGAAAAGATAGTTACAGAAACTCCCGTGAAAAAAGAAGACGCTGCAAATATCGAAGTTCCAGACTGGCTCAAAGGAAGTTTTGATACTCCAGAAGCAACAGAAAATCTAGAAAAAGCTTTGATATCTGAAACACCAGCTCCTACAACTCCAAAAGTGGAAGCCCAAAAACCAGTTCCTAAAAAAGTAAGTACTCCAAAGGTAGAAAAAATAGAGACTCTCGTGAAAAAAACAGAGACAAAGGGAAAGACAGAAAGCGTAAAACCTGCTCCAAAAAAAGCAGAGAAAAAAGAAGAACTTTGGGATGATGGGATGAAGATTCCAGATTGGCTCAAGTCAGATGATGATAAATAGAAAAAATACTCTCGAGAAATCGGGAGTATTTTTTGCATTTATCTTTTTGTTTTTCGGGTTTTTGCTTTATAATACAAGCATATTTTATACTTTTTGATTTTTCTGGAGTGAACCAATTTACCAAAGAAGCTTTCGATTTCTTGAAAGATATTGTGATTATTCTTGTGATTGTATTTGTGATTCGAACCTTTCTCGTGATGCCATTTCAGATAAATGGTCAGTCTATGTACGAGTCATACTACGATAAAGAGTTTATCATCGTGGATCGACTTTCTTATAGAGATATCCCTCTTATAGGACAACAACGAGCGATAGAGAGAGGCGATGTTGTGATATTTACTCCTGAGGTGAGCGACGATAGAAAGTATTTTATCAAACGAGTGATAGGGCTTCCAGGAGAAACTCTCAAGATAGAGGACGGAAGAGTCTATCTCAAAGACGCAGGAAACTGAATATTTAATGAAATAGAAGAAGGAACATATCTCTCAGAAGAAAGTAATAAAAAAACAAATGTTCGTGGAGATACGACAGCTGTTGTTTATGATATTCCAGAAGATTCGTACTTCGTCATGGGAGACAATAGAAATCACTCAACCGATAGTCGTACGTGTTTTCAAACCTGTTCGATACGAGAAAACTATATCACTCCAAATGCCGTTGTAGGAAAAGTTTTACTTGATCTTGGATACTTTAACTTCCGTTCTTTCTCATTTACGCAACCAGATATCTCTATTTCTTCTGCTCCGAAGTTTTTCTCTTCTCCTGCTCATCATAGTTACTAAATATATGGACGCATTTTTTTTCATCGATAAACCGACAGGTATGACGAGCTTTGATGTCCTTCGTGATATGCGAAGGATATTATGAGTTCGTAAAATAGGACATACCGGCACGCTCGATCCTCTTGCTACAGGAGGACTTCTCGTAGCAACAGGAAACTATACGAAGCTTATTCCGTATGTAGAAAAAGATACGAAGAAATATCTCGCGACGATACGACTGGATGGAATATCGGCTTCTTTTGACTGTGATACCGAAGTATCTTTCCTTTCCTGAGAACAACAGAATTATTTTTCACAACATATTACCCAACTCCAAATAGAACAGTTGTTTGAAGAAAACTTTTTTGGAAAAATACAACAAATCCCTCCGAAATATTCAGCTCTCAAAATAGATGGAAAAAGAGCTTTGGATCGAGTGCTTGCAGGGGAAGAAATAGAGATGAAAGTGAGAAGCGCAGAAGTACTTTCCTATGATATCAAGAGCTTTGTATATCCAGAACTGGTCGTAGAAATAGCTGTAAGTGCTGGAACGTATATCCGTTCTATCGCCCATGATCTCGGGCAACTTCTCGAGACAGGAGGCTATCTCACAGCACTGCGAAGAACAGCAGTAGGGAAGCTTGATATCTCGCAAAGTGTGACTCTATCCGAGCTGAGTTTAGAGTCTTTTCTTGATATATCCACGATATTTTGAGACCGAGTACAGGTATTTTCGGATGAAGCTGTATATGCAAGACTTCAAAACGGACAGCGAGTAGCAGGAGTATTTTCCTTTCCTCCAGGGGAAGATATCTTTCTCGTACAGGATGAAAAAGTAAGGTACATAGTGACTTATGAAGCAGTAGTGCTTCATCCCAGAAAAAAAGTTACATAAAAATTTGCACTATCGATTTTTTTTTATACAATACACAAGCTTTTTGAAAAATGAGGCATTAGCTCCCCCGCTAAAGACGGGATAAAAGTTGCTAGAGCAGTCCAGCTTTAGCTGGAAAGGTCGTAAATATATTCCCATGTATTACACATATATCCTTCTGGGGTCTACCTGAAAATACTATGTCTGATATACCCAAGATATCGAAAGAAGACTCGGGGAACATACAAAAGTTGGGAATAAAAGATTTACTGGAAAAATAGGAGATATATCACTCTTGTGATACTTTGAATTTTCAGAAAAATCTGAGGCTCTCGATAAAGAAAAGCAAATAAAACAAAGTGGACATATATCTCGATATATTACTCACGAAAATTTTGTAAAAGATATGAGGCATTAGCTCAGTTGGTAGAGCAGATCCCTTTTAAGGATAAGGTCCTGGGTTCGAGCCCCGGATGCCTCACCATATCAAATACAAGAACCTTGCAATATGCGAGGTTTTTTTGATTTTGAGCAGTCCAGCTTTAGCTGGAAAGGTCCTGGGTTCGAGCCCCGGATGCCTCACCATTTTACAGAAAACAACAAAAATCCCAAGACGAAAGTCTTGGGATATTTTGATAATATATATTATTGACATTTTTATATTATTGCTAATATATAGTATATTAAAATATATATTATAAAATATGCAACTCTATCCTCAAGTGATGTACAGAGCTCTATCAGAGCTGTGAGAAGATGGTATTTTATCTTGAAGAAATCACTATCAAACAAATATGATGGTGGAAGCTCTTATTTCTACTTCAAATGTGAGATTAGTAGAGGCAGCATTGTATAGTAAAGATTCTGCTTCACACACAATACAAGCAATTATTGATGGCTACGCACTCCAATGAAATTTTGAGAGTATCCTGCATTTTTTGAGAAATAAGTCTCAAGTACACGCTCATTATCGTTTGGATACTTTTGTTGATAGAATGTGCGAGCGTGCTCAATATAATATCATACTTGAGTTTTTATGAATGAAAGAAGAATCAGAATATTATAAAGGGCGAATTATTTCAGAACTCTATAAAAAGGGGAGAAAAGAATTGGCTAATCTGATTATCTCTCGATTTTTTCCAGCTCAGGAACAAGAAATTATTAAAATAACACATAGTATTTCTCTCTGAGAACAAATTTCTGAGACTCAAATATTAGATACATTAGAATCTTTATTTTTACAAATAGATGATAAAGATTTTTCGATTCCCATTATGTCACATGCATATCAACTCATTACAGCATTGAAAAACTCTCATTGTGATATCGACGTTTTAAAAAAAATATTTATACGTATCAAAATCGAATCAGGAAAGAGAGAAAAATTTAGCTCGTGAGACTATGAATTAGAATGACAGATACGATCTCATCTACTGGGGTGAGAAAAATATGGTGAAGCACTAGATTTTATAGAAATATGTTGAGACAGACATCATTATAAGGTTTCTGTGCTCTCAACAAAGATGGAAACTGGGAAACTTGCCAAGCAAGATGCAGAAGGAACGATACGAGAAATGTGTGATATTTTGGATGAGAAGATAGTAAAGCTTACAGAAGAACGAAATAAAAATTTAAAAGATACAAAAAATACAGGACATTTTTGAAGTAATAAGCATTTCGATAGAGTTGATTTGTATGAAGCTCATGCAACAAGATATTCTCACTTAGCCATATATGAGCTTTTATACGGTTCAAAACAAAAGGCTGATGAATATATCGCTCACATGATTGAGTGGGTGGAAAAAATGTGAATTCCATGAAATCCGAAAGCTCCTGCTCAGCATAAAAGCTGGTCCATGAAAGTTTTAAAATCTAGAAAGAGAGCTTTAAGAGAAAGATTTTACCATTTAGGACTTTTAGAACATCTTCCGAAACATGGAGGATGGTCTGATACTCTCCAAGACCCAAGTCTCAAAGAAGAAAAATATGAAAAGAAAATCAAAGCAAAAGAACAAAGGCAGCAAAACAGAGAGAGTGATATAGATATGAGAAATATTCTTCAATATACCAACAATGTACTTGTATATATGCGTCTTTTGAACGAAGAAAAGATGGATGAAGCACTTCAACTTTTACAATCAGAAACTCATTATTGCACCTATACTTCATCATGGAAATGAGCGAGTCTTATTCTCAAAAAACGACCGGAAGCATTTCGAGATATTTTTCAAATATGTACAAAAAATCTAAAAGATAGTTATAGAGGAACAGAGAGTCTTCATGGTATGGAGTATTTTCTTCTTGAAGCTATATCCCTTTGAAGCTTTGAAGGAGACGGATGTAAAGAAGGGTTTATGTTTCATCTTCAAAGAGCCTGTCATAATTATGATAGAGGGATGATGTCTCTGCCATCAGGAGTCATATATCATGTAGTTGATACTCTCATTAAAAAGGGAGAAACTCAAAAAGCATGGGATTTTTATAATTTTCTCTGAAAAGAAGTAGGGAAAGGTTGGAATTGGCAGATCATAACTGATAATGCCCATGATGCGTGCATGTGACTTTTTATACAAGCTGTTTCAGGGATGCAGGGAGGAGGTATCGCTCAGTCTTTGAGTGGAACAAAGCAAATGTGAGCACAAATAGAAGCAATAGAATATCATAACACAGAACTAGAACTTGCCTATACGCTTGGAGATACTTCAAAATTGCAGCAACACAGAGATGCACTGCACCAATCTATTACTACACCACTGGAAGCAAAAAAGTGGGTACAGCTTATGACTCTAGGAACATTGAAAAATCCAAAACAGAGAAAAGAGGAACTATTCTTATTTTCTGAAGGTGATATTTCTCAAGGTGTACGTTGGAGGATGATTGATACGATGATAGATTATAAGATTTCAGATATATTTTCGATTCCAGAGTTATATGCTCCAGAAACTCCCAAAAAGATACTCAGATACTTTTTTAAAAAGCTCAGTAAAAACAGACTTATAACTCTCGTGAGCGAGGACTTCCTCAAAGATGAATATGTACACTATCTTCAAGACTTTTTTAGAAAATGAAAAAAATATTTTGATTTTATCATGGATATTCTATGAGAAATGACTCTTATGGATGGAACCAATGGATATAAGGAAATTCATATTTCTCCTAGATTGCTCGATGCTATAAGTGAAACAGAATCTTTTTTGCAAGAGATAGATATAAATGAAACAAGCTATCAAAAGGACGTGTATAAAAATATATTTTCATGTATGTTGTATCTTTGTGAAAAGTGATTTTTACAAGAAGGGAGAAAACAAAAACTTATCGATTTTCTCGAATATGTAGATATAGGATTTTTTACTTCGCTTTGTAGAGAACCAAAACTCATAACTTTTGTATCTTGAAAATGGGATATGACTCTCGAAGGATTTATGCAAAATGTTATAAAAAGAGAAGTAATTGGGATACATACTTCTCGAAGTAGCTGCTTGTGAGCAATGAGTACCAATATGAAAACAGAAAAACAACTTCAAGACTTTTTTAAAAGATTTATACTCAAAAAAACTCTTCCTGGAGAGAAAAATCATATCTCACAAAGGATATGAAAAATTTGATGAGACAGGGTAGAAGATTCACAAAGAGTAAAAAATATTCAAATAGTAAATGGACTTCAAAGAGACTTTTTTGATTCAAAACAGGAAAATAGGGATTATAGATCACCGAAGTTAGAATCCTTCGATATAGCGTCTCGAAAATTGGTACTGTATTGTAGACATCATCAAATTTCTCCTGTAGATTTTACCGTAATTTATAGAGCAGTTTCTGAATACGTAACGCAATCAAGATCTCAGATTTTTGATAGTGTTATTCTCGTATCTCGACACCCAAATGCTTACTATCCGGAGTATCTTTGACCAGTTGACTATAGGGATGTGCAAGGATCTGATTTTATGGAAACCTGTTCTGTGTACGCAAATACGATGCATCTCACTCATGGAAGGTGTCCAGATAATCACTATGGCTCTACTCCTATTCTCAGTGCTTCAATTCGTTCAGATGCAGAAAAAATGAAAGATGTACAAATATTTATTCCTCTTTCTTTGAATCTCGATCCCAGAAATCACATACGTTCCCCAATAGGAGAAAAAGTGTTTGATGGAGATTATAATAAAATGGTAGATGAAGTAATACGTTCTATACAAGCACTCGAAAAACATTTATTAACACATATTGAAAAATGAGTTCCTCAAAATAATATATAATATCTGGAATATCATTTATATCTTAAAATCGACTTACAGAAAACAACAAAAATCCCAAGACTTTTGTCTTGGGATTTTTTTGCCACAGTATATTGATTTTAAGATATAAATGATATACTTATATCATACGTTTTATAAAATATTTATTTGTTTTGAAAATACCGAGTCAAAATCCTACAAGAAGAGCTTTTATGCAGATGCTCTCATCGTCATTTATGCCTGTAACACCAGGAAAGATTTTTGATATACTATGAAAAATAGATCAAAAAGAAGCTCTCGCTCTTTTTTGGAAATTACGAGATAATACGCATCTTCTTGAAGAAATAAAAGAATGTCTCAAAGATGGATCTCTTCCAAATCTTGCAAAATATCTTGGCATATCTCCTGACGCTTCGCAGTGAGAATTTATCCAATGATATGAAGCAAAGAAAAAATCTTTAGAAAAATATTATGGAGAAATCTTGTCTCAAATCCCTTTAGAATCTATGAAATATTTCATTCCAGATTTTTCTTCGCTTGTTATGGATTTTGAAGATGGGAACAACTGTGACACGGTAAGTTTTAAAGCACATCTTACTTTTCGAATTCCTGAGAGTCTTGTTCCATGAACGGAAAGTCAATATCAACTTACTATAGGAGCAGAATGATATATGAGAACACATGTATTTACAGATAAATGAATTGATTGTGTGTTTCATGATATGAATGAACTTTGATTGGAAGAATGAATGGAAATGCTTCAAAAATGTTCCAAAGAAATATTTGAAAAAATTGCTGGAGAATGATATGAAAGCAAAATAAGAGAATGAATCAGAAATTACGAGCAAGAACTCATAAAAAAATCTCTGCGTAAACCATTTATTTCATGGCTTAGGTCTACTACATCTCTTGTTTCTATAGAAGAGTATCATAATCCAGTTTCTCAAAAAGTGTCTCACATTTTATGATAAAAAAAGAAAGGTATTTCACTTTCCTTTAAGCTTTTTCCCTATAATACTATCATTACTTTCTAACCTATTTTTATGTACAGCAAAGAAGAACTCAAAGCCCGATTGACTCCAGAACAGTATCGTGTAACACAAGAATCAGGAACAGAACGACCCTTTAGTAGTGAGTACGAGACGAACGAAGAGGAAGGAATCTATGTGGATATTGTGGACGGAACTCCACTTTTTTCTTCACTGGATAAGTATGATGCTGGCTGTGGATGGCCAAGCTTTACGCGACCGATAGACGAAGCCTGCTTGCATGAAGAGTTTGATGATACACATGGGATGATGAGACGAACCGAGGTTCGCAGTGAAGTGGCTGACTCGCACTTGGGACACGTATTTACAGATGGTCCTCGTGAGAGTGGAGGTTTGCGATATTGTATCAACGGAGCATCTTTGAAGTTTATAACACGAGACGAACTCGAAGGGACACAATACGAAAAATATATGAGCTTATTTCAATAAAAAAATAAACGATGAGTATCAAAAAAGCCTATGTTGCGTGAGGATGTTTTTGGGGATTTGAAGAACTGTTTCGGAAAATCCCAGGAGTCGTGGTAACGGAAGTATGATATATGTGAGGACTCAACGATGAACCAACGTACCAAGATCATCCTGGTCATGCCGAAGCACTCGAAATCACCTATGATACCAGTATGATAGACTATACACATCTGCTTGATTATTTTTTTCGCTATCATGATCCTACTACTCTCGATAGACAGGGAAATGATAGAGGAAGCTCCTATCGATCTGCAATATTTTACCAAGATGAGCAAGAGCTGGAACTTGCAAAAAGCTTTATCGCAAAAGTATCTGCTTCGGGAAGATGGATGTGAGATATCGTGACAACACTTGAAAAATACGAGAAATTTTGGCCTGCAGAAAGCTATCATCAAGACTATCTCCAAAAAAATCCTCATGGATATACTTGTCACTTTGAGAGATGGGGAACATATCTTTAAAAAAATAAAAATCCTGAAAAGGATTTTTATTTTTTAGTATTTTATAAGATAGAGTCTTTTTTAAAGAGCCTCAATAATTTTTCGAAGTTTATTTTCACTCATTTTTGCTAATTTCTGAGGAGTTATCTTTTTAATTTGAGCTACAGAAAGCATATATCCTATAACTTGGATTTTATCTGGAATCATAGATTCTGAAGCTAAGGCATCTTCTCAAAGCGCTTCTATTTGTTCTGGTGCAAGATCATCCCGTATCACTTCGTATTTTTCTCGAGTAACTCTCAGTAATAAACTTGTGAGTATTTGAGCTGAAGTTTTTGAAATAGTTTCTGCTGTAGGTAGTTCTTCTCAATCAAGCATTTCTGGAGTAGGAGACATATTCTATGTATTAAAAGATAATATATTCTAGTATAACATATATTGAGAGAGACTCCTAAAATTGAGATTTTTATTTTCTCAAACTCACATACAGCATTCGAAACATCTTTTTGTGAAAGTCCGCGAGTGCTTGGTGTTCGATGATGATGCTCGTTTCGGTTGAGAAGTCGATATACGCGATTTTATTTCCGTAGATACTTAGGGAAATATTATCCTCGAAATCATCGAGTTCAGCAGGAATAGTAATAAGCTCTCGTTCGAGTCGAGGAAGTTTTTTCATCGCTCCAGAAGCAGACATGATGACGTAGCGTTCGAGCTGTTTCTCGTCTCTTTTTTCACGATAGTTTTTTGGGAGATAGCTGTTTGCTTTTTCTACATCTTTTTCTGAACTGATACGATAAAATACTTCTCCTTTTTCGAGGGTATTTACGATATCTGAGAAGACTCACATAATTCACTTTTTTCCTTCTTGATAAATAACCCGAGGTTTTTTCTCAAGGTAGGAGTATTTTTCTACGAGTTGTTCGATATGGGTTTCTTGAACTTCTTGTTGCTCACGTGCGATATCCTGGATTTTATAGGGATTGGCTGCAAGAAAGGTTTTTCGTTTTCCACGAGTGACTGTGAGTAAAAGTCCAGTTTCGAGCAAAAGAGGAAGTTGCCGATATATCTCCATACGATAGAGTCCAGAGAGTTTCGTAAGCTCTGCTATGGTTTTTTCCCCATGCTCTAAAAGAGTCAGATAGAGTTTAGCTGCGTTTTCATTTATCCCAATTGCTGCAAATATACCGATATATTTTTCCATAAGCGAAACAAAGATGTTATATATTTATATGAATCATATGATACTGTGATAGAAATATTTTTCAAGAAATAATATTTTATTGTGTTACAAATATGTTCTATGCGAAAGTATTTTTTCAAAATGCTCCTATACTGCAGGAGCTTTATTTTTTAACTTTGGATGTATGGAAACAACAGCAATGCTTGAAAAAATACTCAAGCGAGAGGAACTCAGCCCTGCAGAACAAGTAGAAATACTTCGCCTTGTGCGAGCAGAACATATTGATGCAAATGGACTCAATAATTTATTGAAAAAGGATTTTTTGAGCATCGAGCAAAAGATAGAACTTCTAGGAAAATTGGTAAATGAACGAGCTCAAAAAATACTTTTGGAAGAGTATCTCATCGCGAGTATGGGGATTAGCGAAAAAGTAGATATCACTCTTCGAGGAGAAGACTTTGTTTGATCGAAAAACCTTGAAAAGTTTTTGAGAATACTTGGTGCAAAAAATATAGAAACAAAAGCAAATGTTCCTGGTTGGGATGATCATTATGACTCAAGTATTCGAGTTATGTTTCGAGTGTAATTTTTATTTTTTTAATTTTTCTTTATGAACACAATGCCTAATATACAAGCTTATAAAGCTCTGGAACGAGCAGAGCATATTTCTCCTGATGATATTCTCAATAAAATAACTCAAGAAGTTCTGGAGCTTTTGGAAGCACAAGCTCTATGAGATACGAGTGAGATAGAAGCAGAAGCAGGGGATGTCATGATAAATATCCTTTCTTTTATGGAAGAAATCTGAGTACATATTTCTCCTGATGAAATAGAAAGAAGAGAAAATGGAGAGATATTAGCACTGTTTCAAATCTGGAATGAGAAAGTACAAGCGCTTCGAGGGAAATATTCTCGAAAACAATCAAGTTCTGAAGAAGTTTCATCACTCACAAAAACTTTTCTTGCACAGATTTTAAGTTATACTGCTTCTGAAACACAAATCAGTGATATTATTTTTTCATCTACCAAGAAACTTATGGAAAGAAAAGATGCGTACAAGCCAGATATCGATATATGAAACTATATCGCAAACTATCCAGATTTTCCCAAAGCAGGAATCCAGTTCAAAGATATTTCTCCGATACTGACTTCTCCGGAAGCATTTCTCTTTGTGTGTCATGAGATGGCAGAATCGTGTCGTGGAGCAGACAAGATAGTCGCACTCGATGCTCGAGGATTTATCTTTGCTCCAACGATTGCTCAAATACTCGGGATTCCATGGGTGATGCTTCGTAAGGCAGGAAAACTTCCTGGAAAAACGACTTCGTATTCCTATGATTTAGAGTATGGATCTGCAACCATAGAGCTTCAAGAGTGAGCTTTGAAAGCAGGAGAAAAAATCGCAATCGTGGATGACTTACTCGCGACAGGAGGAACCGCACTTGCTGCAACGAAACTTGTGGAACTTCAGGAGGCAGAGGTTCATAGCTGTAACTTCGTTATTGGTCTTGATGAAGTCTTTCTCCTTGGATTTGAAACACGAAAAGAACTTGCAAAATATAAATGCTCTGCGGTAGTTTCGTATACTTAATTTTAAAATTATGAATAAAACACTTATAACACATCCAAAATTTCACGAGCTTGGGAAGCAGATTGCAGAAGAAAGAGGAATGAATTTTCCACAAGTTGACTTTAAAAACTTTCCTGATAGTTGGCCAAATCTTTTTATTCATCAAGTAAAAGAATCGATAGAACACCAAGATGTAACCTATATTTGAGATTTTTCCAAACCAGAAGATTTCTTTATGCAGTATGCACTGATGCGCTGAATTCTTGACTATTATGCTGGGAAACTGAGAGTCATCATGCCATATTTTCCCGTAGGAACCATGGAACGCATCTCAGAAAAAGGAGAAGTCGCAACAGCAAAATACTTTGCCGATATCATTAGCCATCTTCCTGAAGGGAGATCAGGGAAAACAAGCATTCATACTTTTGATATCCATGCGCTGGTGGAGAGATTTCTCTTTGATAGTTTTAAGGTCAATGCAGAGATGCATACTGCGATGAATCATGTTCGAGAAATTGCAAAATGAAAAGTCATAGTTTTTCCTGATGATGGAGCACATAAACGTTTTGGAAAAGATTTTCCAGAAAATGAAATCATAATTCTCTCAAAAGTTCGAGAAGGAGAGATACGAAAAATGGCTCTCAAAGAAGGAAATCCAGAAGGGAAAGATCTCTTACTCGTAGATGATCTTATACAATCAGGAAATACCCTTATTGAAGCTGCGAAGTTCTTACGAAGTCTCGGAGCGAAGTCTGTGAGTGGGTACGCAACTCATGGGATTTTTCCAGGAGAATCACACAAAAAACTCTGTGAACATCTTGATACGCTCTATGTGACTGACTCTATTCCTCTCAATATTTCACGAGCAAACGAGCTTCCAAATATGGAAATCATAAGTTTGCAAAAAGATTTTGAGAAGATTATATTTGCGGAATAAAGCATAAAAAAACATCCTCCAATTTGGAGGATATCTTTTTATGCTACTTCTGGTAAAAAAGGAAATTCTTTTTCAACTGGAATCTGTCATTCGCGTACCATTTTTTCGAGTTCTTGAGTTGCGGTTCTGCGTATTTTTGGATTTGGAGATAGGTCTATTGATAAATCATTTTCTACCATTTTTCGTACTTCAGTTCTTGTTCCAATAATTGCTTTCATAATTTCTACTGCAGAAAGAAATTTCTCTGTAGAATCTAAAATAATCCATGGTGACTCTTTTGTATCTGTTATCTCTAAAACTCTTTGTTTTGCGAGGGTATAAAGTTGCCATTTTGCTTGAGCTTTTTCATCTACGGGAGAGGATTTCCATCTTTTTCGTACTCCTTTTCTACTATCAAGTCGTTCTTTTTGAACTTGTTTTCCGATAGAAAGATAGATTTTTAAATAGTCATAGCCCGCATCTATTATCCTCTTTCTTTCAAATTGATTTACATGCTGTAAAACCCAATTGTACTCTTCTTCTCTACAAAATCACATTACTGCTTCAACCATAAGTCTATTATACCAAGATCTATCAAAGAATTCTATATTTCCATCTTCTGGAAAAAATGCTTCATATCTTTGAAACCAGGCATCTTCAAACTTTTCTTCTGGTTTTGGAATTCATGGAAATGCTTTTACATCATACCTTTTCGTATCGAGTTGTTGAGTTACTCTTTTTATATTACTTCATTTTCCTGCAGTATCTCGACCATCAAGGGTAACTATAACTTTTTGCTTGGTATCTTGGAGATGTTCAGCCCAGAGAGAAAGAGGCTCTTGATATTTTCGTAAAAAATCATTTTCTCTTCACTCTCGTATATGACGAAGCATAGTTCCAATAAAACTTTGGTCTAAACCAGTTTTAGAAAGTATTCTTTCAACAGTGCTGAGAGAATAGGAAGAAGAATTGCTTTTGTTCATAGTATATATATTTTTTATAAAATATTTTCTATATATTAAATACTATTAAATATTTGTCAAATACTATTTTTATTTTCTAAAATACTTTTGGATTTTTTAAGGTTTCAAAATATAATACTCTCGTATTTATATTTTAAATTGAGAGACTATGGAACTTACAAAAGACAATTTTGCAGCAGAGACTGCTTCTGGGATGATACTTGTAGACTTTTGGGCTGAGTGGTGTGGTCCATGTCAGGCTATGATGCCAACTTTGGCTCAGTTTGAAGAAAAAACAGGGGTAAAAGTAGGAAAAGTAAATGTGGATGAACAAGGAGAGCTTGCAGGACAGTTCCGAGTGATGAGTATTCCAACATTTTTGTTTTATAAAGACGGAAAAGTCGTTGAACAACTGATAGGAAGTCGAAGTCTGGAAGATCTTGAAGCAACCGTTGCAAAACATAAGTAATATATTTTTCCAGAAATTTTAAAAATAATCAGAGTTTTGCTCTGATTATTTTTTAATTCTTTTTGCGGGTAATTTTTTCTTTGGAGCAGGACTTTTGTTTATTAAAATTGTCTTTTTTTGAGGAATTATTTTGCTTGTGGGAGATTTTTTCTGTGCCGTATTTTTCTCGGGAGCAGAGTTTTGGTGAAATATTTTTCCTTGAGATTTTCGTGTCTTTTTTTTGAACTTGTCTTTTGCATTTTCTTCGAAGTTGCTATATCCTAAAATCTTACTTTTGGAAATCACTTCTTCCTTATAACTGCTATCTTCTACGACTTGTATTTTTTGTCCGATGAGTTTTTCTATAGAAGCGAGCATCTCTTCTTCGTGATCGATGCAAAGAGTAATAGCAACTCCTGCTTTTCCTGCTCTGGCTGTTCTTCAGATACGATGTACATAGGTTTCGGCTTCGGTCGGCATATGATAGTTCACTACACAAGAAAGTCCGTGAATATCTATCCCTCTTGATGCGATATCGGTGGCAACCAATACTTTGATGTCACCATTTTTCAAAGAGCTCAGTGCCCGTTGTCGTGCATTTTGGGATTTATCTTTGTGTATTGAGTCTACTTTGACTTGAGCTGCTTTGACATAGGCTTCAACATACTCCACATCATCGCGTGTTTTGACAAATACGATCATCGAAGGATATTTTTTATCTTTTACGAGTCGCTGTAAGAGCTGTCGTTTATGACTACTTTTTATATGATACACATATTGATCTATCTTTTCAACGGTAGGAGTTTCAGATTTGATACGTATATTTTCAGGATTTTTTAAAATCGAAGTGGCAAGTTCTTGTATTTCTTTGGGCATCGTCGCAGAAAAAAGAAGCGTTTGTCGCTCAGTCGGAACACGTTTGAGTATCTTTTTGACATCAGCCATAAATCCGAGATCGAGCATCCTATCTGCTTCGTCGAGCACGAGTATCTCAACATAGGAAAGCTTGATAACTCCTTGAGAGATGAGATCTTCGAGTCTTCCAGGAGTTGCGATGACGATATCGACTCCTTTTTCGATAGCTTTGATTTGATGGAAGTCATTGACTCCTCCAAATATCACACTATGTTTCATATTGGTATCAGAGCAGTAGGGCTTGCAGGCTTCTCCTATTTGTACTGCAAGTTCTCGCGTAGGAGCGACGATGAGTGCGAGTATTTTTCGTTTTATTTGTCCATCGGGAAGGTTTTTTGTAAGTCTTTGAGTATAGAGTCGTTGTAAAATAGGGAGCGTGAAAGCGAGTGTTTTCCCACTTCCTGTTTGAGCAGAGCCTAAGATATCTTTCCCAGAAATCGCGAGTGGAATAACTTTTTCTTGGATTTCTGTCGGAGTCGTAAAACCTTCTCTTGCGAGTGTTTTTAGCAGAGGGACGATAAGTCAGAGGTCTTCAAATGTCATAGTGATGAGGTAGATAGATATAATATAAAGGAGTATACCCGTATTTTTTTCTAGGAAAATAAAAAGTATTTTTTCTCTTCCTGTTTTTGTCACTTTTTTTGAAGGTCTTCGTTTTGAAAAGAGTAACTCTATTTTAGTATTCTAACGTTTTTTCTATGAAACAAATATTTTTAGTTGTCCTTTTTCTCTTTTTTACTCTGGTTTTCGAAGCAAGTCCAAGTTCTGCAATGTATCAAGAAACAACGCAGTATCCTACTTTTGAAGCTTTTGTGAAAAGTGAAGATGCTACTTCTTGTACTCTGGTAACAGATGGATGTAATCTCTGGAATTTCTCAGCAGGAGAAAAAGGAGATCCGATACGATTGTGTAAACTCACAGAAGACTTCGTATACCGATGGTCATGTGAAACTCCTTTACTTGATGATGATGATATGATGCATATCATGACAACACAAGAAGATGCTTTAGATATATTGAGTACTCAAGAAAGAGCAGATTATGAAGCTTTACAAACAAATCTTTCAGAAACTCAAAAAACGAGAGTTTCAAATGTAGTAGAGAAATATATGGATGCAAAAATGAACTATACCTTTGTTATACAGGAAAAATATACTCAAAAAGTACAAGCTTTGATTCAAAAATATATAGATATGCGAACCACAAAAGATAGTGTATATATGATGCTTCAGTTTGTGAAACTTGAGATCAAAATAATGTCTCAAAATTTTCCTATAGGAGGATCTGCACCAGTTTCAGGAGAAGTATATACCTGTGCAACATCAGAGTATAGAGTATATGATGAAGATTATCTGATAGATGATATGGCATTTCAAGTTGCAGAAGATGAGATTCATGTGAGTGATGGAACATTTCTTCTTCCTAACTTTGTAGCTACTCAAGAAGTTTCAGCTTCGGGAATAAAATATGTAGGGAAAAATACAGAAACTCAAGAAGCTTATACATTTTGGTTCAAAGCAGACGAGATGAGTGTGTATAAAGGGGAAACACTGCTTCATACTTGTATGAAAAAATAATTCCAGAGAAATAAAAAACAATCCAGCTAAGCTGGATTGTTTTTTCATATTTTTTCGATACAGTGGAACTATATTCCTGTAAAAAAATTATGAAAAAAATTTATAAAGATAAAATCCTGAATATTCTTAATACTCCTGTATTTGATAGAATATTTTTGTTTGATTGGCTGAATTTAAAGGTAAATACACAAAGAGAAGTGGTATATATGAAAGACCTCCTCGCAGCTTATAAAAATGAAGCGATTTTGCCACGACTCTGAGAAAAACCTGCGATGTATAGTGAGGTGTATTCTCCCAAAGATGAACTTGCGATATTTACAGAGCTTTTTGAAACAGCACTTCTCGAGAAAAAAAAGATACATATTATTGGTATTACTCTCGCAGCAGAAATCGAACTCTTAGAAAAATATTATCTTGAACTCGGGTTTCTTCGAATAGATATCAATGCTTTTGATGTCGATTTTTCTATTCCACTCGTGACTGTGAGCTGTCATATAGAAAATCTTATGTGGAAAGGAAGTGACTATAAAGCACAAAGAGAAAACATATTCTTCTGTCCTCCGATTCGTGAATCAGGACAAAATAAAGCTCTTTTTAAAGGGATTACTCGTGGAGTGATAGCAGGCATAGATCTAGGAAAGCTTGCTTCAGAAAAAGAGTGATTTCTTGAAAAATGTATTCGGGAAGAACATATTATGCCTCTTCAAATGGGAAAGATTCTCAAATATAACTTACAGGATGCTGGATTTACAGGGGAAGAAAGAGAATTAAAAATAGAATATTAGAAGTATTGAAGCCTCTTGCCCTTGAAAAGGGAAAGAATTTCTACGAAGTGATCCCGTGGGACAAGTTAGGGTTTTGTGCTAGAAAAGAATTCAAGAGAGATATAAAAATCTACTTTCCAAACACTTGCCTCCATACAAGCTCTTCCCAGTTTTTCATCTCTTCATAGTCCCTATCGTCTTCATGATCAAATCCAAGAATATGAAGTACCGAGTGTATCACGAGTTTGTAAAATTCATTCTCGCTTCATAGTCCATATTCTTTTCCTTGAGAAACTATCTTTTCTTCACAAAATACGAGTTCTCCAGCTATATCTTCAGATCCTAAAGGAAAAAAATCATCATAATAATGAAAACTTAAAACATCGGTACAAGTATCTATATTTCTATAAGTTTTGTTCAAATTTTGTATACTTTCGGGGATCATAAATACGATATTGAGTATACCATTCTGAGAGATATCAAGCGTATTAGAAATCACGGTGACTATCTCGTCAAGCACATTTTGTGTATAGTGAAATCAAGGCTCTTCCAGTACTTGTAAGCGAAACATAGAAAGATATATAAAAAATAAGCTTGAGTTTCAGTATAAAAAGTTTGCCTTGAATGTCGAATCGGATTATAATACTCTTGTTTTCTGTTCTATTGGTGGCAGGTTCAATAATTTTTTCCTTACAACGAAAAAATAAATGGGAATGTTCTACACAAACTATCTGGGTGAGGGTTTACTCCTTCCGAAAGATAAAGGCTTTTCCACAATAGTATACCATAAGGAATACAAAATCTTGAACTGACCATAGCGCGGATACATACTACAAAATAAAAAATCAGGCTTTCGGGCTTGATTTTTTGTTGTTTTGCAATACAATCACACTATATCTTGGAGGCACAAGAGTATTTTAAGAAATAATGATTTAAATTATGTCGATTATAAGTGAAGATCAAGCACAAAAACTACGAGCAGCAGGAGTGGCTGTTCCCTATGTCAATGAAACCTGTATTGGGTGTTCTGCCTGTGTTGCGATTTCTGGAGATGTATTTGAGCTCAATGATGATGGAAAAAGTGAAGTGATCGCGAGAGAAGATTATGGGTGACTGGATGTTGATGACTCTATCTCAGCATGTCCGGTAGATGCTATATCGTGGAGAGCTTAGTTTTCAAGAAAAATATGTAAGGAACGAATATTTTCGTTCCTTTTTTTGTAGCTTCTTTCTCTCCTTTGGAAGAAAGAATTCAAGAGAGAGGGCTTGAGATATTTTGACAAAAAAATAAGTTCTTTCTCTTCAAAAAAATCAAAAAATAGGTGTAATAATACTTCAAAAAGTTTCAAAAAAAAAGAGTTTTTTTGCCCCTCAAAACACACTTAAGAGTTTTTAACATTCTTTTAACACAGATGTTCTTTTTTTTATAGCATTCATTCAAAAAATCATTACATTTCTTTTTGTAGAGACTGCTCTCGAGCATTTCTCTTTTATTTTTCTTTATTTCCTTTAAGATAGCGAAAATATGGGTATTGAATCAATTCAAAAGCGATCAGGAGAAATAGTCATTTTTGATAGAAAGAAGATAGTTCAGGCAATTTATAAATGTCTGCTACAAATTGGTCATAAAAACGCTACAGAAGATGCTGAAAAAGTAGCAAAAAAAGTAGATAAGCGAATTGATAAATATATCAAAAATCATAAGTCTTTTGTTCCAAGTGTCGAAGATGTTCAAGACTTTGTAGAGTTTGAACTTATGAAAGAAGGATTATTTGATGCAGCAAAAGCATACATCATCTATCGTGATGAACGAAGTAAAGAACGAAGAAGAAATATTTTCAAACCACGAACCAATCTCAAACCGTATGAATATCCAGAATTTTTGGATTATGTAGATGCAGTACGACACTCTTACTGGTTGCATACAGAGTTTAGTTTCACGAGTGATATTCAAGACTTCAAAGTAAATGTCACTCCCGTAGAACGAAACGCGATCCAAAATGCGATGCTGGCTATAGCGCAAATCGAAGTCTCTGTAAAAACATTTTGGGGAGATATCTACAAGAAACTTCCAAAACCAGAAGTAGGATCAGTAGGGCAAACATTTGCAGAGTCTGAAGTTCGTCATATGGACGCGTACTCACACCTCCTCGAAGTACTCGGACTCAATGGAGACTTCGAACGTATCAAAAATATTCCCGTGATGCAAGAACGAGTCGAATATCTGCAAGCAGCACTTAAAAATGTAAAGTCTGAAGATAATGAAGAATATAGTCAATCAATACTCCTTTTCTCTATTTTCATCGAACACGTATCTCTCTTCTCACAGTTCCTCATCATCATGGCTTTCAATAAGCACAAAAACATTTTCAAAGGAATCTCAAATGTCGTAGAAGCTACCTCCAAAGAAGAACAAATCCATGGAATGTTCGGAATCGAATTGATTAATATGATAAAAATAGAAAACCCAAGCTGGTTCGATGACGAGCACAATAGTACTGTAAAACGGACTTGCCTTCAAGCCTATGAAGCAGAAATGAAAGTAATCGAATGGATTTTTGAACAAGGAGAAATAGATTTTCTTCCGATATCGGTCATCAACGAGTTTATCAAAAATAGGTTCAATCGCTCAATGGAATCTATCGGACTCGAAAAACTCTTTGAAGTGGATGAAAAAATACTTGCTCAAACAGATTGGTTTGATGATGAAGTTATGTCTACGAAACACGGAGATTTCTTCGTAAAACGATCGGTAAACTACAATAAACGAAGTAAATCTATCACTTCTGATGATCTCTTTTAAAAATATATACTTCTCTATCTCTTAATTTTTCTCTTATGGAATGGCTCAATGACTACTCAAGAAAATTTCTTGATAACGGATATCTTATCAACGGACAAAGTGCAGAAGAACGTATCCGTTTTATGGCTGATACGGCTGAAAAAATCCTCGGTAAAAAAGGACTTTCTGACAAAGTATATGACTATGCTGCAAAAGGATTTTATAGTTTTTCTTCTCCTGTTTGGTCCAACTTTGGACTCGAACGAGGACTTCCTATCAGCTGTTTCACCTCATTTATCGGAGACGATATGGCAAATATCCTCTATACGAGTGCAGAAGTAGGGATGATGAGTAAATATGGAGGAGGAACGGCAGGATATTTTGGAGCACTTCGACCACGAGGAGCTGTTATCAAAAATAATGGATTTTCTTCTGGTGCAGTGCACTTCATGCAACTTTTTGATAAAGGGATAGATATCGTTTCTCAAGGTGCAGTTCGACGAGGAAGTTTTGCAGCCTATCTTCCGATAGAACATGCAGATATTAACGAATTTCTTGAAATAGGAAAAGAGGGAAATCCTATCCAACGCATCACCACATGAGTTACAGTTACTGATGCTTGGCTTGAAGAGATGAAAGCAGGAGACGCTGAAAAACGAGCAACTTGGGCAAAAGTCATCCAAGCACGAGGAGAGATGGGATATCCATACATCTTCTTCACGGATAATGTCAATAAAAATACAGTAGATGTATATAAAGATAAAGGGATGAAAATATATTCTTCAAACCTTTGTACTGAAATCATGCTTCCAACAAGTACGGACGAATCTTTTGTCTGCTGTCTGAACTCTATCAATATCGCAAAATATGATGAATGGAAGGACACAGATGCAGTAGAGTGTATGATCTATTTTCTCGATGCAGTGATGCAAGAGTTTATCGATAAACTCGCAAAACTTCGAGACTCAGAAAAATCAGAAGATAGACTTGCTTTTAACTTTATGGAGAGAGCCTATAACTTTTCAGTAAATCATCGAGCACTCGGACTATGAGCTCTTGGACTTCACTCATATTTTCAATCAAAAATGATTCCATTTGAACATCCAGATGCGATGGCTCTCAATCGAGAAATATTTGAACTTATTCAAAAAAAATCATACCAAGCCTCTCAAGACCTTGCAAAAGAGTACGGAGAAGCTCCACTTCTCAAAGGCTATGGACGACGAAATACGACACTCAATGCTATCGCTCCAAATACATCATCAGCGTTTATCCTCGGGCAAGTATCGCAGGGAATAGAACCATGGTGGTCAAACTGTTATGTGAAAGATCTTGCGAAGATGAAAGTCACTATTAAAAATACAGAACTTGAAAAGATTCTCGAAGCAAAAGGAAAGAATGATCGAGATACCTGGAACTCTATCCGAGACCATGATGGATCAGTGAGACATCTTGATTTCCTTTCTCAGCTCGAAAAAGATGTATTTAAAACTTTCTCAGAGATTAACCAGTATGTGGTCATAGACCAAGCAGCAGATCGACAAAAATTTATCGATCAAGCACAGTCTCTCAACCTCATGGTTCATCCAAGCACTTCTGCAAAAGATATCAATGCTCTCTACATGGATGCATGGCAACAAGGTATCAAAACTCTCTACTATCAACACTCAAAATCTGCAGCTCAAGAACTCTCACGAAAGATTTCTTGTGTCGGATGTGAAGCATAGGAAAATAGCAAAAGAACTCTCCCAACTGGGAGGGCTCTTTTCCTGAAAAAAGAATCGTTCTTTAAGGAAAATATAACATCTTATACTTTGAACAGTGTTTATTTTAAAAAATAGGTATTGTTCAGGGTATAAGCTCTGAAATATTTTATTTCTGTAACCATACTAATATGGAACAAGAAATGCGAAGTCCACCGGATGGACAAACTCAAAAATCCTTAGAGTATAAAGTCGAGGTTGATAGAAGTGGAGATTTTACTTTTGTTGTAAAAGGGAATGTTAAAAAAATCTTGAGAAAAGTTTATGAGATCATGGGATCAATAAAACTATCAATATTCATTAGGTGGTTTTTAAATTAAATAACCACAAAAAAATACACCAATCTTGAGAATTGGTGTATTTTTTGATAGCAAAAAGTTTTTGCTGTCATGGGATCAATAAAAATTGATGAAACAAATATATTTATATTTGTAAATAATGCAAAAAATATGTCTTGCATTTTCTTAAAAATATAGCTCCGGAAAAAATGAAAAATCAATCAGGATCCGGAACATGTTTTTCATGGTCAGAGAATATGTTTTTGAAAATCTGCATGGATTATAGCATGTTGGAATTTAGTTTTTTCATGTGAGAATTCTTTTATTTCTGTAAATACATTTGCATCGTCTTCATAAATATTTACAATACAAGTATTTATTTTTCAATATATATGTATGCTTGATAAAACTCCTCGAGAATTTTGATATGCAACGATGCCCTCACAATGGCATAGTCCAGCTGATGGTATCGGTCATCTTTTAATGTTTCCTGTAGCAGAACTTAAAAAACAAAGAGAAAGACTCCTAAAAATCATAGAAGATACAGGTTCAGTTGAGCAGATCTATGGAGAGGATCAATCTTCTTGGGCGAGATGGATGATAGATTGAGTTTCTCCAGCAATTCTTGACGAACTTTCAGATGTAAGCAGAGCTCTTACAATTGCAGATATATTTTGAAACGATACTTTTCAATCTATTACAACGGCTATATTTAGTTCTCAAGAGACTATGAAACGTTCATGAAAAGAACTTGCATATAATATAATAGGTTCCCATATAAGTGAAGACTTTGATGTTTCAGATTCCAAAGATGTGATACTGCTTCTTCAATTATTTGTTGTAGACCTTGACTGAGAATATGGAGATAGTTTTGTTTTAGCCGTAGATTCTGCTATTCAGGAAATAAACAAATTTACTTCATGAGAAATAGAAACTCTTCCAACAAAATATAAGGAATTTCTATTAAAATTTATTGAATGGGATATAAAAAAGTCAGAACAGAAATGAACCCTTCAAGTATGACAAGAAACACTTCATCGCCACATAGATAGTGTTAACAATTCTCCTATATCTGGAAAAGAGGAAAGTTATACTCTCAAAGATGTAGTGAATAATCTTCGTGCGTACTTTCCTGAAGATTTTATCACTGCGTATAAGAAATTTCTTCAACCGACATCAACCAAAGATATGTATATGGATTATCCTCAAACTGAAACTTTTGAAGCTTTCCAAAAACTCAGAGAAAGAGTAGGAAAAGATCTAGAAATATATGTCATCAGACCAAGTATGAATCCTGTAGATTTTGATATGGTATAGTAAATAATCCCTCCAATCGGAGGGATTATTTGTTTCTCATTGACAAGATTTTCTCTCCATATATAGTATACTCAAGCTTTCTTGAGTATTTTTTTGTAAAAAATATATAAATACAGTTGGGGTACAAGAATCGGTCGGAAGTATTTTCACCAGTGAAAGTATGGAAGCTTTTGTGATAGATTTTTTTGCGACTCTTGGAATCGACACTACAAAAGATACAAAACTTCTGGATATGTATCGAGAAATATTTAAAAATCTTGGAATGTTTAAAGAATTTCTCAAATATGCTCAAAAAAATAATTTTTCTTTTCTTGAAAATCAAACACCTCACAGTGATGATAGAGTTTTGTACTTGTATATTTGTGATTTTTTGAGAGGGATTACTCTCGAAAAGATAGAGGATATTTTGCAACTTTCGAAACCAGATATGAGAAATCAAATGTCTCAAGCTATTCCTGGTTTTAATTTTACGTTTTACCAAGCATTACAGACTGCCATTTACTGTGATATTGCTTTCAATAATAGGGGAGAAGTACTGTATGTAGTCAAAAAAGTAGGGGAAGAGTACGAAGTATTTTCGTATGAAAGTGGCTTTCATCAAGTCAATCAAAAGGGAGAAGTGATAGTAGAAAATATACAAAATAAAACAGAGAGAAGAAAAGTTTTGGGAAGTATCCGAAAATATAAAAGGTTTTTGAAACTCTATGAACTCTCATCTCTTGAAGATGAAAATGATATCCATCTTACTCGTGTCATTATGCAAAATTTTGCAAAACAACATAATATAGATTGGCATATTGTTTCTCAGGATGAAAAACAAGTACGGATGTATCTTTTGAAACTTCAATCGTATATATTTTTTAAAATACTCGATCTTGAAAAACGTTTCTCTGAACTTCAAGGTGAGGAAAAAGTATTTTTGAGAAAAAAAATAGTGCTAGTAGGAGGGATGGATATGTGAGATTAATCTAATTCTTATAGAAAGAGTTGCGCATATATTTTTATTTCGTATTATAACCATACCCTATGGTTAGGTTATACGTAAAAACTCACTATTTCTAACTTCTTTATTATGAAAACTCAAAACTGTGCCTGTGTAAACTGTACGTGTACAAACTGCGCTTGTGAAAATGGATGTTCTTGCTGTTCAAAATAAAAAGTTTTTATCCTAAGATAAAAACTTTACTTCGCTAAAAGCTACTTAAGTATATATAAACCATAGGGATTTTCAATATTTTTTTATTTCTGAACTATGTTACAAAACAAAGAAAAACTTTCTCTTAATATCAAAAAAACGCAAGGAAGTTTGAAAAAAATAACACAAATGATAGAAGATGATATCTACTGTGCTGACATTGCGCATCAAGTGAATGCCTGTATGTGATTGCTTCAAAGCCTGAACCGAGAACTTTTAAGAAATCACCTTGCTTGTTGTGGAGCAAGAGCATTTGCTGGAGAATATGGAAAAACGAAGGAAGAGTTTATAGATGAACTGATTCGTACTTGGGATGTAGCGACAAGAAAATAATATGATGAGAAAAAAAATTAAGTTTCTTTTGAGGAAAAATCACTATACTTTTGGTATGAAAAAAATATGTTTCATCTCTCTTGTGCTTCTTAGTTTTTTGGTATTTTTATTAATGCCTCTTTTGTTGTTGTTTCATAATCAGAATATGAATATGTGACAAGAAAGTAATTGTATAGCACATTGTATTCAAAGCGACACCTACTTTCAAGAATGATCTTCAAGTCAGTCTTTTTTCTTTCAAGAATTTCTTATTTTAAAAGTCTTTTGGCATATTTTTCAAACAGAAATTATTTGTATTAGTCTTATATTTTTTTTCCTTCTCTTTCATCCACCAACTCTTTTTAGAAAAATTAAAAACGCGGACTATGCTAACCTTATAGGAATTATTCAAAGCAATACTTAAAATATTTTCAGATTTTTCTGTAAAATAATAATAACGTAACACAATTATGACCAAAGTTCAAAGAGAGCATTTTGCTCTTATTACAAAATATTTAGGGATATCTTTTATAACAGGTGGTCTAAGTCATTGATTTTTCTCATGAGAGAGACAGATTATTACAGCTATAGTAGGAGTTTCCTTATTCGTTCTTGGAACAATGATGATGCGGAAAGAAGAAAAAGATTTTTGGAGAACGGTTTTATATTCATCGCTTTTTGCGATAGCACTTTGAGCATTTACAGGAGGGATGCAGCATTTTCCAGACTCTCCAGAAAGAAGTCTGTTTATTGTACCTCTTGGTTTTGTATTTTCTGTATATTTTTATTTTTTAGTGGAAAATCATCATTTCTGGAAAAGAGAAAATATCTATTATATATTGATTTCATGAATTATTTCTGTTGTAGTATCTTTAGGAATCTATGAACTCATTCAATTCGGATATGCTTGAGGAGATGATCATCATGGTATATCGTCTGAGCAAAGTTCCACAAATACACAAATATCTGAAACTTCTTCCTTAGTAAATGCTGATCTACATGTAGAAGGAGATGAACATGATCACTAGTATTTTAATTTTAAAGTATTTCTCTATGCAAGATAAAAACTGTTGTGTAATTGAAAAAAAAGAAACACTTTTTCCTCTATATATTCTTTTATGAGGTATTTTTGTTTTGAGTATTGCTTTGAGTTTTATATTTCCTTCGAACAGTTTGATGATGTATCTTATGGGGATATGGTTTCTTGCTTTTGGTGTTTTGAAGCTTCCTGATTTAAAAGGTTTCGTGAATAGTTTTTCTCAGTATGATATTATTGCGAAAAATTGGAGATGATATGGATATATCTATCCTTTTATAGAAATTATTCTTGGGCTTCTCTATCTATTGAATACCCAGATGCTATTTATGTTGGAAATAAATATCGTAGCACTGATTATTTCTTTGCTGTGAATTTTGAGTGCTTATAGCATTATAAAAGGTGGAAAAAAAGTACTCTGTGCCTGTATGGGAACCTACTGGAAACTCCCGATGACCAAAGTTACTATTCTAGAAAATGGAGTCATGTTTGGGATGATTCTCTTGATGCTCCTCTATCCAGCTTCTATGATGGATATGCGTGATATGGATATGTCAGGAGAAAGTGATACGATGAAAGAACATTGTGAAACAATGCCAGAAATGACAGGATGCGAACAGTACCGTTAATTTTATATTTTTTATTTTTATACTATGAAACTTACACACACAACACTCCAATATATAACTATTGGTCTCTTGATAACTCTCGTACTTCTTCTCACAGCAAATCTTTTGAGGTGTTCTTATGCATGAAAGGGATGATATGGAATGATGGATGATAAAAATATGATGGATATGCGTGATATGGATATGTCTGATCCTATGTCGATGAGTATGGCAGATATGGGAAAAATGCTCGAAGGAAAAACAGGAGATGCTCTCGATACTGCATTTCTTGAAGGGATGATTCCTCACCATCAAGGAGCAATAGACATGGCAAAATATCTTGAAAAATCCGAGAGACCTGAACTTCAGCAACTCGGACAAGATATTATTGCAGCTCAAACAAAAGAGATAGAGCAAATGCAAAACTGGCTCAAAGAGTGGAATCTTAGTGAAACTGGTACAACTCAAACAAGCACAAATTCTATGATGGATATGGAGAATATGATGATGGGCTGAGACGAAGATGCTATGAAAGAGCATTGTGAAATGATGCCTGATATGGCAGGATGTGAGGTTTATAAATAATCGTATTTTAGTATGTATTTTATCATTCTCAAATATCTTATTACAGCAGGAGTTATCGTACTCGTATCGGAGATTGCAAAAGCTTCTGATAAATTGGGGGCCTTGATTCTCGCTCTTCCTTTGATGACCATACTTACTATGATATGGATCTATGTAGAGGGAGGAGGAGTTTCAAAAGTTTCAAACCATGCCTACTATACTTTTTGGTATGTCCTTCCTACGCTTCCTATGTTTCTCGTGTTTCCTTTTCTTGTAGAAAGATTTTGATTTTGGGGAGCATTGTTTGTTTCCTGTATTCTTACTGTTACCATATTTTTTCCCTACGCACTTTTTATAAAACAGTTTTGAATACAATTGCTTCCATAAATATTTCTATGAGACTCGAACGACTTGATATATTCCGTGGATTTGCGATTGTCCTGATGATACTTTTTCATCTCAACTACTCACTGGTTCATATTTTTAACTCGGAAATACTCAATATTTCCGAGTCTTTTTGGTATCTTCTTGGAAGAGTATCAGCACTCAGTTTTATTTTTACTGCAGGTTTTTCCTACTTTTTAGCAGAAAGAAAATATGCAGATACCGTAAAAATAAAGTACTTGAAATACTCTTTTATACTCGCGATTTTTGCTGGAACTATAAGTATCGGAACGTATATACTTTTCCCAGAGCAGTTCATAGCTTTTGGAATAATCCATTTTTTTGCACTGAGTTTTTTCTTTCTTCCTTGGATTACGAAACTCTGATATGGAGTATTTTTTCTTGGAGGAAGTATCATCATATATGGAATATCTTTTATTCCTATAGTACAAAACCCCTTTCTTTTCCCTTTTGGATTTCGAACAATAGATTTTTATTCGGCTGATTATTATCCACTTTTTCCCTATTTCTGAGTCTTACTTCTTGGATATGTGTGTTGATTACTTGCTGAAAAATATGCACTATTGCATTTCTTACATATTTCACGAAACACGTATTTTTGGGAGAAGCTTTTGATATATCTTGGAAAAAAATCTCTCCTTCTCTATCTTATTCATCAACCTATTGTTATAGGAGTGGTATATATATGGATATTATACTTTGGATAAAAAAAGAAGCTTGAAAGAGCTTCTTTTTTTATTACCCACATCTATGTCCGCACTTCATATTTGCTGGAAGGCTTATATCTAGTTTTTTAGGATAGGGGAGTTTGAGGTTTTTCATAATAGTTTCAAAAGTTTCAAAACTATTTTCGAGCTTGAGGCGAGGATTGAAGAGTTTTTCTTCATAGACGGTTGAGCTTGTAAATCCATTATAGTCATGTGATGGATAGATAATCGTTGCGTCAGGAAGAGAGAATATTTTGTCTCTGACATTTTTGTACATATTTTCATGAGAACCTGATTGAAAGTCCGTTCTTCCAGAACCACGAACAAGGATGAGATCTCCGGTAAAAACCATATCGTCTACGATGTAGCTGATACATCCACCTGTATGACCTGGAGTTTCAAGAACTTTGATTTCTATATCTCAGATTTTTAGGATTTGTCCATCAGTGAGAAAGAGATCGTTATGCGTTACTCATATATTTTTTGAACCGACTCCGATTTCTCCTGTTTCTAGCATTTCTTTGAGTCGAGAACTTCCTGTTATATGATCCGCATGTACATGTGTATCCAGGAAGTATTTGACGGTGAGTCCGAGCTCGTGTATAAGTTTTTCATCACGAGTAGCATTTTCAAATACAGAATCAATTACTATAGCCTCTTTGGTATTAATATCTGCGATAATATAGGTATAAGTATTGGTTTCGTAGTCGAGTAACTGACGAAAAAGTATGTTATTTTTCATAGGTTTGGGGGTTATTTATTAAAAGGCATTTTTCATAGGATTGTAGCCATAGTACAATTTCCTGAAAGCCCAGCATAGAAGAGTCATCCACCAACAAATACTGCTCCAAAAAAGAAGTTCATATGTACGAGAAAGCCAAGAATTCCAAAGATGAAGATGAGTCCTCAGGCAACGATTTGTACCTGTCTCATAATTGGGATACTTCTGGAAAGTTTTCCTACTTCTATTTCTTCAGGAAATTGTTTTTTATACTCCAAAATTCAACCAGGAAATACATTCAAAGCTTCTATGTCTGTATAAGGAGAAAGGATATCTTTTGCAAGTTGAGCTCGACGACCTGATCGACATATGATGAGTACTTCTTTTCATTTTAAGAGTTTTGCAACCCGATCCTCACGGGTTTCTATAAATGAGAGGGGAATATCAATAGAATCTCGAATATGCTCTTGAGCATATTCTTCCGGAGTTCGAACATCAAGTATTATTTTTTGAGACATATTTTAAATTAACAGTAAATATTTTTCAAAGCAGAAAGGAGTTGTATTATTTGAGTATCGAGTAATTCATAATAAACTTCTTTTCCTTTTTTTTCGCTCTTGAGTATTCATTGATCTTTCATTTTGAGAGCAAATTGAGAGACGAGAGATTGAGAAATATCTAGAATTTTAGTAAGTTCTGATATATTTTTAGGTCCTTCTGATATTAAGCAGAGCATACACAATCTTTTTTCATGTGAAAGTATATCCAAAAATTTGCTCACTTTCGAAGCATTTTCTAGTATTTTTTCATACATATAAACATATTATTATTTACTAATATATGAGGAAGTATAAAAAAAGAGAGTAAGAAGTCAAAAGTATTTTTATAAGTCTTTCAAAATTTGCTATTTCATAGGTAAATATGCTATACTTTTAGAAGTATTTCTTAATAGTACCTATATGTTTTTCTGACTTGATATCTGAATTTTTACTTTACTTATAGCTTGTCTTTCACTCGTATGTATCTTTGAGTTTGTGAATGGATCACACGATACGGCAAATGCTGTTTCTCCCGTGATTTATTCTCATTCTTTGAAACCACAAAAAGCCGTGATACTTGCTGCATGCATGAACTTCTTAGGAGTAACTTTTTGAGGAATTGCCGTTGCGATGGGAATCATTCATCTTCTTCCTCTGGATATCATCGCAGAACAGGGAAGTACTTTTGGAATTTTTGTGGTACTTTCTCTTCTTTTGACTGCTATTGTTTGGAACGCAGGAACATGGTATCTTGGACTTCCAGCATCAAGCTCTCATACTTTGATAGGGTCTATTTTTGGAGTAGGGATTGCGATGAGTCTTTTGCCACTTCAAACTGAGTCAAAAGTAAGTCTCAACTGGCATAAGGTTATTGAAGTTATTGAGTCTCTTCTTATTTCACCAGTTATAGGTTTAGGACTTGCTTTTACCGTGATGACAGTTTCCTATATATATTTTTCAAAAAAACAAAGAATCTTTGCACGACCAAAGAAAAAAGAAGTTCCAGAATTTTGGCTTCGAAGTTTGCTTATCGCTTCCTCTGCTTGGGTAAGTTTTGCTCATGGAAGTAATGATGGTCAAAAAGGAGTAGGACTCGTGATGCTTATATTGATATCTCTTGTTCCAAGCTCTTTTGCAATTAACCCGAGTATTTCAAGAGAAAATATCAGTAAAAATATAGTATATATAGAACATATGCTTCAGACAGCTGAGTGAGAAGGGTCACAACCGTCTCTAGAACTTCAAAAAATAGAAGAACATATGATGCATCTTTCTCAAGTTATCGAAAATAAGCAAAGTAGTCCTAATGATATCCGAACGGCTATTTTATTTTTTCAGAAAGAAATCAAAAATCTAGAATCGTCTTCCGTTCTTCCTCAAGCTCAAGCATCACCACTCTCAGCTACGATTCAATCGGAAGATTTTAAAACACATACGAAAGATCTCTATACGACGATAGACTATGCTCCTTGGTGGGTGATAGCACTTATTTCTATTTCTCTTGGAATCGGGACCATGTTTGGATGGAAACGTATCGTGAAAACTCTCGGAAAGAAAATTGGGAATCATAAGCTTTCTTATGCCGAGTCTACGAGTTCAGCACTTATCACAGCCTGTACTATTACCGTAGCTTCAAAACTCGGACTTCCTGTAAGCACGACGCATATATTTTCTAGTAGTATCGCAGGGTGTATGATGACTGGAAAAAAACCAGGACTGCAACAAGATACCGTGAAGCATATCGTTATGGCTTGGGTTTTGACTCTTCCTACCACTATGCTCGTAGCAGGATTTCTCTTTTCTGCTTTCTGGTTTTTATTTTTATAAAGGGTCTTCCCCAGTTGACGAAACTTTAATCTCGTTATACTGGCAGTATGAAAGCAAAAAACAGATATAGAAAATGAGCACGATTTGACAATGCTC
>JAYTJZ010000071.1:0-32468 GCA_043730605.1 Candidatus Altimarinota bacterium
AAAAATACTTCTCCCCCGTAGAGTTTTCCTACTGGTTCACGATAGTCTTTTTTTCCTATCATCGAAAGTGAGCCCATCGTTTTTCCATGAAAAGCTCAAATCGCAACAATAAATGCAGACCGTTTCGTATACATTTTTGCGAGTTTGATCGCTCCTTCATTAGCTTCTGTTCCTGAAGCAGCAAAAAAACTATACTGGATATCTCCAGGAAGAATATCTGCCATCACTCTCGCAAGCACTCATCGAAGAGGATCAAGAAGCTCTTGGCTCGGCATCGGAGTACGATCAAGTTGCGCTTTTACGGCTGCTATAACATCTGGATGCGACCATCCGTGACTCATCATTCCATATCCTCCCAAAAAATCGATATACGTATTTCCCTGTATATCCTGAAAACTTCCTCCAAGTCCTTTCCACTCAGTCACGGCATGTCCGTCATCAGACTCAGTAATTGATTTACGATTTTCTATCCAGCCCTTATTGAAATATTCTTCAAAGTTATGTACTGATTCGTCTTGCATCCAAGTTGCAAGTTTTTTACTGGGGTGTTTGGTATCTTTGATATACGAAAGCCAAAGTTGTGCGTATTCGAGAGCTTGTTTTTGGGATTTTTTCATAATGTGTTTTTTATTTTTCTAAACTCGTGACTTTTATATTACAAAACTCATGAAACCCCCAATGTCCGTGTTCTCTTCCGATACCAGAATATTTATATCAGCCAAAAGGATTTTCTGGAATACAGTAGTTGAGGGTATTATGCTGTATTTCTCAGGTTTTAAGCTCTCATGCAAGACGTTCAAATCGTTCCCGAGAACGAGTAAAGATATATCAACCGAGTCCATATATTGTATCATTTCCTAGCTCTATAGCTTCTTCTTCATTTTGATATGTAACTACAGGAAGCAGTGGACCAAATACTTCTTCTTTCCAGACTTTCATATCTTTCGTTATATTTCCCAAAAGTACTGCTGGGACATACGCTCCTTCTATACCTGCAGGAACCGTTAATTCTGCGAGAATACTTGCTCCTTTTTGAAGGGCATCTTCGTACTGGAGTACAAACGCTTTTTGTTGATTTTGAGAAACAAGTGGTCCTATGTTTGTTTGTTCCTCTGTAGCGACTCCTATATTTTTTGAAAGGAGTATACTTGAAAGTTTTTGTACAAGTTCTTCATAGCGACTTTCATGCACGATGAGTCGTTTGAGTCCATCACACATCTGACCAGCATTGGAGTAACGCATAAAGTATATCGTTTCTCCTACTTTATCGATATCCGCATCTTCGCATACTATTCCAGGAGCAGAGCCTCCAAGCTCCATCACGCAAGGAATCAGTCTTTCTGCAGCTTTCATATATATGTGTCTTCCTACTTCGGTACTTCCCGTAAAAGTGACCATATCGATATCCTGCTCCAAAAGTGCATCTCCGAGTTCCCCACTTCCAAATATTTCTTGAAAGACTCCTTCTGGAAGAGTACTCTCTGCAAATATATCTGCAATGAGTTTTCCTGTCACAATCACTTCTTTGGAAGTTTTAAAAATAACACTATTTCCTGCAAGGAGTGCTTGGATACTGGTCCAAATGCACATAGAAAAAGGATAGTTCCATGGAGCAATCGCAGCAACCACTCCCTTAGGCTCATAGTATACTCTATGGAGCTCACTTGCTGTTTCTTTTGTGATCTCAGGATTCAGTGCTTCTTCACACATATCAAGATAGCCTTGAAAATAATTGTAGCCATTTTGTACTTCTTCTCGTGCCTCTGATATCGGCATTCCCATCTCTGCAGAAATACTTTGAGCCAATGGTTCTTTTTTATTTCTAAAAAGTTCTAGAACTACTCCGAGGATTTCTTTTCTCTCAGAAATACTTTTTTTTGCCCAGAGTATTTGAGCTTGTTGTGCCTCTAAAACTATTTCTGGAAGGTCTTCTACAGCAGTAGTTTGTATTTCTCAAAGAGTTTCATATCCAAAAGAAGGATTTGTAGAAATGATAGTATGCATGTAAGAAAAGTAAAAAAATAAATATTATTTTTCGAAACGCGAGGGCTCTGGAAAAAGCTTTTCTAAAACTTCCGAAATTTTTTGTAGACTTTCATCAGATTTTTCTGCATTATCTCCCGTATCATTTATACAAAAAAATGCGATATTCTCAAAGTTTTTACATAATTCTTCATAATTTGGAGAACTACTTTGTATATAAAAATCTTTTTTGAGTCCGAGTATTCCTCTTTTTTTATAAAGCATCCATCGAGAAAATAAGTCTCCTATGATTCCAGGATTTTTGATATCTCGAAAAACTTCTTGAGATACGGTATCACAAATATCAGAAAACTCTTCTCTCATCTCAAAAAAGTCTTTTTTTACTACAGCTTTTGGAGTATGAGCCACATAACTTTTTGTGAGGGTATAATCTGGGTATTTTGCAGCTAAATATGTTTCTCCTGAACTTCCACTCATCAGAGGAGGATGTATCTTAGAAATCTCATAGTCTACAAAATAAAATTTTGCTTGTTCTTCAAAAAAGTCTGTAATATCAAAGTCAGGTCAGAGAAAAATATCATCATTGAACACAAGAAATCTTTCTGAAAGTTCAGAAAGATCTGGAATTTGGGAAATAATATTTTTGGAACTAAAGCTGGGAAAAGTTCCTGCCCTCATAAAATCTTTTTGAAATATTATTTTTATTCCAGTATTTTTTTTAAAAAAATCAGGAACTTGTTCATCCGTCACAATATAGATGTCTCCATGTTCTGGGAAATATTTTTCGAGAGAACGCAGTGAGTAACGAAGCTCCCCATTATCGCGAAATCGTCCTTCTACATTTCCATGAAGTTCTATTTCTTGGGTATTTTTGAAACTTTTAAGTGCTATTTCTCGTTTTTTTCTCCATACAGGATCTTCCCCATTTACCCAGGCATACACGATATCTATTTTTTCCAACTTCTTTATTTATAAAATATGTTCTTTTCTTTTCTTTATATAATATTTCAAAAACTGTACTCCTACGAGAAAACTCAGAAACATCGCTATCGATACTCCTAATATAGTATAATTAATATTTTTTGTAAGCTCTTCAAAACTATGAACATCTTTCCCATGAAAGGCTGAACCTGCCGTGAGAGAAATAATCGTAAAAGGATAAGACCCTAGAAGTGAAGCAATCCAAAACTTTTTAAATGGGATACGAAATACTCCTGAGAGATACGAGAGAAGATCAAAAGGAAATGCTACAAGTCGAAGAGTAAGGATATGAGTAAAAGTATTTTCTCTGATTTTTCCCTCCATTTTTTTGAGTCGTAAAAACTTTTTAGGAATCCTTACATATTTTCCTGCAGTAGCATATCCTACAAAATAGCTAAAAGCTATAGAAGAAATATTTGCAAGAAAAGAGGCAAGCAGTCATCCCCAAAAACCAAAAATAAGCCCTGAAAGAAGGTCAAAGGGGCTCGCAATAATAAAAAAGAGTGGTCGAATGCAGTACAAAACTACAAATATAAGTATTCCCCACACTCCACTTTTCTGGATGAAGTTATAGATTTCAAAGAAAAAACTTTCAAACGTTCTGTCGGTTGCAGAAAGAAAGACATAAAAACATATTATGAGCGTGAGCCATAAAAGAAACAAAACAAGAGAAAGAAGATATTTGTGTTTCATAGGAAAAATTATCAAATCATCATTATTTTCTTTTCAAGAAAAAAACTATGTTTTGAACAAGTACTATTATAAATAATCATAAAAATACCCAATCCTTGAGACTTTGAGTTATCCCATCTCTTACATTTAAGTAGGTAACAATAATTCCTGCTGTGACTACTAAAGTCGAAAATATTTTCCATGCAACAGAATCTGTTGCATCTAGAAGTTGAAGAAAAAAAGATTTTTTATGCATAAAAAACAAAATAATCATAAATATGTGTGAGTATTATACTCACTTCCCTCTTATTTCCAAACATCAAGCCAAACACCCACATAGTGTACCACCACATAGAGAAAAAACATATATCCTAAAACTGCTCCCGTAAGAGTGATAATCGTTGTTGAGATAATTTTATTTCTGTGTCTTTTCGCTTGATCGAGGGTACAAATCCCTTTACTTCGAAAATAATACCAGAGGGTGAAAATAAGAGCTAGTATCCCCACTCCTCGAAATGCCCATTTATAGGTCCCATAAAATACATCAGCGAGTTCCGTAGCAGCTGAGAGAGAAATCACTCAGAGTCCCAAAAATATGAGTGGACTCAAACAGCACATACTTGCAAGCAAAACTGGGATTCCCGTGAGTTTTAAAAGTTCTTTTGCGTTCATAGAAAATAGTAACTCTCTCTTGAATCTTCTCCTATAAAAAGAAAAAAAGCCTCAATCAAGAAAAATAAAGTACTCTCAATATATGTTTTAAGACTTAAATGAAACTAAAGTACGAGCTCAAACTCGACTCTGTACTTATCCATATCCACTCAACGGACTTTCACAGAAATCTCATCTCCAAATTGGAGCATAGTTCCAGTTTTTTGTTGTGTCACCGTATAGTTTTCTACTGAAAAGCTATATCCTGAATACCCAAACTCTATAAATCCCTCTATCGTATTAGGAAGTTCTATGAAAAATCCTTTTTCGATCATTCCTGATATTTTTCCTGTAAAAGTTTCTCCTATCTTATCACTCATATACTTGCACGCAAGCATATCTCGTACTTTATACTCCATCTTTTCTGCACGATCTGAAGTCTCACTACTCCGACGAGCGACTTTGGGAAGAATCTCTTGGTAATGAGATTTTCTTTCGGGAGAGTACTTCTTGAGAATAATTTCTTTCATAATCCGATGAATCTGAAGGTCTGGGTATCGACGAATCGGTGAAGTAAAATGACTATAAAATCCAAGAGCGAGACCAAAATGCCCCATATTTTTTTCGCTATACCTCGCTTTTGCAAGACTTCTTAAGAGAAGCCTTTGAAATGGTTCAAGTTTTACAGAAGCTTTGAGGGTTTCAAGTAAAGACTGAAAAGATACAGTAGAATGAGAAAGTGAGCTATCTACAGTTTCTATAATTTTCATAAACTTTTCTATGTCTTCATTGTCTGGTTTTTCGTGGATACGATAGAGAAATGGATATTTTGTATAGAGTTTTGCGACCGATTCATTGGCTAGTACCATACATTCTTCTATGATTTTATACGAATTATATCGTTCATATTTTTTATATTCTACGGGTTTTCCTGTTTCATCGAGGAGTATTTTTGTTTCTGGAAAGTCAAAATCAAGTGATCCTCGGGCTTTCGTATTTTTCCCTAAAATATCTGTAAGTTCTTTGAGAAGAAATATATTTTTTTGGAGTTCTGGAATAAATATTCATCAGAACTGGAGAGAGTCTCAAACTCTCCCTCACCTCTGAATCTCCTCTCTTTTAAAGGAGAGGAGGGCTTCATCTTTTATTTTTTTTGTAGCTTGCTCCTTCTCCTCCAAAGGAGAAGGTTGGGATGAGGGAATCTGCTGGGTCATCTCATCTATTTCTCTATACGTAAGTCTGTAGTCCGAGAGTATGATACTTTCATAAACTTGTGCGTGTCTGACTTGTCCTTGGAAATTGATTTCCATTTCACAGGTCAGAGTGAGTTTATCTTCTCCTGGATGCAAACTACACAGTCCGTTTGAAAGTTCTGCTGGAAGCATCGGGATGACTTGATCTACGAGATAGATACTCGTTCCTCGTTTTCGAGCTTCTCGATCGAGTTCTCCATCTTCACTCACGAAGTGTGTTACATCTGCGATATGGACAAAAAGACGATATCAA
This sequence comes from Candidatus Altimarinota bacterium, assembly GCA_043730605.1. Taxonomy (GTDB): domain Bacteria; phylum Patescibacteriota; class Gracilibacteria; order BD1-5; family UBA6164; genus JAACSU01. The sequence goes on from JAYTJZ010000071.1 coordinate 5,794, forward strand.
TCATCTGTTTTTTCTATACTAATCGCATCATCGAGATCTTTACTATCAGCTCCATCTATGGTATAAGTCAGCATCTTTCGACAGTCTTTTCTCCTTTCGAGTCCGGACTTTCAAAAGTCCGGACTCGAAAGCTGTTGCACTTCAACTTTTACTTTCTCAGAGAAACTTCTTCGAGCCCCCATCTCAAAAGCGATAGCATAAATATCTTCTCTTCCTTTTGGAAGATTTCAAAGTGCTTCGATGATGCGTCCTTCAGGATTTTTTCCTTCCCAGCGAAGAATTTGTACTGCAACTTGTGCTCCATCTGTAAATCAACCTATAAATTTTCCCGGAATAAAAATATCTGTTTTGATATGACTTGTTTTTGGTATCACGAAAGCAAAGGTTTTCCCGATTTTAAGAGTTCCTACGATGAGGTGTTCGCTACGTTTGATGACTTTTTTAATAGTTGCTTCATCTCTCCCTCGAAAACTCTGCACTTCAAAAGCGACTTCATCTCCTTCAAAGGCATCGAGCTTTTTCGTTTCGTGTACGAAATATCCTTTTTTTTCTCCTGTTATTTCATCTATTACATCGACAAAACCAAACCCTTGAAGTTGTTTATAGATTCATACGAGCTCATTTTTATGATCGCGTTTTTGTAGTTGTTTTTTCGGAGTACTTTTATAAAACACTTTTTGTTTTTTGATTCCTGTAAACTTCTTTTTTCCCTTTTCTTCCATAAAAAATCACTATAAAATATTAGAAGTAGTATACGAAGAAATATATTTTTCAAAAAAGAATAAAAAATCTTTTGACAAAGTTTTTCATCTGCATATCTTATAAGTGTAAATAAAACACTATAAGTTCTTTAACATCAGAAAAAAGAAAATTTCAGGAAGACAGATATCATTTTTCTTCTTACTCTCTCTTTTTTTATTTACTTTCAAATAAGTGTAAATATTACATATACATATTTCTTAACTGAATTATATTATGAAACCACCTATCCCACAAGACAAAGAAGCTCTTCTCATCGTAGACTATCAAAATGGTTTTATTCCTGAAAACGAAGGAGGAACGGGCGAACTCGGAGTCGAAGGAGGATGACTCCTTGCTCCTCGCATCAATGAACTCATTTTTGAAACTCGAAGAAATTGAGGACTCATCATCGCAACTCGAGATACACATCCTCCATGACATATGTCATTTGTGAGTAACTATCTTTGAAAAAAACCTTTTGATACCATAGATTGGGATGAAGTCGTGAATCATATCCCGAATGAACTTCAGCTCTCCAAAAAAGCAGGATTTACAAAAGTAGATCTCGCAAGTGAGCTTGGAGCGACACTGCATCCTCAAGTACTCTGGCCCGATCATTGTATTGCAGAAACTCCTAGTGCCCAGTATCACAAAAATCTCGATACTACTCTTATCGATCATCATATCATCAAAGGATATGATGCAAAAACTGAGATGTACTCTGGTTTTTATGGTCGAGAAGGTACTCCTCTTAAAGCAAAAGAAAAGTGAAAAACTCTCAGTGAAATACTCATAGAAGCTGGTATCACGACCGTCCGACTTGTATGAATCGCAACTGACTATTGTGTTGCAGCAACAGCTCGAGATGCTGTAAAAAATGGTTTTAAAGCCATTATCGAAAGCTCTGCTATCGCAGGAGTATATACAAAAACTCCCAGTGAAACGATAGCCTTTCTCGAAACACTTCGAGAAAGATATGCAGTCGAATATGTTTAATTTTTTGCACCTTAATAAGTGTAATATATACATTAATAATATGATACTATGAAAAACTGACTTCTCTATAAACCCCAAGATTTTTTCCCGAGTCTGCGTGATGAAGCTGAGGTAGATACCCTCCTCAATAATGATGTCTATAAATTTTTTATGTTGGACTTCATCTTAGCTCATCCTGAATACCGTGGAACTCCCGTTCGTTGGAAAATGACGATACGAAATCCTAATATCAAAACTGCTCTGGTGATTCCTCAAGAAAAACTTGAAAGACAACTCAAACTCACTCAGGAAAAGATACAGGGAGTTTCTCAGTCTGATCTCTCCTATCTTCGAGGGATGACCGATACTACTGGAACTCGACTCTTTCGAGAAGAGACTTTGAGCTTTCTCAAAGATTTTAAACTTCCAGACTTTTCACTCTCACTCCAAGAAGATAATTATGAGATGAGTTTTGAATGACCTTGGGAAAACTCGATGATGTGGGAAATATTTGCACTGAAAATCATAAATGCTCTGTATATATCTGAATACATAAAAAAAGAAAATATTTCTGATGTGGAGTTTACTCAGATTATAAACCAAGTACTGGCTCGACTCTTTGAAGATATCAAAACACTCAAGACAAGCCCAGATGCAACATTTTCTGAGTTTGGAACCCGAAGATCGATGAGTACTCAGTTCCAAAGACTTATCAATGAAATCCTTGCAGAAAGCCTTCCTTGACAGTATGTCGGAACCAGCAATGTCCAACTTGCAAAAGAAATGTGATCGGCTAATCCAAAAGGAACCAATGCTCACGAACTTCGGATGATTCCTACAGCACTGCTCGATGATCCTCAAGAAATAGTAGCTGAAATGTATGAAATCGATCGAAAATGGAGACGACACTTTCCTGATCTCGCTCTCCTGCTTCCAGATACGTACGGGACAAGTTTTTATCTTGAGCATTGTCCCACAGATATCATCGAGCATCATACGGGTATGCGATTTGACTCAAAAGATCCGATGCAGGCAATCCCCGAATACATAGACTGGCTTCTCAAGCACGGTCAAGATCCTATGACAAAAATAGGAATTCCCAGTGATGGACTCGATGCTCATAAAGTTGCTGACATTAGTCGATCATTTCACTGTAAGCTCGGAAGACTTACTTTCGGAATCGGTACCAATCTCACCAATAATACAAAAAATACATGGCCACGAGAAAATGAAACACTTGGACCATTTGGATCATTTTCTGTCGTAGTCAAACCCAACGAGGTTCAAAGACCCGACGGAACTTGGGTTTCCACCGTTAAACTTTCAGATAATCCTCAAAAAGCGATGGGAAGTCCTGAACGAGTAGCTCTCTTTAAAAATATTTTCTGAATTGCAGGAATGAAAGAACAAAGTGTGTCAGTATAAATCTTATTTATCTAAAAATTATCTTATGAAAACTTTTGAACAAAACATCACCCGAATCCCTGAATGAACACAAAGAGGAAGTTCTCCTCTTGTTCCTGAAATAGTTTCTCAAGTTGATGAAATACTAGAAACTCCCAAGTTACAAGCAAAACCTAGAAATCTTGACTATGCAGAAGTACAAATAGCTCTCGTAGAACAACTTCGAGAATATGCACAAAAAGCAAAAGTAGAAAGTCTCGTTATCTGAGTTTCTGGAGGAGTAGATTCTGGACTCGTATCCACTCTTTGTGCTGAAACAGGACTCAAAGTAGTATGCGTGGAACTTCCTATTCATCAAAAAACAGATGAAGTAAACCGAGCTCAAAACCATATCGCTTGGCTCAAAGAAATATATCCAAACGTAGAAAGTTTTAGCGTAGATCTCACCGAAAGCTTTGAAACGCTCAAAAAAGCTCTTCCTCAGATAGAAAATGAAGAAGTAGTACGATATATGGCATACGTAAATACTCGTTCTCGACTTCGAGGAGTGACACTCTATGCTCTGGCAAATGAAAAAAACGGAATCGTAGTAGGGACTGGAAATAAAGTCGAAGACTATGGAATCGGATTTTTCACAAAATATGGTGATGGAGCCGTGGACGTGAGTCCTATAGGTGAACTTCTCAAATCAGAAGTTCGAGCATTAGCAAGACATATGGGAGTAAATCCTGAAATCTCTGAAGCTGTTCCTACTGACGGACTCCACTCAACAGGAGCAACAGACGAAGACCAAATCGGAGCAACATACGATGAACTTGAATGGGCAATGGAAGAATACGATACTTGAAAAAGAGCTCCAAACTTCAGTGGAAGAGCACAGGAAGTGATGAATATCTATACAGCTCGTCATGAAGTGAATGCTCATAAGATGTCTATGCCTCCTGTATTTTCTATCTCTTAATCATCTTTTTTATGAATAATACACAACACCTTACTCGAACAGAAGGATCTGGAGTAAGTTCTTGATTTCTTGGGCTCTATCAAAAAATCTCTGGAGGAGAAAAAGCACTTGTTGCTTCTATCCTAGGAAAGACAGAACAAGAGATCCTTGGACCAAGCATCATCGGAAGTAGTAGTTCTTTGAGACTTTTCGACAAAATAGAGCTCCTTCCTGGTCAAAAAATACAAGTCTATGTTCCTGGAAATTCGAGTGTACAAAACATCGATATGCCATGATTGCATTTTATCCATCCAGATGCTATCGTCATACAATACCAAAAAATCATACTCAATGAAGGAGAAAGAGCTTGGCTCTATGATGAAAACGGAAACTATGAAGAAGTCCTTGGTCCACAGGTTGTTTACGAACATCCCGAAGGAAAACTTGAAAAATTTCGTCGTATGCAACTTTCCGAAAGAGAAGCTATCGTAAAAATACAACAAGACGGGAGCGAGGAAATTATCGAAGGGAAAAAACAAGCCGAAGTATATATCAACCCCGTCGTGGAAACACTCAAAAGATTTCGTTGGACTGGGAGTGGAGAAAAAGGAGCTGAAAGTGATAAAATACCTGGTGCTATTAATTTTGAAGTGCTGCGACTTGATAACTCACAAACTTATTTTTCTTTCTCAGTACGCAGTAAAGATAATGTCGTTTTAGAGCTCAAACTTATGATATTTTATGAAATATCAGATCTCGAAAAACTTATCAAAAATACACACGACCCGATGTGTGAGTTCTATAATAAGATACAAGCACACATAGGATCAGGTATTGCAGAAAAAAATTTTGATGAAGTCAAAAAAAATACAGGAGAACTCATCAAAGCTTTTGGAACAGATGCAGCCCTTGATTTTTCTAAAATAGGCTTACATATCTCTCAAATAGTCTTACGAGAATGGTCTCCTGCAGAACGACGGGTCCAAGATATTCTCGAAAAAGCTGCAATGGTCGAAAGTCAAAAAGGACTCGATGAAGCAGAACATAAGAGAAAAATGCAACTGTTAGAATATGAACAAACAGAAAGTGTCAAACGAGAAGCTCTGGCTGATAGCAAAGAAAAAATAGCGATGCAAGAAGGAACACAAGAAGCAAAAAAACTTGTTGCGATCTATGAAGCTCTCAAAACATCTCTCGGTGAACCATGAGCCCTTGCACTTATGAAACTTCGATTCGCAAGCCAAGCTCAAGAACTCAACATCGGTTCTGATATGCTGCGTTAATATTTTTTAAACATCTCTAATATGAAACCATCTTCTTCTCTCATCTCGTATGAAAACTATAGTTTTGAGCATAACGAACTTCTTCGAGATTTTGTCTTGAGTGGACAAGCTCAAAAAGTGATAGATTCTCTGAAACACGAAGTTATTCTTGTATTGGGATGAGATGGAGCGATGCTTTCTGCAGTGAGTGAATATGCTGACAAAGAACTTCCCTTTTTGGGAATAAACTTTGGACACAAAGGATTTCTCTTGAATCATCTTTCTTGGATACAAGAAAATACTTCCTATACCTCTCGACAATATCCTCTTTTAGAAGTACGATTTTGAGAAAATATACTGGGAACAGCTTTTAACGATGTTCATATTTATAGTCCCGAAGGCAAAGTAGTGGAGCTTGATATATCGCATCCCCTTGGAAATCTCTCTTTGCGTGGAGATGGTTGTATTGTTGCAACACCAGCTGGTTCTACGGGACATAGTAAATCCTATCTTGGCCCTGTTCTTCCACATAATACTTCGAATCTCGTACTCACTCCCAAAGGAAATATTGCCTACGAAGGAGCAAAAATACTTCCTCAAACAGGAGTCCTCAAAATAGTAAAAGTTTGAAGAAAACAAGAACTCAATATCAACTTAGATGGAAGAAAAGTCTTGCATACTCCATCTCAAGAAGATATGACCTTACATATTTCTCTCGCAAAAAAACAGGTAGAAATTCTTATTTCAAAAAAATATGAACAAGAGTGGGATGCAAAAGTGATGCAAGAACAAGGTTTTAAATTCTAATAGAGATACTTATGAAACATACTTCCCAAAACATTGCAGTATATGGAGGAACGTTTAATCCCCCAACTCTCGGACATATGCAAGTGATGCAAGAAATTTTAAAAAATACTCACATAACCCACATTATCATGTCTCCCAGTGGAACAAGAAGTGATAAAATATTTGGTATCGAAGATATTCATAGAAAAAGAATGAGCCAGATTTGTATAGAAACTCTCAAAACGCAGGGATACTCTCTTTCTTTGGATACTCATTTTATTGATGGGAAACATACCTGACTGACGACAACGAAAGCAGAATATGAATATTTTCGTGAAAGTATTTGAGAAGAACCTACTTTCATTTTCGGAAGTGATATGGCTCAAAGAATGCACACTTGGGAAAATAATCCCGATAGATTTGTAGAAACTCGCTTGAAAAAGATATTTCTGCATCGTCCTGGTTATGATTTCGATTTTGAAAAAAATGATTTTGAAAACTATATACTTCTCGCTATCTCCGAAATGCTCGGAGTTTCAAGTACTATAGCAAGAGAAATGCTCCGTACCAAGCAAAACGTAGAACAAGTTCTTCATCCAAATATCATTCAAGATATCGCAAAACATCATTTATATCTCTAAGCAATATTTTATGAAAACACACATACTTCATCCTTGAAAATGGCTCAATATGGTAGCCGTAGACGATCCTCGAAATCCTGATAAAGTCTGGGAATGAGTTTTTCGCAAGTGAACGGGGCAAGTGGTTTGATCCCTTGTCGAAAACATTTCACGAAATACTTTTGTACTGGTGGAACAGTTTCGACCTCTCGTCGGAAAAAATGTATTGGAGCTCGTTGCTGGTCTCGTTGATACTGGTCATACTCCTGAAGAAGCTATCGCAAAAGAAATCCGAGAAGAAACGGGATATACAGCTCTTCGAGTCGAGTTTCTCCTACAAGGTCCAAAGTCTGCAGGGATGACCAATGAAACAACTCTGGATTATTATACTCAAGTCTCAGGAAATCCTGAAGCACAACAACTCGAAAGTTCTGAAGCAGGGCTTTTGGTTCGGGAAATTCCAAATTCATTACAAGAACTCAAACGATTTCTCGCAAGTGAGGAAGCCCAAGGAAAACTCATCTCTCCAGGAATCTGGGCTGCAGTAGGGAAAGCCCTCGTTGATGGTAAAATATCATAGTTCAATATATTGACAATATTTATTAAATAATTATCATTCAGTAAATATTTACTTTTTATTATTTTTATATATGAGTATAAATCATCTTGCTGGAATTCAGAATACTTCTTGAGATAATGAGGCCTTAGAAGCTCTTGGTATCGCTGATATGATACAGGATATTTTAGGATGAGAAAACTTTAAAGTCCTGCAAGAGAAAAATATGTATTTCTCAACTTTGCTCTATCTTATCTATTGGTATCATAGAAGTGATATCGATAGCACGAGACAAAATAAGATTAAAACGTCACTCCAAAACTATATCTGAGAAAGTACTTATACTGCATCCATAGTAGATAAACTTATTCTTTCAGAAGAACTTCAAAAACAAGCATTTACGCATATAGAAGGAAATATTCTTGTAAAACCTACGGTAGATATTGTAGTGATTCAAAGTGACGAAAAAAATAACAAATCTATTCTTTGTACCACACGTGCTTGGTATCCTCAAGGTCCTGCTCTTATTGGATGATTTATCCTTGATGAAGATGAAGATAATATTCTCAATATTGATGCTCAGATATTTGCAAGCTTGCGAATAGCAGGAATAAAAATACTACACGACGAGCATTGTAATTATGGAGTAGTTTCTGATGAAGAAAAACCATATTATTATGTAGAAAATAGTGATCAAACTGTCAGACTTAAATTATATCACTCAGATTTGCGGGGCTATGCGTACAAGGATAAACTCTCAAATATGATTGAACCTTCTGATCCACGTCATATGGTAAATACGCAAGGATTTCAGTTACATCTTGAAGGAATACTCGAAAATCCTGATTTGCATTGGGTAAAAAAAGAAGATATTATGAATCCTCAAAAACAAAATGGAGGTTTTGCGTTTAATCATCATAGAAATATTGTGGCTCATCTCTCTGCAAGAAACTCTCTTGAGGCAGAAAGATCTGCTTCTCATCATGCCTTTATGAGAAACATCGTCGACTCTCCTATTGAGGCATATACTGATCTAAAAGAACGGTTCAAAAATAATAACAATAGCCCTGAAACTTCTTTTCCCGAACTTCTTCCTGTCATAGACCAGATTATGGAAAAAATGTACAGTCCAGAAGTAAATGAAATCTGTGAAAATAATCCCTTTGCTCTCTGAATGCGTGACCAAATCAAAATAAGTCTTGAACATTGCAAACTCAAAGAAATTTGTCTCTGTCCCTATAAAACCACGCTCCAAGCGATATACAGAGCAATTGCTTTTTTTGATATTTTCGCTCGAATGAAAGAATGATTTTATGATTCTATAGATGCTACTAAACCTGTAAATCATAATCCCAGAAAGCTTGTATGAGCAAAGTACCATATGTTTCGTTATGAATATAGACTCCATGAACTTATGGCTATGATACCAGATGAGATTATTATCCCTACTTTTGAAAATATTTGAGCCACTGATCTGATGAAAATACGACATGTTCCTCTGAGAATAGTGGGTTTATCTCAGGAATATATCTACGTCGATGATTTTCGACAGTCACCAGAAGAGTTTTTGATGCATGATATGAACCATTCCTATCGAATGGCTATCAATGACGCTACTTATTTAAAAGCAAAAAATATCACGAGAGAACAATTGATAGCTGATTCTCAAGCATTTCTCAGTTGGTATATGCCTCTTATAAAAATCAAAAAAACAGATACGAAGTTTGAAAAAGAGATGAAAAAGATTAAGAAAATTATTCTTTTTGAAGTCATACATGAAGATACCCTCGTTCCCCTCAAAGATATTATCATAGAGCATATTCTCAAACCAGAATGATATGATAGCTATTTTGAAATCCCCTCTATCAATCCTGAAACTCAAGATATGGATATCACACGTCAATTTGATAAGGGAATTTCTGTCCTTTCGTATGTGAGAGATAAACTTCAAAATGGTTTTTATGATAAGGTAGATTCTCAAAGTCCTCAAATCGTAGATCCAGAATATAGAACCGCAAAACATATATGAATTGCTGCCTATGAAATGCTCCAAGAACTTGGAGTAGAAATCAAAAGTCGAGATGAAAATCAACTCGATCCAAACGGAAATATTAGTTTTGAATGGATTATGAAACGAATTTGTTCCGTATGACCTGATGGTATAAAAGGAAGCAAAGTACTTGATCCTGCTATGGAAATATATGGAGATCCTCATGCTACTGGTCTCAATGAAAGAGTATACACAGTATAATATATTTTTCTTGCGCAATTGTGTTTTTTTCGTACACTCCTTCTCAGTGTATTATTTACAATTAGTTGCTTCCCTATGCTTATACCTCAAGAAAAACAATTTGATATCTGGTCTGGTGAACTTACTATTCCTGTTTTAGCTCTTGATGTTGTGATATTTACGATTTACAAAGAGGAACTTTGCGTTCTACTCACCAAACGAGAAGAGTTTGGGAAGCACGGATATTCGCTTCCTGGAAGTATCGTTTCAAAAGGTTTTAGTTTAGGAGAAAACTTTGATGAAGTTCTCAAAAGAAAAACAGGGATTACCCAAGGAGTCTATAAAGAACAGCTCTATACTTTTGGAGACAATATTTCTCGAGATCCTCGAGGTCACGTCATTGCTATAGCATATTATGCGCTCGTAAAAGCTGAAAACTTTCTTTCGCAGGTAGATTTTACGCTTGTAGATATCGTGACGATAGAGCAAGCGAAAAGTCTCACAATATTTTATGAACATGATAAAATCATAGACTATGCACAGGAAAGACTTGCCTGAAAACTCGGATACACTGATATCGTAAAAAATCTCCTTCCTGAACAATTTCGTATTTCCCAAATGCAAAAAATATATGAGATTATTCTCGGAAGAAAGCTGGATAAACGCAATTTTCAGAAAAAAATATTTTCGCTGGGAATCGTAGAAGAAACAGGTCTCAAAGATATTTCTACCAATCGTCCTGCAAAACTCTATAAATTTACCGAAAAAAAGCATCTCAATTTTATAGATATGCTGTAACTTTTATAGCATGAATAATCAAAATAATACTCTGCATAATACTCTGCAAAAAAAAATAGAGGCCATGATTTTTTCATGATATCTTTGAGATTCTTTATGAATCCCAGTAGAAATGAAAACTCAGCAAGAAATACAAAATATTCTCAAAAATAGTGGAATTTTATGAGAAAAAATACAAGATTTTCTTCCTCCAACACTTCATGGACTATATCTTATAGAAAAACAAAATCCATGAGCAAGAACGGTATCTTCAGATGATACGTATACTTCTAGAGCTTTTGTACAATCTATATGAGAAACTTGAAAACTTGATTGGGAAAATATAGTTCAAAAACTTCTTAAAATCTTTGAAGAGCATCCTTTTGGATATGGTGGAAGTACTAAATCTGCTTATATAAAACTCAAAGAAGGAGTATCTTTTCAAAATTCTTGAATCCCCTGATGGGGAAATGGAACAGTGATGAAACTCGCCAGCTTTACTGCTTACCTTATTTCACAAAAAAATCTTTCAGATGAAGAAATATGGAAAAATATATCTATTTTTTGTTCTATTACCCATACTCACGAAAGTGTCATACTTGGGACCTACATCCATCATAAAATCCTTGCTTTTCTTTTGGAACATGATTCTTCTGAAGATATAGTACTTATATTTCAGAAACTTCTTGAGTTCACAAGAACAAAAGAACAAGAAAAAAATGATATTTCTCTTTCATCAGTTCTTGAAAAATTGATATGATATATTGAAAAGTGAAATATAAAAGAACTTTCGGATGAAGAAATTTTAAAAGTATTCTGATGGGGAGAACATCCTATTACAAAATTCTCTGGAAGGATAGATATTACTCTTGGGATATGTTATGCCCTATTTTTAAGAAATCCAAATACAACTTGTATATTTGATGCCGTATCTATTGGAGGAGATACTGATAGTTACGGAACGATTGTAGGAAATATGATTGGTGCCTTAACAGGAGAGATTTGAGAACTCAACCATCTTTTAAAACAAGTTCCAGAGATATATACTATCCAGCAAGAAACTAAAAGATTTATGGAGTTTATTTTATAGAGAAGTGAATTAAAAAAATCCTGCAATTTCATTGCAGGATTTTTTAATATTATTTTTGGTGCCCAGAGAGGGACTCGAACCCTCACACCCGAAGATAAGGGATTTTGAGTCCCTCGTGTCTACCATTTCACCACCTGGGCTAAAAATGTGCTGAGATTATATAAAAAAAAAGAAATATGTAAAAATTATTTTCAAGACTCTTTTCTATATTTTTCTATTTCTAGTCTTAAATAATCTAATACTGCATCAATAGTAAGAAAAAAGTTATTTTCTTGTATCGTTTTCAGTCGAAGAAGTTGTTCATACGGAGCTCCTGTATCTGAGATCTTATCGCATACAAATTCTCGACATATATCTGGTCTATCTGAATAATTCAAACATTTACGAGTCTCTGTATTATACTCAGGACAGATAAATAACACTCGATAGAGAAAAAGAAGTCTATTCTGCTCTATATCAATATCTACTTCGACTCCATACGCTTGAAGTTTTCTTTCGGAGTTAACTGTTCCATAAAAAAAATCTGTTGGTTCAAGATTTTCTAAAATAGAATCTTTCATTTCTTTTAAAAATGTATCTATATTTCCATTCACATATGATCCTTTTTCTGACACTATCCAATCTATAACTTGTTGTGTTCAAGAATTTGGACCTTTTTTTATAGGAGAAAAACAACACGTAACTTTACATGTATCACATGTGTTCATATATATAAAATATTTATACAAAATAGTCAATATACTGTACAGGAAAATATTTATATTGCAAATTTTTAGATTTACATACACTATATACTATATATATCTTTTACTCTCAAAATCCCATGTATATTTGTGCTGACTGTGGAAATGAATCCCTCATCTGGAGAGGACAGTGCGAATACTGTAAAGCTTGGAATACGATGAAAGAGTTTAAGGAAAGTAAAACTGGATCAAAAGCTTCAAAATCTGCTTCAGTGAAGGAACTTGAAGGCATTGCAGTACGCAGTGAATCTTCTCAAAATCGTATCATCACCAAGTCAGAAGAACTCAATACAGTATTGGGTGGAGGAATATTACCAGGAAGTATCATCCTGCTTTCGGGAGAACCAGGAATCGGGAAATCAACTCTTACCTTGCAACTTGGAAACTGGGTAAGTGAAAAACTCATCTATATCTCAGCCGAAGAAACGCAAGGACAAATCGCTTCGCGAGCCAAAAGACTTGAAGTTACAGGAACTCATATACAAATCCTTGCAGAAAATAATATAGAAAATATTCTTGCGACTCTGCATAAAAATCTTTGTAGTCTGGTGATATTTGACTCGATATCTGTGATGTACTGCGAAGAAATAAATGGAACAGCTGGGAGTATCACCCAAGTACGCTATATAACCGAAAAAATAGTAGAGTTTGGGAAATCTACGGGAACGAGTTGCATCATCATCGGACATGTGACGAAAGACGGTTCTCTCGCTGGACCAAAAACTCTCGAACATATGGTCGATACTGTTTTGTATTTTGAAGGAGATAAGTATGATAATCTACGTATCTTACGTTGTCTGAAAAATCGTTTTGGGTCAAGCTCTGAAATAGGACTTTACAAGATGGAAGAAGTAGGACTCGTGGATATTTCAAATCCTGGACTTGAGTTTATTTCCGATGATCATGATGCTCAAGGATCAGCTCTCAGTATCACGATGGAAGGTTCTCGTCCTCTTATCGTCGAGACTGAAGCTCTGACCACTTATACGAAGTTTGGCTATCCGAAGAGATCAGCTCGTGGAATATCTGCTTCAAAACTCGATCTCATCATCGCAGTACTCGGAAAATATACTCCAGTGAAACTTGAAAGTTATGATGTGTACTGCAATATTTCTCGCGGACTTTCTCTATGAGATCCTGGACTTGACCTCGCACTTGCAGCAAGTATTATCTCCAGTAAGCTTGGGAAAGCACTTTCAAAAAAAATACTGTATATAGGAGAAATTTCTCTTACAGGAAAGATAAAAAATGTGATGTTTCTTGATCGACGTATCAAAGAGGCAGAAAAAATGGGATTTGAAAGAGTATATATCCCTGAAGTAAGTCAAGACACTCTTACTTCTTTCTTACCAAAAAATACAAAACTTACGGTAATTCCTGTGAAAAATATCACAGATTTTATCAAACTATTTTCATAAAATATATATTCATGAAACCTTCTCTGCTTGCTCTTATTTTGATATTTTTCTCTCTGATTTCTGGAGCGATAGGTACTTTTTGAGTTTTATACTTTGCTCCTGATTTTATCGATAATCCCCTCTCCTTGAGGAGAGGGTTAGGGTGAGGTTTTGTGTGAAAAATGAATACTAATTCATGAATATCTGTACCTCAAACAAACCCTCTTCCTCCTCAGGACCTCCTCTCTCTCCAAGAAAGTATCACATCTACCGTAGCATCTACTTCCAAGAGTATTGTAAGTATCGTGATTTCAAAAGATCTCATCGTATATCGAAGTGATCCTTGGTGATTTTTTCAACAACCTGCTGGTACCGTAACACGTCAAGTAGGAGGAGGAAGTGGATTTTTTATTAAAAAAGATGGAACTATTCTTACTAATAAACATGTGGTAAGCGATCCAAATGCTCAATATACCGTCATACTCAATGATGGAAGTGAGTATAAAGCAGATGTCCTTGCGCTTGATCCAGTAAATGACCTTGCTGTTATAAAAATAACTCCAAAGGCTGAAGAAACATTTATTGCCCTTGAATTTTTGAAAAATACACAAGAGATTGATATCTGAGAATTTACTATTGCTGTAGGAAATGCGCTCGCTGAGTTTCAAAACTCTGTTTCTCTTGGAATTGTCAGTGGAAAAAATAGAAGCATAGAGGCAAATGGAGACAGTCTTTCAGGACTTATCCAAACTGATGCAGCAATCAATCCAGGAAATAGTGGAGGACCACTGCTTGATCTTTCTGGAAGAGTTATGGGAATCAATACAGCCATCGTTTCTGGAAGTAGTGGCATAGGATTTGCAATAGCACTTTCACAGGAAAAAATAGATTCTATGATGAAAAGTATCACTGAAAGTGGACGAATAAAAAGACCTTTTATCGGGATAAACTATATTCCAAATTCTCAATGAGTGGCAGACGAACTCAATCTCAAAAGCTCGCAGGGGGTCTATATTATCGATGAAAAAGAAAGTGTAGTATCGGGAAGTAGTGCAGAAAAAGCAGGACTTGAACCAGGAGATATTATTCTAGAAGCAAATGGAAATATTTTAGGACCCAAAACAAGTCTTGAGTCACTGATACAAAATGCTATTCCATGAGATACTTTTGCTCTCACAGTCTTAAAAAAATCTGGTGAAGAAAAAATACTCAGTATAGAACTGGGAGAATACTAAACAACCCTCATGAATAAAAAAATACTTCTCTCTACTACTCTTCTTTTTCTCTTATTGGGCATCACTCAATTTTCAGGAAACTTTAAAAGCTCTGAACTTCAGATTTCAGAGATTCCTACTGATTTTGTTTTTGATGGATGTTCGATGTTTCCAGATGGAGATTATAAAGACTGTTGTACCCAGCATGATATTTCTTATTTTTTCTGAGGTTCTTGGAACTGACGATTACAAGCAGATAATGAGCTATTTTCTTGTATCCAAGAAAAACCATACTGGTATCATCAAGCTCTTGCTCCTGCTATGTGGGCAGGAGTTCGTATCGGAGGAGCTCCGATATGGCCTACTTCATTTCGTTGGGGATTTTGAAGAGATAGATACTAAAAAAAGAACTTTTTTCAAAAGTTCTTTTTTTAGTGAGGATTATTTTTTATATATAGTAGAGAAATACTGCTACGAGGATTCCGAGCATACTTCCAGCAAATGCTTCACTCGGAAGATGTCCAAGAGATTCTTTAAATCTTTTTTCACCCAATTCTTCATTAATCGCTTTTGCATGGAGTCCTGCCTCAAAACGAACATTGATAGCATCATAGATGATGATTACCGTAAATCCCATCACAATGGCAAAGAAATCTGAGTGAATTCCATACTTGAGAGCAAAAGCAGTAGCAAGAGATACTACTACAGCTGAATGAACCGATGGCATTCCTCCACTTCCAAGTGCTCGCTCAGCGTCCCATTTTCCCGTACTCGTACGAACAAGAACTCCTTTTATCACTACTGATAAAACAAAGGCAAGAGCTGGAACAAGAATCACTGAATCATAAAATACATTTTGCACAAGTATGTAAGGTTAACAATATTTTTCAAAAACCTACAAGAACACTACACTACATCGATGATAGTATATGATACTGATTCCCCTGCTCCGTTCTTGAGATCAAACATATCTCCTTTCTTCTTTCCAAGAAGAGCTTTCCCTACCTGAGATTCATTTGATACTTTTGGAATATCTGAAAGTATCGCTGCTTCTGTAGTCCCGACTATTTTATAGGCTTCTGTTTCTTTTTCTCCTTTTTCTTGTATCGTCACAGTCATTCCCATATTGACTCTCTTTTCTCCTTTTGATGAGGATACTTCTTCTTGGATAATCTGCACTCGCTTGAGTTGGTCTTCAAGTTCTATGATACGAAGTTCTACTTGTGATTGTTCATTTCTTGCATCTTCATATTCAGAGTTTTCTGAAAGATCTCAAAAACTAATCGCTTCTTTGAGTTTTTCTGCTATTTCTATACGTTTTTCTTCTTTAAGAAATCGAAACTCTTCTTGAAGTTTTGTAAGTCCTTCCTGAGTAAGATAAATTATTGCTTCTGACATGGGTTTCATTTTAAAAAAATAAATTTACTGTATTTTTGCTTCACTGAATATTTGCTTAAAAGCATTATAGCTATCTTTTTTAATTTTCAATCAAAAAACGTTTTTTTCAGATTCCAAAACAATTCGTACTATTCCATCATCGATTCCTGTATTGAGATTTATAAAAAAGGACGCATCTGCAAAGCTATTTGTTTCTTTGAGAGTATAGGGAAGTTCAAAGGCAAGTACTTCAAAGATTTTCTTTACTTGTGTATAATTTTTTGTAGAGAACGCATATATACTCAGTTCTTCGCTGTACCATTCATGATATGAATCTGGATATTCTGCCGTGAGTCCAAAGAGATTTCCTTGCGAAGAGAGTTTTTCTAAATTATATCTCTCAAATAGATCAATAAATGCCTGCTGTTCTGGAGTGATTTCTGGAAGTATTTCTCAGGAACTTGAGTTCATATTTTTCCCTGCAAGAGTATCAAGAAAACTAAATCCTGTTCCTGTTGTTTGGATTGTATTTTTATTGTATACTTGATCTGTACTTGAATCAATAATATTAATACGATTGCTATCATCTACTTTTTGATTGGTATCGTATACGACTTCTTCCCTATATTTTAGTTTTTTTAGAAAAAATCGATAATCTTCACTTACTACGTACGCAATAATATTTGCGAGCAGTAAGAATAAAAGAAAGACTAAAAATCGAAGAATATTTCTCATAAAAAATAGAGTTATTTGACACTTACTTGAGAAAAATCAAGTTCTATAGGAGTATCCCGACCAAGCAAGTTTATATTGATTTTCACAAGTCCTTTATTTTCATTGACATCTATGATAATCCCTTCATTTCCCTCAAAAGGACCTTTGGTAATAAGAGCCATATCTCCTGTTTTAAATTTCGTTGAGAAAGTTTCTTCTTTACTCTCTATTTTTCCTTTGAGTTGAGCGAGTTCTTCGCCAGAAACAGGAACTGGGATATTTCCTGCTCCGAGAAAACCCGTCACATTTGGAGTATTTCGAACAATATACCAACTTTCATTACTCACCACCATTTGTACAAGAATATATCCAGGAAGAATATTTTTCTTTTTTTTCACTTTTACTCCTCCGGCTTTAATAGTGATAACATCATGTGTAGGAACAAATACATCAAGAATATATTGTTCAAGACCAAAACTTTCTCTACGTTGAAAAAGAGATTGTTTTACATTTTCTTCTGTACCAGAAATAACCTGGATTACATACCATTGAGACTGTTGTTCAAGCATAAGAGATGAAAAAATATATAAAATAAACTAGATAACTTTATTGAGCCATAAGAGAATCTGAGAAAAGAGATTACTTACGATAAAAAGATACGTTCCAAAAAATACGAGAATCGCAAGGACTAAGAAAAAATAATTCGTTGTTTCTTTTCGTGTTGGCCATACAACATGTTGAAACTCTCTGAGAGAATCTTTCAAAAATTGAAGCATATATACCGATATAAAAAAATAAAAAGCATTACAGAATAATCTTGTAAGGCTTGTCAACGTCAAGTATATGTATTTTCAAAATAAGTCAAAGAAATTTTGACCTTGCTGGTGCTTTATGATACAATAAATGAGATATTTATCATATATGTATTATGTGGATTTGGATTATTTTTCTTTTATGTACTCCTGTATTACTCGCAGGGTATATTTTTCTACTCTATAGTGAGCGAAGTATCGAACGTTCTGAAAGAGATATCATTCGTATATTTACTGCTCGAAGTGATATACTTTGTCAGCTTTTTGAAGTTTCTCAAGATTTTATGAGTCGACACGAAGAGATTTTTAGAGAAGTTTTTTCACTGAGGAAAAAAGAATTCTCTCTCATAGGAGTAACTCATAGTCTCGAAAGTTTTCTCCAAATAGAAGAAGCGATTCATCATGAAATAAATTTTATTTTTCAGGTATGTAATAAAAATCCAAAACTCAATACCGAGAAGAAGTTCCTCTATGTCCGAGATCTCATGGTAGAAAAAAGTTCCTCTATCGGAAAAGAGATGAAACTTTATAGGAAAAAAGTTCTTGCCTACAATAACATCATTCGTATAAAAAATATTTCTATTTTGTGACTTTTTCTTCCATTTCATAAAAAAGCTCTTATTTAAAAAAATATCCTCATATGAGGATATTTTTAAAAACTAAGATAATGGGATTATTTTACAAAGAGCATTCCTGCTTTTCCATAGTATCCATCTCCAAGTACTCCTCCAGTAAGCGTAGAAACAGTAAGAGTATGAACTCATGACACAAGACTCGCATTAGAAGTTAGAAGAGTTTTTGAGCTATCAATAGTTCTTCCTGTAGTATAACTGGCAAGAAGCGTGTTCGTATAAATAAGATTTGCTGTTCACAACATATATGGAAGTGTAGTTCCTGTAGAGACACTTCCTGTTGCGGTAGCAAGAGCAAATGTTCCTGTTCCTCCAACTACAGAGCGAGCAATCATCGTCCATCCTCCACCTGAAGTTTCCATATCACAGTACGCATCTTTTGCTCCTGCCCCTGCAGGATTAATAATGTACACTCCATTTCCGCTTCCTCCTCCTACTTGTTTGATACGATTACAATTCGCATCTGGAATCGTTGCTCGAAGAATTCCTCCTGTTCCAGTAATCTTTTCTGTATCTGAAATATATGCTATATAACTTCCTGTTGCAAGTACCACATCAAAACTGGTTCCGAGTCCAAGTTCTTGTAATGGTGCATTGATAGTAGAAAGAGTATTTGAAGTAATAACTCCTAGTTTTCTTCCATAAACTTTCGCATAACGATCACTATAATCTATAGCATACGTTTTTCAAAAAATATTTACAAGACTTTCTTGTTCTTCCATATAGGTAAGAAGTTGTGAAGATGATCTATCTTTAGTCAAATAATAAGTGAAATATGTATCGTCTTTAGGATCTACTCCTCCATTGGTGAAATCTATAGTTTCGAGAACATCTACTCCTACAACTCATTGGTATCCTATAATATTGCTTGCTCCTGAGGCTGTGATAGTGATAGCACTATCTGGAAGAGGGAGACTTTTTGTTGCAGAATATACCTGAAGACTATCACTGAGCTTTATCATCTGAGAAATACGATTACTATCTCTTGCTCCTGTAAGATACCCAGAATACGATACAAATCACACGGTAGAAAGTATTCCTACTATCGTGATAACGACGATAAGCTCTACTAAGGTAAAACCAAATGTCTTTTGATACGCGCGCATAAAAAAAAAGTTATAAATAGTTCCCTATTTATAGCTTTTTTTCAATTTCTTCAAAGATTTTTGTATTGACTATTTTTTAAGGATTGTCCTTCTACTATGAAAAAAGTATATCAGAGCTGAACTCATAAGTGCTGTAAAGAGAAGTATCCATTGCGTTGGGCCAGTTTGGGGAAGTTTTGTACTTTCTTGAGCGGCTTGAAGCGTATTTGTTTCGAGTGTTTTTGTTGATACTACTGTTTCTCCTGCGTTATTTCCTATAAGTTTTTCAAAAAGAGTACTGGTTTCATTTGAGGATATGTTTCCAGTAGCCGTATTTTCTGAAGCTGAAGTAAGAGGAACTTCTTCAGGAGGAGTTTCCATTACTGGAGGAATAACTACAGGAGTTTTTACAAAACTAGCAGGAGTTGTAAAATTAATAAAAGCATCGATTCAAGATTCTATATTTTTTCCTGTTGCATCACGTATATCAAGTACCGTTACTTTATAGGATTGTGCTACAGCAAGAGGATTTTTTAAAACTACCAGTATATTTTTTGGATTTGTGGGATCAATTTCTGAAATATCTATCGGAGTTTCTACTCGAGTTTGTGTATTTTCTATCAGAAATGTTCGAGAAGATGTAACAGAAGTATTAAGATTAGTAGAAAATAAGAATTCAAGAGTTGTTGCATCTGTTATATTTACTTTTGTAATTCTAAAACTTATAGCTTCACTCACTTGTCATTTTTTTAAAGTAGTATACTCTAATTCTTGAGAATACGCAGATTCTGTACCAAACTCATCAATCGCTCGAACTGCAATATAGTATTTTGTTTCTGGAAGAAGTTTTTCCAGTATAAAATCACTTGTTTCGATCAAATCTACTCCTTCTATTTCATAGTTCGTTCCTGAACCTGTTTTTGTTCCATAATATATGTAGTATCACATTGCATCTTTACTATCCTCCCAATCGAGAGAAAGTGTAGTGTCAGATGCAGACGTTGTACTCAGCTCTTTTGGAGCCTCAAGCGCGGCAAAAACGGGTGATATAAAAAAGACAGAAAGAAAGAAAAGAAAGATATTAAATGTTTTCATGGAAAAAAATGAGGATATATTTTTCTTGTATTCACTCTTTTTTAGAGTAATATGAGTCTATAATAAAAAAAAAACTTTTTTTGACAACTCTTTTATGCAACAAAAAAATACTCCCCCTGCCTTTACTTTAGCAGAAATACTTGTAGTAATAGTAATCATTAGTATTATTGCCCTCTGAGTTTCACGATTTGATTTTTCGCGTCTCAGTCAAAAACAAAAAGTTTCGATAGAAACGAGCAAAATAGGAAACGTCATCGAAGAAACTCGAAATTCTGCTCTCCTTTGAAGAGCTACAGGAACAGGATTTCAAACTCCCCTTGCTTGGAAAATAGATATTTCTCGTTCAGGAAGTGGACGAATGGCCACCGCATACCTCAGTGGATCTACTTGGTTTCTTTTTTCACGTTCTTGGACTGCGAGTAATCCCTTCGCTATAATGAGTATACGTTGTACGAAACTCGATGGAACAGGAACTGGAACTCTTACAGCAACAGGAACTGGAACCCTTATATTCACTTGAAGTTTGGTAAGTTTTTCATGACCAAATTGTATAAATTCAAACTTTAAAATATTAGAAATAGAACATGGAAATGCAAATTTTCGTGAAACACTTCGTTTCTATATGCTCAGTGGAGTGACGAAGATATTCTAGATATTATTTTTTCAAAAAAAGATGCTTCGAGAAAAAATACTCTCAGACAATATACGTAAAGAAAAATGCTGGTGCAATAAGTAGAATAGTGACAATATCACCAAACATCTTTCCAAACGAAATCCCATAGAAAAATGTAAAAACAGCTGTTCCCCAAAGAATACTGACTCCAAGGTTTTTTATAAAAAGAATTGGAATCTTGATATATCATGAAACGAGAAAAGCGGTTACACACATTAATGTTGCTTGGCTTGCAAGAGTGATATAGGCTGAACCTATAAATGAAAAATATGGGATAATTATGATATTTCCTATGATATTGAGAAGTGTCACCCCAATATTTACCCAAAGAAGTACAGATTGTTTTTGAGCTGCAATCAAGATATAAATAAAACTCAAAGAAAGAAAATAAAACAGGAGTACGGCAAGAACGATACGAAAAGCTTGAATGGAATTATATATATGACCAACAGGATCTACATATTGGGAAGTTGCAATGATAGCAATTGTTTCAGGAGCAAGAAGATTCCCTAAAAGAAATATAAAAATCCCAAAACTTCCGAGTATTTTGAGAGAAACTCAGAGAATATGAGAAATCTCTTCATATTTTTTTTGTGTATATTTCTCCGTTAAGCTTGGAAGCAGTGAGTTGAGGTAAAATCCTCAAAGAACCATAAGTACCTCAATAATCTTCATTGGAAGTCCATAGAGCGCTATAGAAATATCAGCTTTTTCTGGAATTTCTAAAAGTGAAAGGAGAATGATATCTACTTTAAAATATACGACTGACAAAAAAAGTGCGATTCCATAAGGAAGCGAGATACGAAAAATATATTTTATATATGCGATATCGAAGAGGTATTTGAGAGGGACTATTTTTTGAGAATAATAATAATTTAAGCCCGTATTACACACTATTCCTAAAAATCCTGCTATAAATACACTGAGGAATGCAAGATTTTGTTGTTCTGGTTTTGAAAAAAGAAAAATGAGAAAAAAAGCGATAAGAGAAATATTGAGCAGTTTTCCTGCTACCAAAGAAACAACAGAAAATTCCATTTTCATCTGAGACTGCATCAAAGCAAGAAGAGAAGAGTTGATCAAGCTCACGAGAGTAAAAGCCCCTACTATCGCTATAGCAATAAGAGTTATACTATCATGATATCCAGGAAGAAAAAGAGCTATGAGCAACGCTATTATCCAAATACCGACTCACAGTATCGTTCGAAGAGTCAAGATATTTCCAATAATTTTTTCTTTTGGAGTCTCTGCTTGAGCAATCTCTCGAATCGCAATCGTATAAAGTCCCATATCAGCAAGAAAAGCAAAGGTACCAAGATAACTATAGATTTTATTATAACTTCCATAGAGTTCTATGGGAAGATATTTTGTCAAAATGCCTATCAAAAAAATAGAAATAAGTGCTGTTATCATTTTTGAAAAAATCTGCGCTATCGTGTTAGATGCTATTTTTTTATACAATGTCGAGCTTCTTAAAAAATATTGTATTGCAATTCTTTCACAAGAATTTATTATAGAGATACTTACTGTATAGAAAAATATAAAAAACAAAAGTTTCGCTCATGAAAAATATACTCATCATTTTTACATTTTTTGCCCTAGCTTCCGGGATGCTTCTCTTCGTATTTTATTTTGAAGGAGAGATGGCAAAACTTCCATTTTCAGATACTTCTATTTCTCTTTCAGGAGAAATTATTTGAGAGGAGACTACTCCAAGCGAAGAAACACTTCCTGAAGAAGCCCTCATGGTACGAAATAAAATCGATATAATTAAAAAAAGACTCGCTGATAAATGACTCATCATTGAAGGAGATGGGTATTATAGAAATCAACAACTCCCACTTGCTCTCAAAAAATACTTAGAGTTTTATAAAAAAAATCCTGAAGATCCTCTCATCATAGAAAAACTCGCTGACACTTATTTTGAGATGAAAAAGTTTGGAAGTACGGTAAATTATTTACAAAAACTCAAAGAAATCCCAACAGAAAAAAAAGAACTTTTCGCAAAAAGTTTGATAGCAAGTATAGATTTAAGTAAAGCAGAAAATATTACGAGTATTATTAGTACCCTGTCTACTTCTGGTTTTTCGGAAGAAGAACTTTTTTATTATAGTACTTCTCTCAAATGTTTGAGTGATTTTCATACCTGTAAAATAGATTTTCAAAGCTATTTTACAGCACAAAAAGTACTTGATATAGAGACACAAACTCCGATAAAAGAGTTGAGTTTCTTAGCTCTTAAAAATATAGAAACTGCTTTTCTCAACTATCAAAACTTCAAACTGGACGATGTTTCTCTCAAAAATGCCTATCTGATAGGAGCTTGGTATCAAGATGGTTTGTACCCTATTTCTATTCCTATTGGAGAAAGTGTTCTGCAAGAAAAAACAGGATATAAACCTGTTTTAAAAATAGTAGCCCAGAGTTATTTTGAACTTGGAAAATACGAAGAAGCAAGAAAAACTCTTGGTATCTATTATGAAATAGATAGTACTGATGCGAGTGTCACTTATATGCTTGGAGTCGTTAATGAAAAACTCAGAGAATATATTTTAGCAAATATCTATTTGAATAAAGCTCTTGAACTATGATATACTCCAAGTATATCTGTACGAAGACAGCTCATTCATAACTTTTATTTGCTCGAAAATGATGAAAATATGCTCCAAGCATTTGCTGACATGGTTGAGGAAGAAGAAAGTATAGAAGCCGATGATCTCGGACTTGCGATATACTATCATATCCTTCATGAAAAACTGTTACAAGCAGGGATATGGAGTAAAAAATGACAAGAACTTTTTTCTGAAAATGGTGATTTTTATGCCTATGAAGGATGGATTTTACGGGAACAATGAAAACTTCAAGAAGCTGCCAGTGTGCTTCAAAAATGAGTGACTGTCGAAACAAATAATCCTTTTTTGCTTATCAATCTCGCATATACAGCTCAAGCATGAGGAAATACTGGAACAGCAATAGTCTATTTTAAAAAAGTCCTAGAAGTTGCAAAAGATACTCAGTGGTCCCTCCAGGCTCAAAAAGAACTTGATGCGATCAGCGAAATCAAAAAATAATTTTATAAATTTCTTTTATGTCTTTCGAACAACTCGATACTCAAGAACAAGAGAGCAAAAAAAAGAAAAAAATGCTCGAATATGAGAAATCACAGCAATTTTTTTCAGAAAAACAAATATTACAAGAAAGTATTGATTTACTTCAAAAACTTGCTCTTCAAATAGCTCAAGAGTTTGGAATAGATATTTCTCAAGCAAAAAAACTTATCTGAGAAAAAACCGAAGATTCTCTCAAAGATTTTCAAAGAAATCTTTGAACTTCAAATTCTTTGCACCTCGAAAACTTTGAAAAGGCTATTATGAGTGCAAAAAATAGTCTCAAAGATCTCAGTAAGAAAACACGTGATTCTCTCAGACATAGTCTTGAACGAGATACATACCATCCTGAAACTCATGAATATACCCTGAGTCAAAGCCTTTTTTCAGATACTTTACTTCAAAAGATACAATATCCTCAAAGTATTCGGGATCAAATATTTTGAGCTGGGATAGGGCTTATAGA
Source organism: Candidatus Altimarinota bacterium (assembly GCA_043730605.1). Lineage (GTDB taxonomy): Bacteria > Patescibacteriota > Gracilibacteria > BD1-5 > UBA6164 > JAACSU01. The sequence goes on from JAYTJZ010000071.1 coordinate 30,490, forward strand.
TAGTACGGAAGCAATAATACTTTTTACCTATGCTCTTGGAAAAGGGATTCTTCTTACTCCCTATCATATCTATCTTATGATTACAGGTCAAGCTCGCTATGACGGATGGAAAAAGATTTAAAGTATTTTTTCTAAAAGGCTTGCAAGTGCTTTTTTATCATGTTTATAAAAACTCGTAGTATCAAGAAGTTCTGCTTCATAGACCTGTATTTTTCTTCGTTCAAGTTCTCGTTTTTCTCCTTTTGCAAGGTAGAGATAATCTCCACCTTTGATAGAAATATGACTTTGAAAACTCTCTTTCTGGTCTTTAGTAAGAGTAAGCTTTGTACTGTTACATATAAAAATATCTATTCTTCTTCCAAGAAATCGTTCTATTTTTCCTATAAAATCAAGATGTGTGAGCCCCTGTGTTTCACCTCCTTTATTCGTAGAATTTCCAATATATATAATCTTTGCATCTGACTTTTCGATGACATCTCGAACTCCCCCTATCACAAAGTTTGAAATAATAGAAGTAAACAAATCACCAGGAGAAATAATGATATAATCAGCTTGTTTAATTGCCTTAAATACATCTTTATGTTGATAGGCATGTTTTGAATCTTCCATCAGTTCTAAGTCTGCAATTCATGAAGTATACGAAGCTACATTAGAAATTCTATCTTGACTCTCAATAATTTCCCCATTTCACAAAATAGCTCTAATAAAAGCTTTCCCTGTCGTAACTGGAATAATCTCTGCATCTACTTCCAATATTTTATGCATCAATACGAGCATAGCATGGTAGTTTTTCTCAAGATTATAATAGAGATTTGCCATCACGATATTTCCTACCTTATGACCTTTTACGGTAGTTGTAAGTGGAAGTTGAAAATCAAGAAATCCTTGAAAATCATCTTTTGCAAATTTTTGAAGTGTTGTATGAAAATCTTCTCCTGCTCAAACAAGACGAAAATAATCCCAAAGGGTAAGTTCTGAAATCTGGAAATCCTGTTCGATGACTGTTTCCAAATACTGTTGAAACTCATCTCTTCGTTTACTTCCTGACATCATAAAGAGACATCTTCGTAAATCTCCCGGAGGTGGAAGGTGTAAACCAAGCTCTTCCTGAAACTTCCTCATCAGTTCCCCCGTCGTTCGTCCATCGTCAGACATAGAAACAATGGATGAAATATGATATTTTTTGAGTGGAAAATATTTATACAGTGCATCGAGCAGATTTGATTGTCCATTTCCTCCTCAGATAGTAACTATTTTTTTCATAATTTTATAACTCTCTCTTACATTCTCTCCTTTAAAAAGAGAAAGAAGCTACAAATAAAAAATACATACGAAGATTGTATGTATTTTTTGAAAAAGTGCGAAAAAATTTCTATTATGAAATATTTCTTTTTAAAAAATCTATAGAAAACTGTATCGCCTCTGGAGATTTTTTCCAATCGTTATGTCCTGCTTTTTTTTCATCTCACTGAGAATTGTTTATATGAGAAATTTCAAAATGAGATATATCGTTTCATGAAATAAGAGTATGTGGTTTTCTCTCTTGGAGTACAAAATCATCATATTTAGCATATACGAGTCCTACTGGAAAGGAAATATTTTGCGTTTGTGAAAACTCTCAAATATCATGAAGTTTTGAGTTGATATTATTTGGGATTTCTATAAAACCATCTACGAGTGGTACTATAAAGGTATTTTCTCATTTCAGTTTACTTCTTTTCTTATATTGTTTTCAAAAATCACTTAAGTTAGATGAAGCTATTTGAGTTATTTGACTCTCAAGACTTTCGTTGCTTATTTTCATATGTGAAAAACCATGTGTCGGAGTAAAGAACGCATCAAGTCATAAAATCGCTTGTACAGAGTTTGATACCTTCAAGCCAGCTAAAAGTGCGATATAGCTTCCTAAACTATTTCCAACCAGCAGAACTTTTTTTCCTGATGTTTCAGAAAGTTGTTGAATTATGAAAGAAAATTCT
>JAYTJZ010000072.1:0-3455 GCA_043730605.1 Candidatus Altimarinota bacterium
TTCCATATTTTCTGCCACATATCTCTGCTTCCCAGTCTCCGTACGACTCCATTATTTGGGTACTCTTTGATGAAAATATTTTTTTGCTTGCACCAAAATATGATTTTTTTATCTCGTGTATAACTTGCATAATTTCCTGTTTCTTCATGAGAGTAAATACTTTTTATCTCAAAAAAACTACTTATTTTTTCAAATCCTTCTTGAGCATCGTAAGGAAGTATCAAAAGAGGAATTCAAAGTTGTATAAATGATTTTTGAAGTATAAGTAAGCACTCCAAAATAAATCTCAGATGAAAATGACTCACATCTGGAAGGTTTAAAAGAGCAGGTTCAAAAAAATAGACTCCAAGCGTTGCTCTACTTGGGTTGATATTTGCAAGAATTTCATTATCCTGTGCCCGAAGATTTTTCTTACACCAAACGATTTGTATTTTTTCTTTCATAATATGCAGACAACAGCTCAAATAATACTATACAACCAACTCAGAAAAGAATATATATATCCAGAGTATACTCACTTTATTTATATTCATCATACGGGAAAAATCAAGTTTCAGTGAAAAAATCTTTCACTGAATATAAAAAGTAAAATGATAGATTATGCTGCAGGGAAATACATGATAGAAAAACTGAAACTCTCTTGAAAAATTGCAGAATTTCTCAGAGAAAAAAGTTTTTTTGTCGGACTTGTAGGGTATGCCCAAAAACATAATATTCAGAAATATATTCTCATAAAACCTGTAGAAAACTATGTGTATGAAAATTTTATAAAAATACAAAAAAAGCTCAAAACTCAGGGAATAGAACTTGAATTTCGTGAAGATACGCAGAGTTTTTTTCTTTCTCATGCTGACTTTTTGAAGCAATATAAAAAACCACCGATTATGGAGTTTTTTTATCGTTTTATGCGAAAGAGGGAAAAGATCTTGATGCAAGACTGAGAACCTGTTGGTGGACAATGGAACTATGATGCTGAGAATCGTAAGTTTGAAAAAAAACATCAAAGAAGCTGGCATTTTTCTCTGGAAAGAAATGAATTTGTGAGTGAAGCGCAGGAACTTTATAAACAACAACTTCCAAGCTATATTCCAACAAATCGAGAAGAAGCTCTGAAACTTCTCGAGTATTTTCTTGAACATCATCTCGACACTTTTGGAAAACTCGAAGATGCGATGTATCAGGATGATGCGTATGTCCATCATAGCCTCCTTTCTACGAGTATCAATTTTGGTTTTCTCTCAGCTCGTGAAGTTGTGGCAGCAGTAGAAAAGAGTAATACTGCTCTCAATAATAAAGAAGGTTTTATTCGGCAAATCCTTGGTTGGAGAGAATATATGTATCACTTTTTTGAGTTTTATAAAGACGATATTTATACGCAAAACTTTTTACAGCATACTCGTCCTCTTCCAAACTATTTTTGGAAAGATGCAGAACTCTGTGATATGAATTGTCTTTCTACCACTCTTAAACAAGTACAAAAAGAAAATACTTCTCATCATATCCAAAGGCTTATGATCATCGGAAACTTTGCCTTACTTGCTGGACTTGATCCTCACGAACTCAATACATGGTTTTTTGAATACTACACTGATGCCTTTGAATGGGTGGTAACTCCGAATGTTCTCGGTATGAGCCAATTTGCTGATGGAGGAAAACTTGCAACTAAGCCATATGTCGCATCTGCCAACTATATCAACTCTATGTCAGATTATTGTAAAAACTGCCAGTATAATCCTAAGGAAAAATATACCGAAGATGCGTGTCCTATGAATTATTTGTATTGGAACTTTGTATCTGAAAATAAAGAAACTTTTGAAAAAGGAAGACAACAGTTTGTGGTGAAAAATTTAGAGAAGATAGATATAGTGAGAATCAAAGAGTTAAAAGACAAGTTTTTAGAAAAGATACGATAAATATATTTATTTTCTCATTTTTCGATTATGTATTTTCTTCTGCTTGCTCTGTGATATATAGTTCTCTATATCATATGAATTTTTTGGTTCCAGCTTTTTACCGCAAAAAAACTCAAACTTTATATTTCTCTTTTTGATATCGCTCTTATTACTGGAAGTTTTTTTGGAATACTTATCGTCGTAGCATTTATCTCAGATGCTGAGCTTGCAAATAGAGTCCAGCATGCTCTGTGAGGAGGATTCATAGTGACTCTTATTGCTTTTCTTTCGTATCGAGCTTCAAAAGTTGAGCTCTCAAGCTTTGTCCTTTTCCATCTCTTTTTTCTCCTCGCAACTACTTTTTGAGTCTTCAACGAACTACTAGAATCTATCTTTCAACTGCAATTTTGACTCATATTTTCACAAAATCTTCCAGATACCTGGTATGATCTCTGGGCAAATACTCTCTGAGCTGTATTTGGAGCAGGGATATTTTCGTGGTTCGGGAAAAAGAAAAACAGCCGTTAGGCTGTTTTTAGAGAATTTCAAAACATTCACTTGTAAAGTATAAATATATTCATATAATATTTGTATTATTTTACGATTATTATACAAATATTATGCAATTTACTTCAACTACTGAAATAGCTCGAAAGGGAAGTAAGACTTTTTCAGAAATAGAATACGCAACAGTTCTACATAATAACAAGGATATTGGTATCGTTATCGGAGGAGCTTTATACCAAAAAATCCAAGCTCATCCATATTTTTTTGAAGACTTGCTTGAAGATATGGAAATGGAGCAAAACAGAGAAGTTTTGCAAAAAAAACTTCAAGAATCTCTTGAAAGTGGTCTCTCGGACTTAGTAATTTAATGCTATGAGAGAGTTTCTATTCACGAAAGTGTGAAAAAAATACTTTGAAAAACTTTCTTCGAGAGATCAAGAACAATGCCTCAAAAAACTCAAATTCTTTAAAGATTCTGAGAGTTTTTTCTTGAATTGCACAAAAGTCTATAATCTCGAACCGACAACTCACAGACTCAGAGTCTGAGATATTCGTATGCTCATAAAGATTTCAGATGAGACACGGATTGAGATTTTGAAAGTAGGGTATAGAGGAGATATATATAAATAGTTTTTAAAACAAACCTCTTTCCCAAAACTCCATTTCCTCCACTAAACTCTCCTCATATCCTCTCAAAATCTTCCCGATATCTGGTATGATCTCTAGGTAAAAACGGCAGGAGTATTTACTTGGTTCGGGAAAACTAAAAACAGCCCTTAGGCTGTTTTTAGTTGTAATAATTGAGTAACTCTTTCTTGAAATATAGAAAATCATATCTGTGATTTTCATTTTATTTTCTCAAATTCTGGAGGAGAAAATCTTGTATGAAGAGGAATAATTATACCACTTCAAATAGCATTTTGATCCACCTGATAAAAGGGAGGATGAAACTCTCAAGATAAGTCTATATGTTTTAGGGTCTTCCCCAGTTGACGAAACTTTAATCTCGTTATACTGGCAGTATGAAAGCAAAAAACAGATATAGAAAATGAGCAC
>JAYTJZ010000073.1:0-10086 GCA_043730605.1 Candidatus Altimarinota bacterium
TGCTTCTAAAAAAGAAGATACTGGTTCAGCTGAAGTGCAAATAGCAATTCTTACAGCAAAAATAGAAAATCTCAAAGAACATCTTACTGAACATAAAAAAGATAACCATTCTCGAAGAGGAATTATGATAATGGTAGCAAAACGAAGAAAAATGCTTGCATATTTAAAGAAAAAAGACGCAGCAAGATATGATGAAGTAATACTTGCTCTCGAAATCCGAAAATAATTATTTTCTCTCTTAAAAAATCCAGCAATTTTGCTGGATTTTTTAGTATTACATTTTTATTTCTTTGATTTTATATTCTATAAGAGAATCTCCAAGATTATTTTTAATGCGCTCAATAAATCTATCAACGAGCAAATAATCATAGTCTAGAACCTCAAGTCAGAGGGTTAAAGAAGTTTGGGTAGGAGAAACTTTTTGAGTATGAAGCTCATCGATATTGATTTCCATCGCAAAGAGAGTTTCACTAATTATTTTCATCATTCCTATCTTGTTTTCAAGAAGTAAAGAAAGACGAAACAAACTCAAACTTTCTTCCCCTTTGATATAGGCATTCATAAGCCTTTCTTTATTGACTCATAAAAGTACAGGGCAGTCACGAGAATGAACCGTAAATTGTCCTCGAGAATTAATATGAGCCACAATATGTTCTGGAATTTTTCCTTTACAGCACGTTCCACAAGTTTTGAAAGCAATATTTTCTTCTCCTCCAATAATAATATCTTTTTGCTCTTGTTTCTTCTCAAAAATAAGAGGATTTTCTCCGTCTTGTTTTTCCTTTTGAGAATCAATACGAATTTTTTGTTCTTTGAGAATTTTTTTGAGGAGTGCTCAAGGAGTACTACTAAAATTTCCTACTTGTTCAAGAAGTTGGTATCGTTCTTCCATAGAATATTCTTTTCCATCGATGATACGCAAAAGAAGAAGATCTTTATCAAACAGAGGAAGTCCTGATTTTTCGAGATATTTATTCATAATTTCTTTCCCTCTATCCCTATGAGTATCTTTATCTCCTTTTCGAAGATACACTTTTATATTATTTTTCGCTTTAATAGTCTTGACGAAAGAAAGCCAAAAAGGACTTGGTTTTCGATTTTTATCAATCAATATCTCAATAATATCTCCATTTTGAAGTTCTTTATCAAGGGGATGTATCACTCCATTTACCTTTGCAAATGCGATATGGTCTCAAAGATCTGTATGCACGTGATACGCAAAATCTACTGGAGTAGATCAAGTAGGAAGATTGATAAGATCTCCTTTCGGAGTAAATACAAAAATCCTATTTTTAAAAGTATCGATTTTCAAAGACGTCATCAGATCATTATTCCCTACACTATCAACCATTTCTTTGAGATCACTGACCCAGTCTATTTCTGTTGCTATCTTACTTCCTCGTTCTTTGTATTCAAAATGGGCTGCAACTCCTATTTCTGCACGTTTGTGCATTTCTTCAGTTCGTATTTGTATTTCTGTTGGTTGCCCAGTAAAATTTTTGAGAAATCCTACAACCGTTGTATGAAGACTTTGGTAGCCATTTGGTTTCGGAAGTGCTATATAATCCTTAAAACGATATGGTAAAGTATGCCATTTCCCATGTATTTCACCTAAAACTCGATAACAATCGGCAACAGTAGGAACTACAATACGTATTCCATAGATATCATAAAGATCGGTAACCGAAGGAATTCCTTTTCTTTCGAGTTTCTTATAAATAGAGTAAGGTGACTTGATACGGAAATCTACTTTATGAGGCATATCTATATCATGAAGAAGATGCTGTATTTCTACAATCGCTGAGTTTTGGAAATCAGTTCTCGTTTTTGCAAGATTTTCAAGTTCATGAGAAAGTGCTGTATAGTCTTCTGGATGAAGAATTTTAAAACACTCTTCTTCTAAGTTATTCTTCATTTTATAAAGACCCAGTCTTCCAGCTATAGGAACATAGATATTGAGAGTTTCAAGAGCAATTCTTTCACGCTTGTCTGGTTTTGGATGATGCGAGAGAGTTTCCATGTTATGCTGTCTATCAGAAAGCTTGATAAATATGACTCGCAAGTCATCAGCCATCGCGATAAACATTTTTCGTAAACTTCCTATGGCTCTATCTTCTCCTCGATATCGTACTTTTTCAAGTTTTTCCATCCCTGCACAGAGATTAGCTACATCGTCTCAAAATCCTTGTTTAATATCATCATAGGTGTAGGGAGTATCCTCTATAACATCGTGCATCAAACAAGCTTGTATGGTTGAGATATCAGGATTAAGTGAAAGAAGGATTTTCGTTGCAGCAACAGGATGGGAAATATAAGGCTCGCCTGAAAGTCTTGCATCTTTTTTATGAGCTTCTTTTGCAAATTCATAGGCAAGAAGAATATGGTCTCGTACATGTTTTGGATCAAGACTCTGCATATAGGCTTGTGCCCGTGAAATAATATCTTCGATTTCTCGATCAACTATTTTGATGTGTTCTTCATAGCTTTTTTCCATTTCTTATTCTCTTAAAAATATCTTACTCCTAGTATATGGAGTTTTTAAGCTTTGAAAAGACTATTTTTGAAGGAGAGTTACAAAATTTTTCTCTGTTTCAAAAAGTCTATTTTCTAAAATATGAAACCCAGCTTCATCTGCTATATATTCAAGTTCTTTCAAAGAAAAACAGTGATAGTATCTCAAATATTCTCAAAATGGAATCATATAATTTGAAGAAAAAAATCTATCCTCATGTTCCGATATACTATATTTGTCATATTTTTGAGCATTAATAGGACTCTCCAGTGCCCAATTTGTCATATATATTTTTCCTCCTACAGGAAGTATTTTATACCAATCTTTGAGGGCTTGTTTTCTCTCTTCAAGCGTTTCAAGATGATGTAAACCTGCGATACAAAAAATATTTTCAAAACTTCTCCCTGCGATATATTCTCAAGCCCGCAACATATTTCCTTGAATAAATTGAAGCTCTGGAAATACTTTTTGTGCCTCAAGAAGAAGTTCTTGTGAAAGATCGATTCCTATATATTTGAAAGGATAGTTTCAAAAATATATCTTATACTGTTCTAAAAATCTTCCACTTCCACAAGCAATATCTAAAATACTTTCTTCTGGAGAAAGCAAAGAAAAAAAGTATTCCAGCTCTTCCCATTTCATATCTTTTCGAGAAGAAGCAAACTTTTCTGCGATTTTATTATAATCTACTATCATATATACTACATTTCTTGAGCTAATGGGATTCCTAATATATCTTGAAAGGTCTGTTCTATAATATGAGTATACATTTTCAAAAGAGCGATACGAGTCGCTTGTTTTTGGATATCTTCTTCTTGTAAAATAGGAAGATTTGCGTACATACTCGAAAATATTTTACTCGCATCATATACAAACTGACACAGAACATGTGCATGATACTCTTCTTGAGTTATGCTAATAATGGTAGAAAAAGTACTGAAGTGAGCGAGAAGTTCTCTTTCTTCTTTTTGAGATATATTCCAAGAAATATTTTCATATATATTTTCTTGTGATTTTTCTAAAATCTTTCTTGCTCGAACATAGCTATATTGGATATATGGCCCACTGTTTCCTTCAAAACTCATAAACTCATCCCAATCAAAAATTACATCACTTTCTCGAGATTTTTTGAGATATCCGTATTTTATAGCTCCAATACCAATAATTTCTGAAAGTTTTTCAAGCTCTTTTCCAGAGATATCCGACCTTTTTTCGAGAATGATATTTTTTGCTCGCAATTGTGCTTCATCAAAAAGCGCATCAAGTTTTATGATTCTCCCTTCTCTCGTGCTCATCGCACCATCTTTGAGGCTAATAAATCCATTATATGCATGAAATATTTCACAGTCTTCTGCAATCCATCCAGTACGTTTTGCGATAGTAAAAGCTTGCTTCAAGTGAAGTTGTTGGCGAACATCTACAAAGTAGATTATTCTTTCAGGAGACCAATTTTCTTTTCTATATTTTATACTTGCTAGATCACTTGCCAGATATCCATGTGTTCCATCTCGTTTTTGTAGAATACACGATGGGATTTTGAGTTCTTCAGGAAACACCACTCCTACTGATCCATCTTCATTTTGAGTCGCTATTTTATTTTGTATTAACACTTTAACAACATCTTTCATAGAATATTTCAAATCTGGATAGTTTTGCATCTTTGGAAGTCCCAATCATTCGTAGAAACTCTCTCCTATGTCATAGTCTGGTTGTACATATATACGAGAAAGTGAATTCCTCATCCCCTCAATCGAGTATTTTGTAAACTCTGCCCAAAGTTTCACAGATTCCGGATTTCCTTCTGAAAGAAGTTTAAACTCATTTCTAGCTCATTCTTCTCGTTTTTCTCTTACATTTTCGATATGCACATCAAATCATTTTTCAAATTCTTCATTACTCTGTCAATTCTCTCAATTATAACTTACCATTATATACAATGATAATAGAAAATCTACACCTTCTTTTTTAAGAAGAAATTCTAATTGATCATTTCTATCTTTATGCCAGATATCATCAAATTCAAGGTCATTTTTATGCCTCATTAAACGGGTTCATATATCTTCATCAGATATATTTTTCCATATATAAATAAGTTTTCAAAAAATAATTCCCCAATCTCAGATATGGCTATCTGAAATAACAGTATATCCAAGTTTTCGAAAGAGGTTAATAAATACTTGTCCTTGGTTTGGAGTACACATATGCCCGATATGCAGTGGTTTTCCTACATTTGCTCCAATATAGTCTATCACTATATGCTTATGTTTATTGTTCGAAGTGTCTCAATATAGAAACTGTTGCGTATCTGAAAAAAATCTTTGAAGTTCTTCTGCATAGAAATTATCTGAAAAAAAGAAGTTTAAGTATGGTCCAGCAGCTTCCACTTTTTCAAGAAAAGTATTATTTTCCAATTCTAGCGTACAGAGTTTTTGAAGTTCCAGAGCAATTTGAACGGGAGAGAGTTTAAGAGTCTTTGCGAGTGGAAAGCATCAAAAAGCAAGATCTCATAGATCTCGTTTTGGAGGAGTTTCAAAGACGAAGTCTTGTATATCCTGTTGATACTGAGTAGATATTATCTGAGAAAGGATGTGTATAAGAGCTTCTTTCATAGCGAAAAAGAGAAAAATTATTACTTTGAGTATACAAAAAAACCTTGTTTTTCAAAGAGAAAATACAATCTGCAAGTCTTATTTTTTTTGTGTATTGCTTTCTTTATTTTCTCACTAGTATACCATAACAAATATATAAAAAACTTGCAAAAGTATTTTTTTATTTACAATAGTTTATATTATACTTTAATATATAAATATGTATCAGGAAATACTTGAAAAAAATCTACTTGCGATACAACATCAAAAACTTTTTTATCCCCTCGATACAGAAGTAGAAAAAGCTGTAGCACTGCTCAATGAGTATAAAATACTCACAATTTCTGGACTTCGTCATACTGGGAAAACGAAGCTCATATATGCATTATTGAAAAAAACACAAAGCTTTTGATCGTGTTTTTATTATAATTCTGATATTGATATGTTGTGAGTTATCAAAAACCAAGAAGATATGATTACCTTGCTTGATATCTATGTGCGTATTTATGGAGTGCCTAAAATTATAGTACTTCAAAATACAAATAACATAGAAAGAATTAAAACCTTTATCTCTCAGCTCTATAAAACAAAAAAATACAAACTTATCATCGTAGGAAATAATATCAAAATAGAGGGAGTTCCTGATATGGAAATGTTTCCTCTTGGAATAGACGCAATGAATTTTCCAAACAAAGATTTTTGAGGAATCGCAGAAGTACGAATCGTTCCAGATGTTTTTTATAAAGACTTTCTCTTACAAACTCTCAAACATGATATCGTGAGCCGAGATATCCTTGAGGCATATACTATAAAAAACATAACTTTGTTTTACCAAGTTATAACATATATCGCACAAATCGATGGATATTTTTCACTGCGAGAAATACATAGAAATCTGGAAAGTCATGGAGTAGAACTCTCGCTTCTCACGATGATAGACTATCTCAATGCAGCCCTCAATACGAAGCTTCTTTCTCGTTGTTATCTCTATGATCTCAAGCATAAAAATATCATCACTTCAAAAATCCAGTATTTTTTTGGGGATGTAGGGGTACGTAGAGCTTTTTGTACTGAAAAAGTTTTTGAGGAAAATATACTTGCCCTTGAGTTTCGACGAAGAGGCTATGAAATATTTTGAGGACTCAATGGAAGATTTCAGTTTAGTTTTCGAGCTCTCAAGGAAAAACAAGAGTTTTGTGTTCATTTAGAAACATCTCTTGATAAAGACACTATTCGAAAATCTGCTCGTAAGCTCGCAAAACTCGGAGATCATTCACAAAAATATATTATCGTTTCTGATATTTCCAGTCTCGGGATGAGAAAATTTGAAGAAGATGGAGTCAAGATAGTAGATATGCTTGGGTTTATCAAAGAACTTTTTTAACTCACAAAAAAACAATCCAGCAAAGCTTGGATTGTTTTTGTTAAAGATTATTAAAGTCTTCTATTGAAATATTTCTATTTCAAAGTAAGTTCTATTTTTTTCTCTGCTATTTTATGAACTATGGCAGACAGAAAAGTCTGATATGGAATCCCCTCATTATATGCCATGAGTTTGATTTTTTGTATGTCTGAGTTTGCTAAACGAATAGTAACAGGTTTTTTTATTTGTCGCATAGAAATCGCTGCTTGTTGCAACTGAGTTTTCATACTTTCAAATTCAGAAGGATTTGTTTCTTTGAGCGAAATATAATGCCCCGCTTCCATATCTACGAGTATCTGTTCTTCTTCAGCATCTAAATGTATTTCTTTCATAGGGTAAATTTTTATAAAATATATTTTTTTGTTTCTATGCGAGAAGGAAAAAGTGTTTTGAGAAAAATACTTTTTCCAAACTCTCCCACAAAAGGACAAACATATCCTCAAATATCTATAAGCAGTTTAGATTGATGAGAATAATTTTTATTCGCAACTATATCTAGAAGTCTCCCTTCAGAAAGAGCATGTATAACATCATCAAAATTTATACCTCTTTCTTCCTTCAACAGTTTATTTTTATCTTGAGAAAAATCGATAATCATATCAAATCTTTATTTATAGTACATACATTGTATGTACTATTTATGGAAAATCAAACTTTTTATCTCAAAACTCAAAAAACAATCCAGCAAAGCTGGATTGTTTTTGTTAAAGATTCTTAAAGTCTTCTGCTGAGATATGTATAAGTTTTAAAATCTTCTTTTCCACTCCAATAGAAATATCTTTTCCTGCATGACACGGAACAGGAAAAATATTATTTCCATTTGAAAAAAGTACATGACTTCATTTTTGTCGTACTTTCTTGTATCATAGTTTCAAAAGTCGTTTTTCTATCTCTTTATAACTATAAGGCATATTCTAATTCTTGAGATTCTAGAATAACGTTACGTATTTTTCTATCTTGTTCTATTTGTTCTAAATGAACATCGAACATCATTTCCATAACCTGAAGGAGTTCTTTTTTTGCTTCCATTTGAGTTTCTCCATGAGCAAAAATATTTTCATGCCCCTCTACTTCTGCCAAATATCCGTGGGAATCTTTTGAAATTTTTATCTTCATACTTTTTCTTTTAAAAATAAGTTTTTTTATAGTATATAGATTTTATCTTAAAAACCAAAAACAATCCAGCAAAGCTGGATTGTTTTTTTGTAGAAAATAAGATTTATCTTATTGCGTTTAATATTGCAGTTACTTGATCTACTGTAAAGTGTGAATCTAGTGCTGTTTGTTTTTCTGCTTCTGTTAAAGTTCAAAGTGCCGTTTTAACTTGTTCTATTCCTGTCGCTGTCATAGAAGCTCCAGTTCAACTGAATGAAATACCTGCCTTATTAACATCAGTAGCATTTATAGTAATGTTATTTGTTGCTCCAGCCACAGGTGGTGTCTCTGTATCTGCAGGAGGAGTTGATGTTCCTGCAAGTGCTGCATTTACTGCTGTTGGATTTGAAGAGGCATTCAATGGACTACCTCAAATTAGTTCTTTTCCTGTTCTATTATAATACTCATCTAAAGCTCCTATTGCTTTTGCTATTGAGTCTGAATTTTGAGTTACCGTAATATCTGGAACGGTAGCATCAATTTTTCTTGCTTCATCTAAATACTTTTGTAACATATCAACTGTTTCTTGATTATTCCTCATTGTTTCTACTGTCCCTCATTTAATAGTATTCTGAAGAGCTGAGAGAGAATTTGCATTATTTACTCCTGAAGCTTGTAATGTACTTATAGCTCTCTGAGCATTCGTTGTCTGATCGACATTAGCAGCCGAACTTCAAGGCAAGAAACGTTTCGCTGCTTCTCATCATCTTGTGGTTGCTGCATTTGCAAGTCCTGATTGAATCGTTGACCCCATTTGCCCAAGTCCTGCAGCACTTCCTCCAAGCGAAGCTGGAAGTATCGGCATATAGGTCGGTGCTGCTGTGACCATTTTTCAGACGGAAGTTCCAAACTGTTTGATAGGAGCTGTAACAGTTTTCGTAGTATCAGAAGCTCAAAGAGCTGCCATCACGGCTATCCAGAGTACTGCAACTCAGAAAAGCTCTACGATAAGTTTCGCTATCACTGACTTTTCTTCTTCTCCATCTGCATGAGCTCCGATGATAGAGATAGAAAATCATCCTGCCTTGAGAGTATCGAGGTCATCTTCGGAACTTGCTTCTTTAATCCCTTCGGTTGCTACGAGGATAAACACGAGTCCAAATGCAAGAGCTGCTGAAGCATATACCGGAACCATCGCAAGAGCGATAAATTCTGAAATACTAAACTTCGATCCATCATCTGAACTTCAAAATCCTTCACTTCCTTTCCCAAGAAAGTATAAAAGTCCAAATGCTGGTGAAAGCATCATGTAGACCCAAAGTCGTACTCCTCGAACAAGAAGTGCGAGAAAAAGAGCTACCATAAGAATGAGATATACCACTACAAAAAGGAGATCAAATATAACTTTAAATATAAGGTCAGATATTCACTTCACTGTAGTGAGATCAAGAGCCGCAATTGTATCAAGTTCTTGAACTCGAAGAATTCCATAGGTATACACTGAAATAATTCCAAATACATTATTATCTATTCCTTCTCCTCCTCCTTCTCCTGAGATAATATCTTTGATACTTACCTTTCCACTATCTCCTTCTCCTTTACAACGAATATTTTCTTGAAGAGCATCTTCTCACTCGGTAAGAGAGGAAGTTCCTCCTTCTACTCCATCAAAATTTCCTGTGATAGAGATAATAATATCTTTACAAAATTTTTGATTTGTTACTTCACTTTCCTCCATCGCTGCTCCAAAAAGTTCTTCATTTTGAAATGATTCATAGGGAAGAGTAAGAACTCCTACCGTGAGTATTGCCGAAAGTGAAAGAAGAAATTGAACAAAAAACCATGAAAATGGAACAATCAAAACTCCGACGATAAATTTTGGAAGAGCTTGTTTGAGTTCCCATGTTCCATCTCCTTTTCCGATGATATTCATAAATGCAATTACTATCAAAATCCCTGCAAATATGAAATAAATAACATTTGATACGAGTACCCATATAAGTTTGAGATAGTCCTGTAGTCAAAACATCGTTCCATTCACCCATCCTGGGTAGAGGAAAATAGAAACAAAAGAAGTGATAAGTCCAAGTATCGTAGCTGCAGCCTTGAGAGCCATATTGAGATATCCGATTATTTTTTCCCCATCTTCTTGGCTGATAGCTGATTGAGCTTCTGGTGCTCCATCTGCAGCAAAAATTCATTGTGTTGTCAGAGCAAAGATTCCAAGAAAAAATACAAGAAAGAACACAGTCTTTTTGTGAGAATTACAGAAGTTTTGGAGTTTTTGGAAAATCATAGGACAAATATTTTTGAATAAATATACTCTCACTCTAACATATAAAAAATATCACTGCAACTTTCAGACTACAAAAAAAATACAGATTGCTCTGTACTTTTCTATATTATATGTTTATATAAAACACCGCTATAACTCTTATTCTTTTCACACAAAACCTCATCACAATTCT
>JAYTJZ010000074.1:0-10060 GCA_043730605.1 Candidatus Altimarinota bacterium
ATCGGAACAGGAACTGGTTTAGTTCCTCTTTATAGCCACATCATAGAAGGTCTTGCAAAAAATACAGGAGAAAAATACCAATTGGTTTTTGGAGTACGATATCTCAAGGATTTGTTTTACCTTGAAAAGTTTGAAAATCTCAAAAAATGCTATCCAAAAACTTTTTTTTATCATCTCGTAGTAAGTCGAGATGCTTGAGAAAAGATGATACATAGTGGATATGTCACAGATTTTCTCAGTGAAAAATCCGTAAGTGATTTTGAAGAATATTATCTCTGTTGAGCTCCTGCTATGATAGAAGGAGTACAAGAAAAGTTACTTCAACTTTGAGTTTCAGATGAATCTATATTTTTTGAAAAATACTCATAATTTTTATCTGAATCCAAATATCAGAACACAAAACCCTTTCCTAAATCCTTTTCCAGCTTCAGCTGGACAAGGGGCTACAGGATAAAATCAAGGATTGTCACGGCATTTTCCATAGCAAATACTAAGTTATCAGTATGTGCTTTTGCTGCATCACTATCTGCTCCATCACTTACTGATTTTATCACTACGACTTTATCAAGTGCATCATAGTTTTTTGCAACCGTGAGAAAAGCATAGGCTTCCATATCTACGATATCAGCACTATATATATCTACGAGTTCTTGTTTCAGTTCATCGTTATCTACAAACTGGTCTCCTGTGACACAAATCCCATGTAAATGCAGCTGAAACTTTTGAAGATCATAGTTTTCTCACACTGCATATTCTGTAAAAATAGGTTCTCGAAGATAGCTCATCGAGTCTATAAATGCAGGAATATAAACATCATGTTGTAAAAAAGTATTAGGAATCACTACATCTCAGATAGAAATCATATCAGGACGAAGATTTCCTACCACTCCGATATTTATCACTTTTTCAAACATATAGTTTTCAAAAAGATAGGTACTTGCAAAAGTTGCATGTATTTTCCCGACTCCACAAAGAACGAGGATAATATTTTCTTCTTCTTGCTCTATGTTTTTTCTTTTTCCTTCATAGATTTTCATACTTCAGAGAATTTTTGTTTCTGTAAGTTCGTATTTTTCGATGATAAGCTCTGCTTCATCAGGCATTGCTGTTACTATTGCTTTTGAGAGAATCATAAGATTTTTAAGTAAAAAAATATTTGCCCTCAAGAGTATTTTTTTTTCAAGGAATGTAAAGGAAAAATCTTTACAACTTCATATTTTTTTATACACTAGCGCAATATTATTCTTTCTTATTTTTTCACCGTGGATACGAATTTAGTCTCGATTTTTGGTTTTTGACTTGCTACATTTCTCGTAGGATTTCTGATAGCTCCAAGCTATATTTCCCTTCTCACTTCTCTGAAACTGGGAAAACAAATACGTGAAAATGCGACCATTGGTAAAGCATTTGAATTTTTTAAACTTCATGTACACAAAACAGGAACTCCTACTATGGGATGAGCGCTTATACTGGGAACTGTTTTTTTTATGGTTCTGCTTTCTATTATCCTTCAAAAATATGGTTTTATCAATAACTCCCTCCTTAATCAACAAGAAACGTACTTGAGCCTATTTACTCTTTTTACCGTGTGACTTCTAGGATGAGTCGACGACTTTATGAATATTCGAGGAATCGGAAAAACAAAAGGGCTTTCTGCAATGTTTAAAATGATTTGGCTTCTTATATTTGCAGGACTTGGGGCTTGGTGGTTTTATGATAAACTCGGTTGGTCAGATATCCTCTTAAAACTCCCCTATATTCCAGGTTTAGAACTTGGATATCTTTTCATACCACTTTTTATTTTTATCATTGTCGGAGCAGCTAATAGTGTCAATATCACAGATGGACTTGATGGACTGGCTGGAGGACTTCTCTTATTTGCCTATGGAGTCTATGGATATATCACCTTTGATCAATGACTCTTTCTGCTTTCTACCCTATGTGTGAGTATTTGTGGAGCACTTATAGCATTTTTATGGTTTAATATCAAACCAGCAAAATTTTATATGTGAGATGTTGGAAGCCTCGCTCTCGGTGCAAATCTGTGACTTATGGCACTGCTTACGAATACGATTGCTATCCTTTGTATTGTAGGAATCATATTTATTCTCGAAACACTTTCGGTTATCATACAACTCACGAGTAAAAAACTTCGAAATGAAAAAAAAGTATTTATAATAGCTCCGTTTCACCATCATCTGGAAGCAACAGGTTGGTCAGAAGAAACTGTTGTTTTTCGACTCTGGCTTGTAGGCATGATACTTTCCGTTGTTGCAGTTATTTTTTATATCATCACGAAATAAAAAATGGCTTTCATCATGCGAAACGAATCGTTTGCTTGTGAAAACTGTGGAAAAGAAGTTCTAAAACATCCCACAGGAAGCGCGAGAAATCATTGTCCTTTTTGTCTCCATTCTAAACATCTTGATAAAGAGTTTCCATGAGATAGACTTTCGCAATGTTTTGGACTCATGAAACCTATCGCAAAAGATCATAAGAAAAAAGGATGGATGATCGTTCACGAGTGTCAAAAATGTGGAAAGAAAATCCCCAACATACTTGCTGGGGATGATAGTGTGGAAGTATTTGCAAAATTATAATTTTACTCAGCTTTTAAACTAGGTTTTTCTTCTATGATTTCTAAAGGATTTTGATAGCTAAAGAGCTCAATTCATAGGTCTCTATTAAATGTATCTAAATCTTCAAGTCAAAATGTAACCGTATAATCTTTTTTTCGATTATTAGACCAATCAATACTAAAGGTGAACTCATCAGCATTTGAAACTGAGATTTTTAGTAACACTTTTGTTATAGATTCATCTCAAATTTTTAATCCATTATACGGTATTTCGGAATTAAATACTATTTCACTTTCTCATAACCAATATGTATCATCTAAAAATTCTCGAGGTTTCTTCTCTGGATAAAGTATCACTTCTAATTCTTGTCCATCACGATGATAACGAAACACAATCGGTTCACCAAATATATAGTTCTCTGTATTTGTAAGTGTTCCTATAGTAGATATTACTTCTTGCTTTCTTGTTTCTACTATAGTTCTATTTTGTAGGTTGAGGTCTTCTTGTTGTCTGATTTTTTCTTCTTCTATGATACGTGCTTGTTCAACTGCTTCTGCTTGTTTTTCAGCTTCTTCCTGTTCTTTTTGTACTCGAAGTACTTCTTGTCTTTGAAACTCTTCAGATATAAAAGTTTCTATATCTAAAACACTGGGAGTAGTAAGCTCTGTTTTCACTTCTCAGAGTCAGATCATAACGTTTTCTGGAGCAGAAAAAAGAATAGCAAGAATAAGTTTATATCCTTGATATTCTCATTCTAACTGATAAAAATCATCTTCTTCAAGAAAATCTCTTTCAGAAAAAGCAATATTTTTATTACTTCTATCGAGAGATATTCCAGCTATTTGATATACTTCATCTGTGATGATTCAAAGACGTGTAAATGTAGTAAGTATTTCAGCTCTCAATCACTCTACTCGCAAGTTTAGTGCGTATTGTTCAGGATCAGAAATAGTATTTTGCATATAAAGTCATCCACTTATTCCTCAAGTAATACCCAGTATTGCAATTCCGTTTACGACTTTTCCCCAAAGAGCATCAACTTTCACTTTAAATGCTTTAGATTTCAAATCTTTGAGTTTCGCTTCCCATCATCGAGCAGTTTCTTGTAAAATAGGAATTTCTCACTTTAAATTTTTAATTATATTTTCTAGTTTTTCTATATCTGTATTGAGATTTCGTTTTGTTTCTAAAAGCTCCGAAATGCGCGAAAGAAGTTTTTGAAGCTTTTCTGTGATATCTTCTCTACTTGCTTGAGCAATAACAACAGTTGCAATAGATTCTAGTATCAGTTGAACTCATTGATCAATTTCTTCTGCAGTAAGTGGTCTTGTAGGTTCTGGAAGTATTACAGGAAGAGCGTCTCAAATATCAACACCTTTTGTCATATCAAAAAATAATTACTAAATTAATCAATAATTATTTTAAGATAAATATAAATTTGTCAATTTATTTTTCTGTATTATGAGTATAAAATATACTATACTAGAAAGAGAAATATATTTAAATATCTTTTATGAATTTTACTCAAGACTTTCTTCACTTTACCGTACTTTTTTTGGAAATAGTAGGAGTTGCTATCATTTTTTGAGGAGTACTTCTTGGTATAGGAAAAGCCATATATCATATGAAAAAGTCTGAAAAACATGTGTATACGCATGTGCGTGAAGAGATAGGTCGAGCTATACTTCTCGGGCTTGAGATACTTATCGCTGTAGATATCGTCAAAACTGTGACAACGGAACTTACTCTTACAAGTGTAACGAACCTTGCTATCATAGTTCTCATACGAACATTCCTTTCTATATCACTCGGAGTCGAGATAGAGCATCGATTTCCTTGGCAAGCAGAAAAATTTATAAAAAAAGTGAAGTAAAATATTTATAAAAAAAGAGTTACAAAAGTTATATTATTTTTTCTAAGAAATCTCCTACATAGTACGCAACTCCAGCAGCAAGAGCTCATAGGAATAAAGTTTCAAAAATAGATTTCCATTTTGATTTTTCTGTTACGAGAGATTTGAGATATCCTATCATTGCGAATCCTCAAAATGTGAGAAGGGATGCCCAAAGAAAAAGAGAAGATATTTTTATAAAAAATGCATCTATGATATAGGCACTCAATGGGATAATTCCCACAAGAAGAAAAGAAAGAAACGTAGCAAAACCTATAGAGAGAGGTCTTTTTATTTCAGCATATTGGGTTCATTCCTTTTGAGCTTGTTCATTTTGAGACTTTGAGGAAAGATATGCTCCGATAGACATAGAAAAACCGTCAGCAAAGAGATTTGCAAAACCTAAAATCAAGATAATACGTGTTTCAAGTCCAGCTCACATCGACCCAGCAACCACAGCAAAAGTCGTGACGCAACCATCTATCCCCCCATATACAAACTCTCAGAGATATTTTTGAAGTTTTTGAGTGAGTTTTTGATACATAAAATTGGTTTTTAAAGAATTGTTCTTTATGATTATACAAAAAGAAATACTTTCACAATATAAAAAATACTTTGAAAACACTTCCTCGAAATATTATTCCACTTTCCTACAGATACTATCGAAGTAGCACCACTCTTTTTTATGATTATTATAAAAAATATAGTTCTTCTCTCATACAAATGATAGAGGGGACTCAGGATTTTTATTTTATTTCTCGTATCTTTTTATGATTTTACAGTATTTCTCTTATAAAAATAGATTTTTTACTGACTCCTGAATATCTCAAAAAGTTTCGTATATCTCACGGGATTATTTTTTGGACTCCACTGAGAATCATAGAAAAACCAATAGGATGGTATAAACTTCCTGCTTGGTACAATAGACTTTATATCCATAGCTCTCGTTCAAGTTTTTGTATTCTTGATACAGCAGAATATTGGAAAAAATGGTCGAGCTCAGCTCGAAATCATAGAAAACATATTCTGACTCAAAAAGAAAATGGGAAGATTGTTATTGAAACTTCTCGTGATATAGAAAAATTTCTTGCACTCTATCAACAAACAAAAATTTCTGATCCAAATAAATGGATAGTATCTCGGATGACACGAAAACTTCTTCAAAATACTATGAGTTCTTATAGAACGTATTTCATCTCAGTTGATTGAAAAATACTTGCTGGAGCAGTATTTATCGATGATGGAGACATCAGTGAATACTGGGCTTCATTTTATCACCGTGATGCTCGCATGTATCATCTCGGGATTGCGATGATGGATGCATGGATAGGAGATAGTTTTTCTCTCGGTATAAAAATCTGTGATCTTGATCATATGCGAGACAAAGGACAACTGAGAAGTTTTGCTGGATATACGAAGTTCAAAGAGTCTATCGCAGACTTTGATGTATATTTTCATGATACCTGGGTGAAAGTGTTTTAAGACATATATCTTCCATACTCTTCAGCATATGCTTCTGAAAATATATATTTTATGACTCATAAATATCTTCAATGTTGCGTTCTTCCAGCATATTGATCTGCTGCAAGTAAAAGCAATCTCATATACTGCAAGACTTCATGTTGATGAATATGGTACGAATTTCAAATATTATCTGTGAGTATTAATACTTTTTGTTCTGAGATGTGTGGAAAATATCTATTTCTGGAAGCATGTGGAGTTTTCCCTAAACTAAAAGCTATTTCATCATTTTCACTCTTTGGGAGAGATTCACTAAAATTTACAAACATCATATCAAAATCATTGATATAGTCAGTAGAGGCATCTTTATTGTATACATTGAGGTATCCAAGTAGATTTCATAAGTCTGGGGATACTATATCGTCGAGTATTCATATTTCAGAAGCATATTTCAGAAGTAAAATAAAGAATCCTAACTCGTTTCTCTGTTGTAGCATAAGTGTCTGCGTATTATTTGATGATGTGATATACATGTCACCGTGAGAGTTTGAGTCTTTTGCTGAGTAAGAAATATCATTATGAGTGATTTCTGCTCCAGATCACGTATATACTATAGTAAAAATATCACTACAAATATCACACTGTACTTTTTTTTGCAGGTCTGGAATAAGAAAATCTTCTGGTATATCTTTTCAAAGTTCTATTTGAGACATAATATTTTAGGTAAAAGAGTAGCCGAGAGAAAATACTGGAAAACAAAAGTTTTCATAGTTTGCATCTTGCTCAGATGCTTCATATGCTCCATGATTTTCTCTGAAAAGCTGTTGAGCATTACGATATGCGAGAGGTTTATGAAGGGTTCAAGTTGTAGAAATCCTGCCTTCATTTACTGCTTGAGTATTATAATAGTAAACCATTGCTGGCTGAGGAACGATAAAAGCAACTTCAAGAGATATATTTCTCATAAGATTTTCAATCGAGGAAGCAATATCAGCTTGTTCATAAAACTTGAAGGAGGTTTATTGTGAGTAGTTCTATAATATAAAAGTCCATAATACCCTGTTGCTCAGAGAAATATAAGCTGAGATCTTTTTATAACTGCAGAGTTTCCTATACGTCACATCTTTGCTTCCAGTCTTGCGTTATTAGGGAGCAGTATATCAAAACCTTTATTATTTCCTCTTTTTACTTTTTTTCATGAAGTTATATGAGAAAGTACAGATTCACACAGAGATGAAGTAAAGGCACGTGCTGTATCTATAGCAAATTGAGAAAAACCTGGTTCTATATATTTCCCTGCTTTTTCTCAAGAAGTATTTCAAAGAGATTGAAAGAGAGGATTTATTTGCACTTCTCAAGTTTCGGGGTCTATACTTGATCCAGGTTCTCGGGAAAGTTTGGAAAAATCTGACATTGTATATATAAAAAACATATTTTTATATATTAAAACTATTTATTGAAAAATATCAATATATTTTCTCAAAAGCGATTTTTCTTGCAATCCCCTTTCTCTTCTCTATACTTTTCTTGAAAATATAACTTCAAAAAAATATGTCTTTGACCCTACTTCCCTTTCTCGAAAAACACCTTACTCCAGATGAGCCTTTTATCCTTGCTTGTTCTACGTGAGCTGATAGTATGTTTTTACTCTATCATATCCTGCAAACTCCCTATAAAAAAAATATGGTCGCAGCGTATTTTAACCATAATACACGTGAACAATGCAAGCAAGAAGAGGAATTTCTCCTTGAACTTTGAAAAAAAGAAGGATTTCAAGTAGAGATAGCAGAGTGTAATTTTGAGAAACTCAAAACACTTTCTCCAAGTCGAAGTTTTGAGGAACTTGCAAGAGAAAAGAGGTATCAGTTCTTTGATGCACTTTGTCATATTCATACTGCAAAAAAAGTATTTCTTGCTCATCACCTAGATGATCGTATCGAAACGATGATTTTTAATATGCTTCGAGGGACAAAACTCACATGACTTATCAACATGCAAGAAAACTCTTGAAGTCTTTTGCGTCCTTTACTAGGATTAGAAAAAAAGGAAATTCTCAACTATTTGCAAGCGAATAAACTTCCCTATTTTGAAGATCAAAGCAATGCAAAAAATAAACATACCAGGAATTTTATCAGAAATGAGATGATTCCCCTTTTTGAACAAGTTCATCCTGAAAACAAAAAAAATCTCTCGCATCTTTTAGGCTATTTTGAAGATATGAAAGATTTTATCGATGAAAATGTTACTACATTTTTATGAGACAAAAGAGAATATATTTTGAAAGATTTTTTACAACTCTCTCTCTTTCTTCAAAAAGAAATACTAAGACACCTATATTTCATATCTAATAATAACTCCACTATCTGACTTTCTGAATGAAATATCGCAGAAATTTTGAGATTTTTTTCTGAGAAAAAAGGAAAAGGAGTAAAAGAGATTCATGGACTCAATCTCAACAAAGAAAAAGGAGTGATATATTTTTAAGAAAATGTACTTTCAAGTACCTCTGGAGAAAGTTTTGGTATATGTGAAAATTGAGCTTTTTCTTTTGACCTTCTTTCTTGAAAATCAAATCATTTTTTTACAGAAACTATACTATCGGTATTGCTTTCTAAGACTTTTATATCGTGTATTTCATCTCTGAGTTCGAAAACGCGAGCATCAAAATATCTCCGATTTCCCGACAGAAGATTATGATACCGTTGTAAATCTGCCTGAAATATCTCAGCATTACCTCTCCAATCTCCTATAAGAGTTTGAAATACTTCATTTTTAGCTCCTTCAAGATAATATGTTTCATCAAAAATATGAGAATGACTCCCGAGAGACCAATCCATCATAGCTACGGCAGAGAGTGGATTTTTTGCAGGGTGAAGAAAAATAACTTGTTCTACCTTTTTTCGTACTTGATCTGAAACACTATGAAGTGCTTCTAAAACGGGAAAAGCCGAGAGAGAATAACTCAGAACTTTTGTGTTTTTTTGGAGTCACTCAAGATGTTCTCTCACTCTTTCTTGTACAGAAGTCATACTAAAAAGAGTACCTTCATCTGTGTTTTTTATATCTCCAGGAAGTTTTATACGAGAAAAAGCTATATTTTTTGAAGCAAAATATTCTCAAAGTATGGCTCAAGGCATTCTCTTCCCCTCTGCCTCTCTAAATCAAGGAATATACAATATGTCTGATACGCTCATATGGTTTATATTTTATATATAGAATATATTTAAAGAAAATATAAAAATAAGTCAAATCTATGTTTTGTGAAGTTTTGGTGAAGTATGATATAATAAAACTTGCATTATATATTTAATACATATAATAGTTCGGCTTTATTCTTTAAAAAGATACTATGTGCCCCACGAAGCAGCTCATTTACTGAGCTATCGTAGCCACTGTGTGTTTCTTTTGAAATACCCTCTACGCGTTTGCCAACGAAGAAACATACTTCGTTACAACAGCATATTACTCCCCTCTTCCTGACCAATCAAGATATATCACTGGGAGCTTTGAATGAGACGTTCGTCTCAATGGTGAGTGAGTCACCACTGCATCATGAAAATGAGTTTTTTCTGGACTTTTGGCTGGTCCAGCAAACTACCCGTTTGGAACAAAGATATACTTCGAATGATACGGAATCTGATCTATAGAAGATCGAGGTTGAGCTATCGTAAAAGCTGGAGAACGTGGTCATAGCTATGACCGTATCGATATATGGATGTGATACTGAGACGAGTGACTCGATCGAGCGATACGATGGGGAAAGAAAACCGTAAAAGGAAAAATAGTCATTCCAAGTTCTTCTATCACTCTGAAGCACGCTGAGTCTCAACTCTGATATATAGGAAATCTTCGAGTAAGTCCAGATTCTGAAATAGAAGATATAAAACAACTTCAGGAAATATTTAAAAAAGCTGATATATATACCAAAGAAATAGATGGAAAATATAAAAGTATCCAAAACGAGCTCATAGATTTTCAGATAAAAACAGGAATCATACAAGACGCAAGCGATGAAGCAGCTGGATACTTTGGACCAAAAACGGTCGCAGCACTGAGAGAAAAATATGGATATTCTCAAGAAATACTCATCACTGAAGATCTCTCTCTCTTCTCAAAATATAACCATAAA
>JAYTJZ010000075.1:0-10011 GCA_043730605.1 Candidatus Altimarinota bacterium
CAAAAATCTCTCAATTTTGACGAACACTCATCTATCATACAAAAACTCTGTGAACAAATAAATAGAG
Source organism: Candidatus Altimarinota bacterium (assembly GCA_043730605.1). Taxonomy (GTDB): domain Bacteria; phylum Patescibacteriota; class Gracilibacteria; order BD1-5; family UBA6164; genus JAACSU01. The sequence goes on from JAYTJZ010000075.1 coordinate 68, forward strand.
CTTCATTTAAATGACTGAGTGAAAGCTATAAAAATCAAATGAAAACAGGAGACAATGAAGCACTCAAAAAATATTCAGAACTCCTGCAAGAAGCAAAAAAACACAATATCAAATAAAGTATTGATTTTTCCTACTTTTTTTTTAAGATAAGAAGCGAAAAAGAGAGTATATCTCTTTCATTCACCAAAACTATATACGAAATAAAAAGTATATCTCTCACTCTCTCTCCTTCTAGAAAAACCTAGAAGATTTTTTCTGTAATACTTACTGAATACTATGACTAAAGATCCAAAAAAATCTCGTATCGAAGAAATAGATCTCAATACTCTTGGAAAAGCACTAGAAAACCTGCAAATTCAAGATGAAGATTTACTTGAACTTGAAGCTGAAGAAGCAGCTATACTGCTTGAAGAATGAATAGGAGACGAGGATTCTCTCGATGCCCTCGAAGAAATAGGATTCCTTAAAAAAGATAAATGACTCAAACGTATGCCTATAGAACGAGACCAAGATAAACGTCGTCTTGGAAAAGGAATGCAAAAATTCATCGATAATGATATTGCCCCCGAACTTCTTGATGGGATGCCAGACGAAGTTCAGGAACTTATGAAACGAGGAAAAATAGATGGCCGTATCACGCAAGATGAGCTCATGAATGCGATTCCTCATGCAGAAGATGATGTAGATCTTCTCGATGAAATCTACTCACGTTTTATGACAATTGGGATAGATGTGGTAGATAGTTTGGATAAAGAAAATCTTTTCACTCCGGTAGAAAAAAAGAAAGACTATCATGGAAATGCTATTTCTCTTTCTGAAATATCTGACGACTCAATACGTATGTACCTTAATGAAATAGGGCGAGTAGAACTTCTCAATGGAGAACAAGAAGTAGAACTTGGAAGACGTATCAAAGAAGGAGATCAAGAAGCACGAAAAACTCTTGCTGCAGCAAATCTCCGACTTGTTGTTTCTATTGCAAAAAAATACATGGGTCGAGGACTTGGGCTCCTTGATCTCATCCAAGAAGGAAATGTTGGACTTTTTCGAGCTGTGGATAAGTTTGATGCAACAAAAGGATTTAAGTTTTCTACCTATGCAACATGGTGGATACGACAAGGAGTTACCAGAGCTATTGCAGATCAAGCTCGAACCATCAGAGTTCCAGTACATATGATAGAAACTATCAATAAATTTACTCATACCTATCGACGTCTCACTCAAGAACTCACTCGTGAACCTCTTATGGAAGAGCTTGCAACTGAGCTTGATATGGATATCAAAAAAGTACGTCAGATCATGCGTATCTCTCAAGATATCCTCTCTCTAGATGCACCAGTCGGTTCAGAAGAAGATACTTCCCTTGGAGATTTTATCGAAGATGATAAAACACTTGCTCCAGATGAACAGACGAATATGAATCTTCTCAAAGAAAATCTCAATGAAATGCTCGATTTTCTCACTCCACGAGAACGAAAAATCATAAAAATGCGTTTTGGTCTAGAAGGAGGAGATGTTCATACCTTGGAAGAAGTAGGAAAAGAGTTCGGAGTCACTCGAGAACGTATCAGACAAATCGAAGCAAAAACCCTCGAAAAACTCAAAGAACATCCAAATGCTGATAAAATAAAGTTTTTCTAAAACAAAAAAGTAGGGTACGATTACAATCGTACCCTACTTTTTTGTTTGTTATTCTCCAAAAAATGGAGGAGGAGTTTGTTGGACTCGTGTATTATAGTCTATAATCACTGGATATTCTTCATATCATGTTCCTATGGCTCCTCCGAAAGACCGAGTTCCACTATTTGCTGGGCTATCTATCGTTGGTTGAATTGTTCCATTTCAGTTAGAATCATAGATAAAATATCTTCGAAGATAGTTCAAATCATATTTCTGAGCCAGTTGTTGGGTACATGTTACATTCACGAAGTATGGACATACAATAGGAGTCTTTCTAGATCATCCTATCGTATTTTCACTGAAAACACTTCCATGTATATAGAGTTGATTTGCAAGTTCACTTGCACTACTATTACTTCCATCAAATTCTTTTACTCCATCATAACTCAGTACAGATCTATCAGCATAGAGTATCGCATGAATATCCGTAACACTTGGATCAATATAGATATTTCCTCCGACCCCATTTTTTGAAAGAGCGATAATTCCAAGCATTCCATCATCATCCGTATCTCGTATATTTCCTGTAATGTAGACATTTCCTTCTACAATAATTGTTTTATTTCCTTCTATATTTCCTGCTCCACTTAAAATAATAGTTTCTCAAAAATAGAGAGCTTTATTTCCATAAAATGCTTCTGCTCGGAGTCCTGTATCATCCCAATTTTGAGAATTTAATACTGTGGCAGAAAGTGCAGTGAGTCCTGCAGTACGTGGAATCATATTTCGTATCAGTTCATACACATTTGTTTGAATATCTTTTCGAGCCAGAGATTTTTCTATATTTCCAAGTATTTGTACATCTCCTGTAAATTGGTTCGTGACAATTTCTTCTGTCTTTTGCGAAGAGGTGGTTCCTATTATTTTCACTCCAGATTGAAATGAATTATTATTTCCAGATATCGCATGATATGAAGTCTTTCCTATAATATCATATGGATACATAATAGTTCTTCCTGCATTCACATATCATATGATACTTGCAAGATAGGAAGTTGTTGCTGTATTTACCGCTCCACTTTGTAAGAGCATCGTAGTAGTAAAGTCCGTCGGAGATCCTGCTGTAAGTGGAAGTCCTGAAATAGTCGTAGTAGTAGGAACTGTTGTCCCTGATCCTTCACGAATACTTATTCCATTCAGTGTTAGATTAAAACGTGAGTTTGTTTCATTCAGAAACGTTCCTGTATTATAATTTCCAAACTCAAAATAAAGTGCTGGTGAACTTGTAGTCGTTGCATTTGCTTTTGTAACAGTTAGAGTAGAATTTTGACTCACTCATTCTATGAATCACTGAGTTTTTATTTCTCCAGTAAATGCGGTAGTAAACAAGGGCTGTGCATTGATATTTATATTACTGGATCATCCTATAATCCCACTATTAGGACCAAGTCAAGCAATTGTAAAACTAATATTATTTATACTTGCAGATGCTGGAACAAGACTACTTCAAAGAGAAGTCGGAGCAAATACAAAGAAAGGTATCGTATAATCTCCTGTAGTAGAAGTTCGAACTCCAAGATTTTTTGACACACTGCTTCAAAGAGCAATCGCTCATGTTCCACTTGAAATATCAGTAAAGAATGCACTCGAAGATGAAGAATTTAAATATTGTTCAAGTCGAAGAGCATTATTTATACTAAGAGAGAGATTTATAGTTCTTCCGATAGAACTTGCTGGAATAATAATATTTCCATAGGTATCTCGAAGACGAATATTCAAGTTTTTTATGACTCCATCTGCAACTATTGTAGCAGAAAATGGATTTGCTAGAACTGATGAAACCTGATTGAGTGTATCTGCATACACTTCATATGTAAAGTTTCTTATTCCTACTGCAGGTCAACTTGTATTTCCTACCGTAGTACAATTTCATGCTTGATCACAAAGTCGTGTAACTTTGAGTGAATATTGTCGTGCTCCTGTTACCTGTCTTGCAAGATCTACATTTCGAACATCGTAATTATTACTAAAAATTCCATTAGGAGACGTAAATGCCGTAGTGATATAAGCCCCTGTACTCGACGATCTATTTTCAAAATATCCTGTCGTTTCAGTGATAGGAGATCCTCCGTTTACTGCTACAGTCAGAGAAATAGTATAAGAATTATCTGCAAGGATATCTGATCCACTTACTGGACTCGTATTTGAAATATCAGCTGCAATAGGAGGCTGATTATCAATACGTATCGTACGAGCTGGTGTAGTCCAAACAGAAATATTTCAAGCTACATCTTCAACCTGTATTCGAAACTCATAGGCTCTATTATTTGTTGCTACAAAACTATAACTTGAAGAGAAGGTATTTACTCCTCCTGCTATAGCTTGATTTGTATGTCCTGTCACATTTTGCCAAGCAGCCCAAGTCGAAAAAGTTGGATTATCACTTGCAATTCTTTGTTGTAAAGTATAACGTCTGAGTCTTGATCCTCCTGCATCTGTGAAAGAAAAATTTACTGTCTGATTGACATTATTAGTCCATCCATTTGTGTAAGTTAAAGTATTGACTATTGGAACTGAAGAGTCCCAATATAAGCACCGCATATTTCATGTAGCTCCTACCGTAAACTCAGCATCTGTTTCAGGAGTGAGTGTAGTAGAGTTATTATTATCCGCTACTGCATATTGTCCTAAAGTAGGATGTGCTCCTCCCGTAGTATCACCATCATTATCACAACGTGTTCCCCTATTTGGTCCTCCTCCTGAAGTCGGAGTAAGAGTAACTCCTCCAGGATTAGTAAATGCTATTGCATGGTTTCCATACCAATTTGCTGAGCTTGTCTCAATACCAAAAAGAAAGAAGAGAATAATAGAACAAATGATTTTTTTCATATATTATAGAGAGAAGGATATATTTCTACTCAATAATTACATCATACTTATTCAAAAATAGCAAAAACTAGTATTGCAAATATGGATATTTTGTGTATAGTCCGGAAAAATGTGTTTTTGCTCTTTGAGAAATAGATTTCATATCCTTTTGCTGCAAAATAGTATTTTTTTGTATCATACTATCACTTTGAAGGATAGTTTGTCCTATTTCATCAAGAATTTTTCTTCCTATAAGTGTCGTTTTTGCATATTTTTGTAATACTTTATATCATAATTTATTTTTTATATGATACAAAAGTATTTTTTCTTGCCATCATTCATCTGTAATATATCCCTGTTCTATCGCTTGAAGAAGGATGAAAACGGTAGGAACAATAGCATGAACTCAGAGATACACTCCGTGAATATGTCGTGCGTCTGGACGATAAGGAGAGTAATACTTAAGCTCAAAGTCGTTGAGAGTGAGTCTTTCTGATTGTAAAATAAGATTGAGTTTATTATGGCTGGATTCATGAATCAATGCTTCCAAAATACTGAGTTCTGGAAATTTTGTATTAATAGTATATCAAAGATAGAGTGTTCCTATACATTCTTTATATGAACAGGAGTTATGAACATCAATCGATGTTTTCATCGGAACTACTTTTTTTATGATAGTATTAAGTTCATTATAAAACTCACTATTCACTTGCTGGAGGAGATGGAAAGCTTTTGAAAAAACCTTATTCCATTCTTCTGGAGTTTTTTCTCCCCAACCAAGCATCCCATTTGCATCATAATCAGGATGACCTACGACTCCATTTTGTGGATTATTGTCATCGAGAGTGATACGTATTTCAGTATTTCATATTTTTTTTCATTTTTCAGAAGTAAGTTCTGAGAATCTATTTTCTAAAAAATAGTTCAATTCTCAAAGAAATTTTTCTATTGCATCTTGAGTTTGAGACATCAGAAGAGATGAAATATCTGGATGAAGTAAAAAAGTTTTTTGTTGTTGTAAAGGGAAAGAAAAAAAATCACTTTCTGCTTTTATATTTTTAAAAATTCACAGAAGTTTTTGAAAATATCTTTCTTGATATTCTTCTATAAGAGGATTTGAGGTATATCCAAGAACTCAAAAATATTGCATATGTTATAATTTTAAAAAATACATATACTAGAAATATAGTATATTTTTTATAAACCGAAATGGAAATATTTTTTTGAGGAGTTTTATGAAGTATTTTTTTATATCTCAATTTTTTGATAATAAGGAAAGATATTAAGGAAAAAATTATTCCTAATAAATTTCTTCTCTATCTTTTTGCTTTACTCCCATTTTGGTATCTCTATATTTGATATTTTGAGTATTTTGAAACGATGAACCTTTTGAACTTCGCTCTACAAATATCTATTACACTTATACTTTCTTTTGCTTTGTTTCACTTTTGAATGTGGGGTGCTGGAGATGCAAAGTATTTATTCGTTTTAAGTTTTTTTATTCCTCATGTTCAAGTTTATATATTTATAGTTCATATTTCTCTTATAACCTTTTGTTTTCTTATTTTTCAGGCTCTTACTTATTTTTTTAAACTTTTACTATCCTCTAAAGAAAAACAAAATATATATACTGTTTTTAAAGAAGATTTTTCCTTTCTTTCTCTTAAAAAAGATAATTTTTTACAATCTTGAAAATATGAGATAGTTTCATTTATCATATATTTAATAATGATTTTTTTATTTTTTAGAATCATACGATATGAAATATTTCATACCTTTTTATGAACTACTGATATTATAAAATATAACTCAATGATATTATTTGTAGGTTTTTGCTGGGGTATAGGAATGATAAAAATCATTGAATTTATAAGAAATGCTTTCTACTATATTTTCTGTACTCATTACAAAATCACAAAAAGAAAAGCCCAAAGTCTGTTTTTTTTCTCTGTATCATTTTTTATAGGGCTTATACTTATAGATATTGCTATTTATATCGATGTAAAAGAGTATTTTGAAATATATAAATATATGATTTTCTCCAGTATCATCTATCTCTGTTTCAAAATATTATTTTATATTTTTCATATATTTTCTCTCAATAAAAGTATGATTCATGAAACTTTTGAAATCAAAGCATGATATCAGATAGATAAAAAAACCTTATGATATTACTTAGAAAAAAAAGAGTTAGAAATCAAGAAAATATACGATGAAGGAAAGCTTAATGGAAAGAAGTATAGCGAGATGCTTGAAATGATTTCTTTTTTAAAAAAAGTTGAAAAGGAGTTACAGCAAGAAGATGTAAAAATTATTCAAAATTATGCTCAAAAAATCGATATAAAAATACCTATTTCTCCTACTTTTGCATTCTCTCCTTTTTTGTTTTTAGGATGTGTTTCAAGTTTTATATTTTGAGGAAAATTACTTTATTTTTTCTATTGAGTTTTTCTGATACTTCTCAAAAATATTTCTTAAAAAATATTTCACCTACAGCTCCTCAGACATATAGAGAGTCGTACATCTCAGTTTTATTTCTTCTCCTATTATATCTATTGCATTTATATACACTTTTTTTCAAAAAAGTTCAAGATCTGTATTATTTTTTGATTCAAAGAGTTTTAGACTTTTTATTTTATGGGAAAATGTTACGGTAGAAAAATTATTTTCTATATTGTAGGTGTCTCCATATATGATAAGAAATATATCCTCGTCTTGTACTCAAAACTGTTCTATCATCTTCATATCTATATCTCACGTTGATGATTTAGAATAGAAAGTGATCGTATTTGGTAAGAATTGAGTTCAAAATCTTATTTCAAAAAAACAATACTTCTTATCAAAGTAAGACTGAAGATAGGGAAAAATCTTGAGTAGATTTTTTTCTATTTCGTGATGATATCCAATTCTCATAGAAATAAGTTCAAATCTTTCAGAAGAAAGAGTAATCCCTAAATATCCATCAACGGAAATTATTGTTTTAAGAAGTTCTTGATAGAAAGAAAAAAAGTCATGAAAATATGTTTTCAAAAAGAGATATGTCACTCAACTACTTTTTCAAGTATTTCACGGAGTAACATAGGTATGTATGGTTGTAACCGTCTCCCAAGAAGACTTTCACGGAGCAACATAATACTCTAGGTATCTTCGTCCTTCTTTATGAGCGTATTGCTGAGAAAAAAATGTATTAAATTCTTTAATGCTTAAAGATTTTTGAGATAGTATCATTGAAATATATTTTATGTGTAGTATCAATCGATGCTCCAAAAAATTCAAGAGAGTTTTCTCCAGATATTCCATCAGTATTTATATCAAGATATTTTTTTTCTTGAATAATATTTTTATAAGAAATATTTTTATGTTTTTTTTGTATAATAATCATTTGCAAAACTGCTATATCCAAAATTTTCTTTGTCCAAATATATTCTTTTCAAAATATAAGTTCCATAAGGAAAGAAGAACATCCTAAAGAAAGGATTGATTCTATATTTTCCTTGAGAGAAAATACATCTTCTGGACGAAAAGCAAAAAGTATACAAACCCTCTGCTTTACATCTTTTTCTGAAAGAAATTCTTTCATATTCTTCTCAACAAGGTCAAAACTAGAGTCTCGTAAAAAGTCATTTTGTGTTTTCCCACCATTCAATGAAATATGAATTTTAAAATCATAATCTTTCAGAAAATTTATTCTTTCTCTATTTATAAGAGTAAAGTTTGTAGCAATCGTAAAATAGACTTTTTTTCAAAATTGATTCGCTTTTTGAAAAGCATATTCTGTGAGTTTCTTGAGATTTTCAAATTCAAGGAAAGGTTCGCCTCAAAAAAATGATATATATTTTGTATCTCCCTTTTGTTCTATAAAAAAGTCTATAATATTTTTTCCAGTTATGTATTCAAGTTTTTCATTTGAAAAATCAACATAACAATAGGAGCATCTCAGATTACATTGTTGTGTCAGATTGAAACGAATTTCTTCTATATCTTGAGAAAGAAAAGTGAGTTTATTTTTATAGAGTTCTCGGAAAAATAAAAGAAAGATTTGATTGAGTTTTTCATATCTCTCTAAAGATTCTTGGATTCCTGTTTCTGTTTTCATATCAAGATACCATCCTATAGGACAAGTATAAAACCACCTGTCAGGATTTTGAGAAAGTGAAAGAGTTTCAGAAAAAATATCATATATCGGTTTATATGAAAATCATTTTTTTTCTTTCAATGAAATAAAACGATTACAGGGGCTATATTTCCCCTCAGAGTCAAAGATAGTTTTTTCACATCATCCTGTCAGTATTTTCAAAGAGTTGTGACTCACTCCAGAAATATGTAAGTCTTTTTTATGAATATATCATATGAGAGAAGAAAGGGAAGTTTGGAGAGAAGCAAATGATTTATGATTCCAATCTCCATATATTTCTGGTGCAAAACAAAAGTTTTTGATTCCTGCTTGAGAAAAGAAAACAATGTCTTTCAAAGCTATTTTAAAATTTTGCGGGTTAAATATAATATACATCCCTACTTTATTTCAAAGAGATTTGAGAAGTTCCGCTTTTTTATAGAGATTTTTTCGTGATCACGGATGAATAGAGACAACTAATTCTATCGCATTTTCTCAAATCCATTTCGCTTTTTTTTCATCTAAAAGAATACCATTACTCACAATAGTAAAAAGCGTTTTTGGTTTTCTTATTTTTACTGAGTCATATATTTTTACGAGCATACTCCACTCCAATAACGGTTCTCCTCAAAAAAACTTTATATGATCGTATTTTGTGAGATCTATTCTCTCTATAAATTGCTCTACAGGAAATGTAATGGATGATTTTTTCACAACATCTACATAACAATATTCACACTGAAGATTGCAAACTTGGGTAATATAGAGATCTAGTATTTTCATGACAAGGAAGTAAGTTTTTGTTGGAGTTGCTTCATAGCACTAAGAACCTGTGGCATTTCAGGATAAGAAAAATGTATCGCATTATTGTGTCCATAAATTTGAGATACAATTTTAAATCCACGTTCCAATAAATGTTTTCTTGATACTATTGTATATAAATCCGATTGTCACGCAAATCTCAAAAGTTCATTATCAGTAAAAGGAATTCTTCTCTCTATTGCATTTCATAAAGTTACTTTTTCTAGGAGTTGCAGATTAAAATCAAACATATTTTTATTAAGAAACTCGATATCAATTTCATACTGTTGCGACTGATATTTTTTCCGTATGTATTCGTATTTTTGTTGTATAATAGGGAGATTAAAATGAGTATTTCATAAAAAAAGTTCCTCTCTCCCATCTCAAGAAAATTCAACTTTTATATCATGAGATTCTGGGATAGATGTTTTCACGATTTTTCCTATATTGAGAAGATCGGTGAGAGATTCATGAATATGTTGATTATTTTCTCATATATATGACTCTATGGAAATAATATAGTGCTTTACTCTATGAATTT
>JAYTJZ010000076.1:0-3411 GCA_043730605.1 Candidatus Altimarinota bacterium
CTACTAATAGCATCATACTTTTTAGTATACTCCTTCTTCCTGTTTTTGATCTGCTGTTGGATATGCTTTTCCCTCAAATACATCTTCAAAATTTTCAAGAATCTAAAAAAAGCATAATCTGAGGAAGTATATTGTTTTGACTCGGTATTTGTATTTTCATATCTGGATATGGAAATACAGAGATTCTTATATTTTTGAGTGTACTGCTCGCTGTGTATCAGTTTTGGGATGAACGAATATATTTTAGTATTGCTCTGGTCTTACTTCTATATATTGTATTTTTTCTTTGAGTACAGAGTCAAATCACGGCAGAAGTACTCAGTGTATATCTCTACTATTTTCTTCTGGCAGGAGTTGGAGTATATTTTGGGAAAGAACTTACTTTTTTACAACGCAAGAAAACAAAACAAACACTTAGAGACATAAAAAACTCAGGAATTATATTTTTTGAAAAATATAATATACCACTCGTCTACGGCTCATATATTTTACTTTTCTTTATTACGATATTTTCTCTCCTCTACGATACAAAATATCTTCTTTGAGCATCTTTTTTTGTTTTTTGTGTGATGTATCTTTTTTCTAAAATACAAGGTTTTGTTCTCGAAAAACAGATTCAAAAAAGTAGTTTCAAAGATATACAGATGCTTCTGCTTTTTTGTTTGAGTTATCTCCTTTTTTTTATCATGATTACGGCTTTTTATAATACTTTTGCAGGAGAAAATTCTCAAAAAATAGGATATTATGCGCTTTGTTCAGGAATCTATATCGTGGGAGGAATGCTCCTGTTTTTTGATTGGGATTGGATTTTTAAAAAGCGACTTTCTTTTTATAGTATTTTTAGTATAGTTCTCATCATACTCTTAGTTTCGCTCCTGTTTTATAAAAATGTATATCATAGCAGTGAAATGAAAGGAAACATTGAAACTATTTCTCTAAAATACTAAGACTATGAAAGAATTTTTAAATCCAGATCTTCTTCGTTTCTTGAGTCTGACTCTTTTTCCTGTTATTATCGTATGAGTCGGGGTCATAGTATTACAGATACTTCATAAAAAAGGAAAATAAATATGATACAGGTGCGAGTAGAAAATGCCAACGGAGAGCTGATAAAAGAAGTCCCAGTAGATGCTGGAAGAATTTTACTTTCTCAGCTAGAGGCTTCGGATATAGAAATACCAAATGCCTGTAGGTCATGAATCTGTGCCTCATGTCTCTGTCATATCGTACAAGGAGGAGAACATATAGAAAAAAACTTTCGAGGAGAACCAGGTTTTCCTCTTGCAGAAGATGAGGTGATGACCTGTATCGCAGGAGTGCGAGAAACAGATGAAACGGTGATTTTACGTACTATGTATTAACAAAACTATGATTACTATTTTTTCAAAAAGTTATTGTCCCTACTGTTCTTCGGCAAAGCATTTTTTAGACAGTATTGGCAAAGAATATGAAGAGATCGATCTCGAACATAATCCAGAAAAGATGAGAGAAATAATACAAATATCTGGGATGATGACCGTTCCACAGATATTTGACGGGGCTATAGTTCGAGAAAATCTTATCGGAGGCTATGATGATATGATGAGAAAATACGAAGCAGGAGAAATATTTACTTCATAACTCTATCCTGAATCCTTTCTCTTGAGAAGAGAAAGGGGCTTCAAAAAATGGAGCTTCTTTCCCTTTGTAAGGGAGAGAATTCAAGAGAGAGTGTAACTACTTAAACTATGATACTTTTTGCAGGAACTTTTTGTACGAAACAAGAGAGAGAAAATATCCCAAATATCGACTATGACATCATACGTATCGATCAAAAAAATTATTTTATCATGGGAGGAAGCGAAGAGTTTTCGAGTCTTGGGGAAGTAGTTTCTCTGCTTGAAACAGCATTTTGAGAACTTTTTTCACATGATATCAGTGTCGAAGGAGAGTCTCGTCTCGAAATCCTGGGGGAAGACTATGAAGAAAACGGGGCATATGAATGTGTCACTTTTGAAGGACCACAAGTAGACTTCGATGATATCATAGCTCGTTTTGCAGAAAGTGGGGAAGTACTCACGGTTCGTGAAATCTGAGTTTCAAACCTCTATGCAAATCCTATCGTACGAGTTGATTTTCTCTACTAGTCTTGAAGTACTTTTGCTTTGATATCAGCTTCATCAAAGAGCAGTTCTAAAGGACGAAGATACTCATCTCCAGAATCTGGAATCACCACATAGGTTTTATTAATAATCGCTTCTTTATTATTGATAAGAGTATCAAGAATCGTTTTGTTATAGCTATTGAGAAATTCGTGTTGTTTGATGAATTGGTTGATAAAAACAATATCTGTAAAACTTTCCGTATAGTCAGAGCGAAGGATAAAATACGTATCTATATCTCAAAGAGTGGCACTTGCTTGGCTCAAGGCAAAGTTTGTTTCCATAGATTTTTTCGTCGCTTCTATAGATACTTGATTTTTTTCTATTTCTATGAGGATAAGTGCTTTCTGTTTTTCGAGACTTTGCTGTGAAATCGCAGAGTTTTTATAACGAAGCTCGAGTTGAGATATAAACCCTTCGAGAGTAGCACGTCGGTTCGAAGAAGTATCGAGCATACTCTTCACATCTGTTTTAGACAGGTTGAGATATTCTTGGATGATCAGCATATTTTGAGCTATCATATCTCCTCGTAAAATCCTTCTTTCCCCAGCAGTTGCTCCGACGCTCGCTATTTCCTTATAAAAACCACCACTTTGAAGATTTGAATTGAGTGATTGGTATTGCATCCCGATACGAGTTGAGAGAGCCACTCCTACATTTCCGAAATTTGCAGCATAGGCACTTTGATATTGCTCATTATTTTCAGTATTTGAAATATTTTGTGAAATATCTTGCGAAGGATTCTCTCCCCAAAAAAACGAAATACTTTGAAAAATACCAAGCAAAAAAACACTTATTAGAGCGATTTTGAGAAATATTTGTGCAGGAGAAGGATGCTTCATATATATATGCTAAATACATAAACTAAAAATAGTCTATCATATATTTTTTTATATGGAAATTTTTGAGAGTATTTTCTCAAAAAAACACAAAAACTCCTCGAAAGAGGAGTTTTTGAAAAGGAGAAAAACTATTTTTTGTGTTTGGATTTTTTGAAGAAATATTTTTGAGTTATGAAAATTATGATACACAAAACTAGAATAATTCAGGCTCAAATAGTTATCTTTTGAGGGAAAGAAAGTATTTCAGATGATTTTTTTTCTTCAAATATAGAAGTTCACTTACACAAAGGAATTTCTATAGAAGCATCAAAAATATTTTTTCAATATCCTAATATTTCATTTGTAGTGCTATTAATTATTACATAAATTTCTTCTCAAGCTTTCGGATAATATGAACCTTTTTCAATATCATATATAGGAAAAAAAGT
>JAYTJZ010000077.1:0-9686 GCA_043730605.1 Candidatus Altimarinota bacterium
GAAAGTATATAGAAAATCTCGTTTTTGTGAAAAAAATATTTTTAGAAAAAATATTTTACAAACAAAAGTTGGAATCTTTGAGCAAAGTGAGAAAAATAGCGAAAAAGGATATTCTTTGAAGATTTTTCCAGAAGTCAAAAATCAAAAACATAGATATTTTCTCCATCGGTAAGAAGATTATGTATCTCATTTGGATGGACGATGATATCACTTCCAAGAAGATCCAGAAATACTCCTTCTTTCACCCACATGATTTCATTAGCTATGATAAGTCTTTTGAATTTTGAGAGAAGTTTTGGGGAAGACTCAAGATGCTGTCTTGAAAGTTTTTCCCCTTCTATACAGACTTGTTTGATGATATAGTTTTTCCCATCATGGAGGATTTGCGTATGAGGAATCTTTGTGAGAACTCCAAAATATTTTTGTATGATTTCGAGAGAATTATGTACTTTTTCGTAGGAATCTATTTTGCGATACATGATATTTCTCGCAAGAAAGGTAGGCATTTTATAAAAATGTTCTCCATCACGAAAAACAAAATTTTCTCCAAGGATTCTCCAAGAAAACTTTCATTTTCGCAGTTCATGTATATTTTCTATTTCGGTCATAATTAGGATTTCATAAATTGAGTATGTATTTGCTTGAGTTTAGGGTTAGTGACATGGGTATAAACTTGTGTGGTGGTGATACTTGCATGTCCGAGCATTTCTTGTATTCCACGCAGGTCTGCCCCGTTTGAAAGAAGGGTTGTTGCGAAACTATGTCTGAGAGTATGGGCTGAGATATCTTTGAGAATCCCAGCTCTTACTGCCATTTCTTTGATCATCGTCGTGATGAAAAAACGTGAAAGACGCATCTTCTCGTCTTCGAGTACATCTATGTTTTCTGCTTTTATATTATGTCGTATAAACAGGGGAGAGAGGTGATCCATACGTACATCGAGATAGTTTTTTATGTCTTCTATGGCACTCTCAGTGAGATATACGACTCGTATTTTTCTTCCTTTTCCACGAACTGCAAACTCTCGAGTTTCGAGATTGATATCTCGTTTATTGAGAGATGTAAGCTCTGAAATACGCAGTCCAGTCGAATAAATACACTGCATAATTGCTCGGTCTCGTTTCCCGATAAGAGTTCCAGTATCGGGAACACGGAAAAGTTTTTGAAGTTCGGATTCATCTAAAAACTCTACTTTTCTTTCACTCGCTTTTATGAGGTCGATACTGGTTGCTGAAAGAGTTTTTTCTCCTTGTTTTTCGAGATATCGTAGGAAACTACGCAAGGTTATCATATACGCATTTGCTGTTTTTATAGAAATCTTTTTTTCTCCTTTATAGAGAAATGTTCGAAACCCTTCAGCAAGTTTGAGAGTCATATCTCCTACGTCAAAACTGAAACTATCAAGATTTTTTTCTTCTAAATACTCAGAAAACTTCCCCAAGTGTCGAGTATATTGCTCAATCGTTCGAGGAGATTTATCTTTTATGACTTCCAGCCAATTGAGAAAATCTTTATGTGCTTCTTGGAATTTCATAGTTTATTTTATAGGAGAAAAATCAGGGTACTTTTTAATAAAATTTTGTATTGTATAAAAGTTTATTTCTCAAAAACTTTTAATTTCTTCCCAACTCAACCATTTCCATTCTTCTAATTTTTCTGGTTCTTTATTTTCTGGTTTTCCTCATGTATGCCGTATAAGAGTAATAATACTTATATAGTGTTGTTCATTATTCTGGTAGAGATCATTTACGATTCCGAAGATTCCAACATCTTTTTCGAGAGCGATTATCCCAGATTCTTCAAAAAGCTCTCGTATCGCACAGGCTTCTATAGTTTCTCCGAATTCTAGATGTCATCCAGGAGGTCCATAGGTATTTTCTCCATGTTTGGATTTTCGCAGTCCATATAGTATTTTTCATTCTGAGTTTATGAGAAGTACCCCTACTCCTACTTTTACTACTTTCTCCATATTGAGGGATTATACAATTATTTCAGGCTCACCATCGGTAATAAGAATCGTATGTTCAAACTGACAGCCAAGACTTCCATCTGCTACGTATATTTCCCAATCTCCCTTATCGATGATTTGTCCACTTGAGTATCCGATAATAGGCTCAATTGCGAGAGTCATTCATTTTTTGAGTACAGTTCCTGTTCCTGCTGTTCCATAGTTATAGACATAAGGTTGTTCATGGAGACTTTTTCCTACTCCGTGTCCTGTAAGATCTTTGATGATATGGTATCCTTTTTTTTCGACATAGCTTTGTATCGCATGTCCGATATCTCAGACACGATTTCCTGCTCGAGCTTGTTCGAGTCACTTTTTGAGTGCTTTTTCTCCGACTTCCAAAAATTTTTGTTTTTCAGGATACTTCGAAGCATCTCCGATAATCATCGTAAAAGCAGCATCGGTACAAATCCCGTGTTTTTTATCTTTGACTCCGAAATCAAAAGTTACGACATCTCCTTCCTGAAAAATTATTTTTTCGAGAGGACGACCATGAACGACAACATCGTTCACACTGGTTTGAAGCGTATATTTGTAGCCATAGACTCCTGTAAAAGCTGAGAGCACTTCATCTTCTTGACACATTTTGAGAGCCATATCATCTATCTCTTTCGCAGAAGTTCAAACCATTACTATTTTTCGTATTTTTTCAAACACCTTTTTATGAGTTTTTGCATTTTCTCGCATGATATCGAGTTCTTTTTCTGAAAGCATGAAATTTATATAAGAAAGTATTTTATTATTTGAAACTACATTTTCACATACCAGTTCCTTGTTTATCACAGAGTTTTTCTACACTATCTACTTGTCCATCAAGGATATTGATACTTCGCATTAGAGAAAAATGCATTCGTATAATACGCGCTTGCAGTTGTTGCGCTCCTGTATCTTGCGTGAGTGAAAAAGGAAGCTGATCTTCATAGACACTTGCGATACTCTCTGCAATATCTTGAGTTCCTTTGAGTTCTCTATTGACTCGTACTACTTCGATATTTGGTATTTTTTCTTCTCCTGCAAGTTTTTCTTGAAGTGCTTCACTGAAAGTCTGTGTTTCATTTTCTATTTGTACTTGAGCATAGTTTGCAGAGTTAAAGAGGGGATTACTACTGCTGAGTCCACCACTTCCATATCGTTCAAGATTTCCCATAATAACCCCAGCTTGTTCTGTTTCTATGCCTTGTTCTTGGAGATACCCTGCAAGTAAGAGTTCTTCTTGTTCTGCGTATCCTGGACTTGCTTTTCCTCCTTTTGCAAGAGCCCAAGCATCCTTCCACTCCTTAATCCCTTCTTTTGCTCCATCAGTAAATGAACTAATAGTTTCTATTTTTTCTTTTACCGTATCCATAAAAGCTCATTTACAAGCAGAGCAAGAAGTAAGGGTATCTTTGTTATAATACTCTTCTATCTGAGAAGAAAAATCATCTGGTACGAGGAAAAATCAGTCATTTTCTGCAAGAAATACTTTATCCATGATAGATGATCTATAGTATTCTGCGATGCTATCATTATTTTTTATCATGTTTATCAGATAAAAACGAGCAGCTCCATCTGGGAAGCTACAGTTTGATATCCCAGCACATCCGTCTTCTATGACTACTCCGGCAGTTCCTCTTTTTTCAGATGTTTCAAGTATTTGGGTAAGTTTTTCGGTATACTGGAGAATACGTGTATGGTCTCGTTTTACGACTTCAGGAACTTCATTGGTAATAGGAAGTGAAATCTGAAAATCAAAACTTCAAAAATGGTTTCCAAAAGAAAGGGTAGAGTTGAGACTGGAAAGAACTCTATTTCTCTCTTGTTTCGTAGATCCATTTGGATTTGCTTCAGCTTCAGAAAGTACTTCCAGTACTGTTTGAGTGAGAGCTTCTATGTTGGTAAAATATTCTGTGAGTGCAGGAGCAGGAGCATCAGATATTTTACAGCTTTGATTGCAC
Organism: Candidatus Altimarinota bacterium; assembly: GCA_043730605.1. Taxonomy (GTDB): domain Bacteria; phylum Patescibacteriota; class Gracilibacteria; order BD1-5; family UBA6164; genus JAACSU01. The sequence goes on from JAYTJZ010000077.1 coordinate 3,943, forward strand.
TCATCAGCCTGTCCTATTTGTGGGAAAATAAGAAGTAAAAGAAGAGTCAGAGAAAGATATATATTTTTTTTCATAAAAAATGGTTAACTACTTCGAGTTGGTATTTTTTTCATTTCCGTCACGACTCCTTTGAGCCCCATACAAAAGTCTTCCATAGCAGCAACGAACTTCTCAAGCTCGGTAAACTGATCCCCAAACTTTTTCATATCATCATAAAGTATTTGTTGATCTACGGATTTATCTATGATTCGATTATTTTCTTTCAGTGCGTTTTGAAAACGAGTCAATTCATTATTTCGGATTTCAGGATACTGAGTAGGCATTCCAGCTGAAGTTTGGAGTACTTTTTCTACTTCTTCTTGTGAAGCAAATTCTGTGAGATCATTTGCTCTTTCACAGTCGAGACCAGAATTTTTATAAAAAGTACACATCAAATTTTCTACTTCATAAAGATCTCCTTCTACGAGTTCTTCATTTCCTGAGGGAACATCAAGGATAGGAATAGGTTTCGTTTGGACTTCAACTCCCAGTCCTCGAAGCATATCGGGAAGATTTTTTATGATAGACCCTAGTTCAAAATTATTAGTAGTCATTTTTCTCTGTGTCAGAGACGCATTTGCTGGTTTTTCGAGATGTTCTTCTGCTTTTTTAAGAATCTTATCTATTGCCATAGATTCTCCTCCCGCGAGTCCATAGTCTGATTTTTGAAACTCGATAATAATACAAAAAAATTGTTTTGGATCACATTTCCAACTATCAGTTACTTGTTCGTAGCTTCACTCTGGTCCTACTCACGGAAAAGGACCACCCCAACTCGCACCATTACTTGGATCAACTCATGGATAGAACCAAGAGCTTCAACTTCCAGAATATCCCGACCCACTTCATCCTTCTATTCCGGTAAGTACCTCTTCCAGACTTTCTTCATCGAGTCCACTCAAGTCATCTCCAGGAGCACAAATATATTTATGATCATCTATGACGGGAAGTAGTATAGGTGGTATATCGATAGTTCCACTTCCTATGAGACTTCCTGACTCAGTATCTTCTTCATCATCGAGTTCATCTTCCTCTTCTTCATAGAGATAGTCTTTATCTTCTTCGAGAAAATCATCAAGGGCTTCATCAGAACTTTTTTGAGAGTTTTCTCACTCATATTTGAGTTCTTCAGAAAATATCACTCTATCTATTTCTTGAAGATCGTTTATGAGATCAAAAGGAGAGTTTTCTATATCTCCATCGTTATAGAGTCAAACACGAGCTACTTCATAGGTTCTTTGAGATTTATCCCGAGCTCTTTCCGAAAAAGTATTTTTGATAGTTCCGAGACTATTTTGTACTCTTTCTACGAGTAAAGCAGGAGTAGATTCTCCATCTCCAGTACAGCTTTCTACGATACGAGCTACAGTATCTGATCCCTCATTTCCCAGAAGTTCTTCGATATCCGTTGTAGAAGAGATATCACATTCTATACCATCACTTGCAAGAATAGGTCAAACTACTTCAGCAACACTCGCTTCTCCTTGACCAGTCATCTCATACTCATACTGTTTTTGTTCTAGTGCATAAAATCCTTCGTCTATCTGTTTATACAAATCAAGTCCTAAGTCTTCTCACAAAAATGCCTGAGCTGTTTGAACTCCAAAAAAATGGCTTCAGAAAAAACAAAAAAACAAGAAAATGTATTTTTTAGAACACATGAAACTTTTTCTAAAAAATAAAAACAGATATTGCTTTTATTGTAGCGAAAAATACAAGCTTTTCTATGTTTTTATAGAAAATAATTTGACTAATAATATTTATATTATATTAATACAAAAAAATCGAAGATATATCTTCGATTTTTTTGTATTACTTAACTTCTATCCCTGTTTTTCAAGCACTCAAAGTAAAATCTTTTTTCTGAGAACTCATGAGAATTTTCTCAGCAATAGCATCTTCTATGGTATTAGTGAGATAACGACGAATCTCTCGTGCTCCAAACTCAGGATTGTATACTTCTTTTGCGATAGCAGATATAACTCGGGTATCATAGTGGAGAGTCATCCCTTTTCATTCCAGTCGTCGTGTAAATTTTTCGAGATTGAGTTTTACTATTTTTTTGATAGCTGTAGTATCAAGGGGATTAAATACTATGATTTTATCTATACGATTGATAAACTCTGGAGAAAAATAATCTGTGAGAGAATCCTTGATTTTTTGTTTTGCTTTCTCATAATCGCCGATAATCTTTTCTTCTTGCGAGGAAGAAATATCAAACCCGATTTGCCCAGCTTTTTCAGAAAACTCTTCTTGTCAGATATTAGAAGTCATTACGATTACCGTATTTTTGAAGTTAATTTTTCGACCTTTATTATCGGTTATAACTCAATCTTCGAGGATTTGAAGCAAGAGGTTATAGACTTCGATGTCTCCTTTTTCTATTTCATCAAAGAGGATAATAGAATAAGGTTTCTTACGAACTTTCTCCGTAAGAAGTCCTCCTTCTTCATATCCTACATATCAAGCAGAAGCTCCGATAAGCTTATTGACCGATGTTTTATCAGAATACTCAGACATATCTATTTTGATCAATGCATCTTCATCTCCGTAATATTCGCGCGCGAGGACTTTTACAAGCTCTGTTTTCCCCACTCCCGTTGGTCCAAGGAAAAGAAAACTTCCCAGTGGTCTTCCTGGTTCTCCGATACCTGTTTTATTTCGTATAATAGATTTACAAATCGCTTCGATTGCGTCGTCTTGTGCGATAATATTTTTTTTCATCACTATAGGAAGTTTCTTGAGTCGATCTATTTCATTTTTTGAAAGATTTGAAATAGGGATACCTGTCGTGATAGAAAGAACTCGATGAATATCCTCAGCTTCTACCCAGAAACGTTTTTCTTTCGGGATAGAGAACTTTTTCTTGAGTTTTTGGATATCTTTTTCGTATTTCTTTTGAGTTTCCTTATAGATAACAGCTTTTTTATACTGTTGAGAAATCACAGCATCTTCTATTTTTTTCTGATTTTTTGCCATCTTTTCTTTGATTTTCTTGATTTCTTCTTCATCAAAGTTGTATTTCATCGACTTGAGAGAACAGGCTTCATCTACGAGATCTATCGCTTTATCAGGGAGTTGTCTATCAGTAATATAGCGTATAGAAAGCTCTACGGCTTCTGATATCGCAGCATCGGAGATATTGAGATTATGGTATTCTTCAAATACCTCTTTGAGTCCAGATATGATAGCAGTTGCTGTTTCTTTATCTGGTTCACTTGCCATAATTTTTTGAAAACGTCGTTCGAGAGCAGGATCTTTTTCGATATATTTTTGATATTCATTGAGTGTAGTTGCTCCAATAACTCGTATCTTTCCTCTTCCCATAGCTGGTTTTAAGATATTGGAAGCATCAAGACTTCCTTCTCCACTTCAAGCTCCAATGATGGTATGAATCTCATCGATAAAAAGAATGACTTCGTTTTCAGCTTTACTGGCTTCATCGATAACTTGTTTGATACGAGACTCAAACTCTCCTCGAAACTTTGTCCCTGCCACGAGTGATGACATATCAAGCGAGAGGATACGTTTATCTTTCATAGAAAATGGAACTTCTCCTTGGGCTATTTTGAGAGCAAGTCCTTCTACTATTGCTGTTTTTCCAACCCCAGCTTCTCCTACGAGACAAGGATTATTTTTTGTTTTTCGATTGAGTATCGCGATGAGTCGTTCGATCTCTACTTCACGACCAATTATTTTATCTATTTTTCCTTCACGAGCTTCTGCGGTGAGATCGGTTGAGAAAAAATCCAGTGCTGGAGTACTTGATTCCTCTTTTTTTTCTCCTTGACTTGGATTCGCATCGAAAGGAATTTCCCCATCTTCTCCTGAACTTGCAGCCTGCAAACCTGAAAAAATATTTTCAGCAAGTGTTCCAAAAAGTTTTTCGATGGAGTCATCATTTTTATCTATCATACTTCCTTGAGTATGAATGCCATCTATCGTACCTATTTTGAAAAGATCAGAGATATTGAGTTCGAGATCACTGGGGTTTATCCCAACGTACTCTAAAAAGTTTGCAAGCCAAATGTCATTTACCAGTAACGAAAGTAAGAGATCTTCGATAGAAGCACGAGCCTTACTATTTTGTGCTGCGATTTTTACACTTCACAAAATAATATCTTTACATTTTTGATGCATTCAGCTGTATACTCCTTTTCTTTTGATAGGAGAAACATTGAAAAGACCTTTGTTAATAATCTCAAGAGTGAGTTTTTTATCGATTCCATAGAGGGTAAGTATTTCAAGTATTCCTCCCTCTGCTGTTTCGAGAAGTTCAAGAAATATATCCTCTGGTTGTAAATCTTTAAGTCAAATTTCACGGGCTTTATTTTCGGCATTGATCAGAGTTTTTTTGTATCCGTCAGAGAAATTGTTGTATATCATAAAAGATGGTAAGAAGAGAGCTATAAAGTTTTCTTAGTCTAGGGCTTTTTGAAAGCTTGTAAAGAGTTTTACACTCATTTATGTTAAAAACTAAAGCTTGCAATGTATCAGAAAAGACTATACTTAATAGTAGCATAAAGAAGACTTTTAAAGAAAAATTTTCTCTATACTTTTTACTTTTTTACTTATAAAAATATGTTCGGTAAAAAAATATTTCTCCTTCTCACAGGATACGTTGCTGGAAATGTAGTTGCTTCAGCGTATAGTTCAGGAAAAAAGAAGATACAAAAAATAGAAAGTAAGGAGGACGTTCAGCATATGGTAGAACACTTTTTAGAAACACAAAAACGATTTATAAAGGACGTAGAAAAAAAGTACCTTTCAGAAGAAAATAGAGAAAAACTTACAGAAAAAAAACAAGAATTTCTGAAATTTGCAGAAAAATATACACAAGAAGGACAAAATATCTTGAAAGAAGTACGAGCAGGAGATATCTATGACGCTCAAAAACAAAAAGCACAAGGACTTTTCTCACGTATTTCTCAAAAAGTAAGTTCACTTTTTCAAGAAGCGGAAACAGAGCTCGAGGAAGGAGTTGAGGCAGTGACAGAGATGAAAAATACCTGAAAAAAAGCTATAACTGAAATCAAGACAAAAGCTCAAAATAAAGTACATGAAACAAAGTTAAAGGGAGAAAAACTCATCGCACAAGCAAAAACAGAAATCAAAAAGAAGTAATTAAGTAATTTACTTGTTTATAGTTGATTTTTCTACATTTTTTTCACATATAATATCTTATAGTAATAGTGGTACATTGATAAAAAATTTCAATTATAATGTTAAAAATGAACTTATATCATCAGTTGATACAGGATGAAATACTACACAATATAATTATGATAATACAGGTATAAGAGTTCAAAAGATTTCTAGTTGATCTCTTACTCGATATCTTAATAAAGACTATGAAATAACTCAAAAAACTACAGCTAGTTGATCTAGTATAAATATATCAAAATATATCTTTCTCTGAACAAAGAAACTTGCTACTATAGAAGGAGATACTATTATATATCATCATGAAGATTATCTCTGATGAGACAATATTGATATAAGTGCAACAGGCTCAATTCTTCAAGTTGTTGATTACTTTCCATTTTGAGAAATTAGAACTAAGAAAAATTATTGAGAGTACAATAATAAATATCTTTTTTGAGGAAAAGAACAAGATACTGAATCAGACTTACAGTATTTTGAAGCACGATACTATGATAATAAAATCGGAAGATTTGAGAGTATAGACAACGTATTTTGGGAGG
>JAYTJZ010000078.1:0-9546 GCA_043730605.1 Candidatus Altimarinota bacterium
ATACTGAGTATCGTATCGCTCCAACCAATGAAGAAAATGTGACCCCACTTATAGGAGAATTTATTCAGTCGTACAAAGATCTCCCAGTGTGCGTCTATCACATCCAAAAGAAGTTTCGAAATGAGAAACGAGCAAAGTCAGGTCTTTTACGTGGTCGAGAGTTTATCATGAAAGATGCCTATAGTTTTCATGCAGATATCAAAGATTTTGAAGTATTTTATGAAGAAGTAAAAAAAGTATACCTTCGATGCTTTGATCGACTGGGACTTGGAGCTGATACCGTGATAGCCGATGCTGATGGAGGAGCGATTTCGGATAAAAACTCTCACGAGTTTCAAACCTATCTTTCGGTAGGAGAAGATATCATTGTCTCAGATTCCTCAGGATATTGTTATAACCTCGAACTTGCTTCAGGGATAGCTGATGATAAAAATAGTTCTGATAGAGTTCTCAAAATGGAATATCTCGATTCTGTTCCAGAAATCATAAATATGGAAAAAATGACGGCCTATTTCAAAGCTCCAGATTGGCAAATGCTCAAAACAGTCGTGTATAAGATGCAAAATTCAGGGCAATATATTGCGGTTGCGATTCGAGGTGATCTGGATATCAATGAACTCAAACTTGAAAAATATATTCGAAAAAACTATGGTGAAGAAATCATCCTTGTAGATGAAACTGATCTTGAAAAACTCGGAACCCTGAGAGGATTTATTTCTCCACTCAAAGATAGCAAACTTGCTATGCTCACTTTTGCAGATGATTCACTGAAAACTGTAAAAAATATGTTTGGCTGAGCCAATGCTCTTGCAAAATCGACAAAAAATGTAAATATCGATGATCTCGATATCTCTGCATTTGATGATTTCTCTGAGCCAAAAGAAGGATTTCTCTCAAAAAATGTTCCAGGAGAAAAACTTACTTTTAAAAAAGCATCCGAAGTAGGAAATATTTTTCATCTTGGAACAAAATATACAGGTCCTTTTGGGCTTTCTTTTACCAATGAAAACAACGAAGATATCAAAGAAGTAGAAATGGGATGTTATGGAATTGGTGTTTCACGACTGATGGGAGTCATGGCAGAGTATTTTATGACAGAAAATGGTATTATTTGGCCAGAACATATCGCTCCATACAGTTATTATATTATCGTTATAGGAGAAGGACAACTCACCAAAGCTCAGGAACTTGGAAAAAAACTAGAATCAGAAGGAAATACCATCATTCTTGATGATAGATTTGGTCGAAACTATGGTTTTGGACAAAAAGCTGGAGACTGTGAACTCTGGGGAATTCCAAATAGAATCGTAGTTTCAGGAAAAACTCTGGAACAAGGAGGATATGAACTTCTTGAAAGAGGAAAAGAAGCAAGAATAGTGCAACTCTAAAAAAATAATCAGTCCAACTTAAGTTGGACTGATTATTTTTTTAATCTTTGAGTTCTATATTTTGTTTTCCTCGTCTCAGATCTAAAAGCTCGGGATTTTTATCAAGAAAGAGAGAAACTCCTATTTTTTGTTCTATTATCTCTCACATATCTATCGCAAGGATACGAAGAGTAGGATGAACATAGGTGGTAGAACGTATTTCTGTGAGGTATATAAGAGACGGAAGGGTCCCCATAATATGACAAGACATTTTATACCCCATAGGAATATAGTATTGTAATATTTCTTCACTGGTGTTAAAGCAGGAGAGTATTTTTTCTACTTCTCCAAGATGTTTTTTTGCAGGAGTCTGAAGTGATTCTGGAAGGATTCCAAGATACCATTCATGAAATCCTATTTCTGTCGTGAGAAGAGGCATACGTTGGTAAGGAGCTCTATGTCTTTGAATATCTCGAAAACTTCCAAAATCGAGTTGATATTCAAACGAGAGAGTTCCGATACTATCAAGGTAGGTAGGAAGCTCTGTTTTATTATTTGGTCGTTTTTGAAGCACTTCCTTGAACTCTGAAAGCATAGATGTGTCTATCCCATCATGAGAAAGAGTACATACAGAAACGTGAGTTTTGTGAAAATAATAATTTTTTGCATATTCTTGTGAAAGGAAGTTTTCAGTATCTTCGTACGTTTTATCACTAAATGAATTTGGATATTTTTCCAAAACGACCTCGAGAAGAGTTTGAGCTATCTCTCGTATCTCAGCAAGAGGATGGTGTCTCAAAACACTGATACGATCAGCTACTTGTCTCAGAGTTGTATGCCAAGCAATATTGGTAGAGCAACCTGCAGGAAGAAATCCTCGACCTACATCAAAGGCTTTTGCTGCGATAGTATTTTCATATATTTTTTCACTTTGTCCCTCTTCTTTTGGAAAAAGAGTTTTCATATGTTCTTTGATTTTTGGAAGGATACTGAGATAAAATGATCTTTGTTTTTCTTGAAGTGCTTCTCCTTCAGGAGTATTAAGAGGATTTTGTATTTCTTGTTTTGAAAAATCAATATATCTCGTAGAAGCTTCTTGCCCATTATAGAGTTTCGTATCTTGGATAGCCTTTGCTCCGAGCATCGAAAGTCCTTCGATAAAGAGAGTCATACTTCCACAATCTCCGATAGATTTATGTCCGTATCCGACATAAAATCGACTCATAAAATTTTCACTTCCTGTTTTTTTGAGAACTTCGAGATGGTTTCGAATCCCTCCTGTAGAACGAGAATGAAGTGCTTGAAGCATCGCTTCAGACTCTGCGTTTATCACTGATCCTGTATCAAGGGCAAAAACATCGACTCCAGAAGGAGTTTTTTTTGAAATATGTTTTAGATTTTCCATAGGAGAAAATTTAGGGGATATAATTTTTTCCCTCAATCTTGAATTCTTTCTCCTTTAGAGGAGAAAGAGACATCAGAGGGAGATTTTTTTGTAGCCCTCCTCTCCTTCAAAGGAGAGGAGATTCAGAGGTGAGGGGGATTTATATATATTTTTCTATTTCAGGAGTCAGCATTTGAGTCCAAAACTCTACATCATAGTCTCCACTTGCGATCATTTCTTTGAGTTCTGGAAGTGTTTTAAACTCTCCTTTTGCGAGTTCTCCATCCGTGAGTGCTATTTCTCCACCAGATATTTTTACGATATAACCGATTCCAAGATGTACTTGGTTGACTTCATCTTCTTCATAGTTTACATATCATATAGGAAATACTTCCGTGATATCTTTTTTGGATATCCCGATTTCTTCCTCTACTTCACGAACGAGAGCATCACGAAGGAGGTTACTGCTTGTTTCATCTTCTCGTTCAATATGTCCACCAACTCCAATTGCGATTTTATTATGAAGTCTTGCATCACCTGCATTACTTCCAGCTCCACCACGTTGGTATACAAATATTTTATTTTCGTTATTTACTACGATTCCATAGGGAATAGGTTGTTTATAGTCAAAGTTTGTTTCGAGTGGTCCACGAACCAAAAACTCATAATTTTTTAAAATAATAGCTTCGAAATCCATCTCATCGCAGGCATACACTTTTGTTTTTCTTTCGATATCTGCAAAGAGAAAGGTATTTTGTACTGCCATGATTTCTCGTTTCATTTTATCTTGTACGACGTCGTTCATCTTATAGTATTTTAGTAAGTATTTTTTGAGTAATAGTATCTATGGGAAGTATATCCCCATTTTTACAACAGTCTATTTTTTGCCAATCTGGGAAAGTTTCCAGGATTTCGTGAGCGACTTTATAGGCATCCTTGAGGTGATTTTCATCTGCTTCGTGCAAATCTTTCGTTTTCCCATCTTTGATATACTCTCTTTTTTCTTTCTGTTCTACGAGTTTTTGACTCACTTCTGGAGGAACATCGAGAAACAGTACGAGATCAGGTTTCGGAATCCCAAAGATTTTGAACTCGAGTTTATACAGCCACTTCATAAACTTTTTCCGTTTTCCTTTTCCTTTGATTTTTCCAGATTGATGAATCATGGAAGCTGAAACATAGCGATTGGAGATGATATAGTCATATTCTTGTTGTCTTTCTTTGAAGTTAAAACTATCCTCAAAACGATCGAGAGCATAAAATATACTTGCAGCTTTTGCACTTACTTTTTCCCCATAAGCTCTATTTAAGTATTGTTCTACAAAATAGGCAGAACTTTCACCATAACGTGGATAATCCAAAATGAGCACTTTTTTACCCATTGCAATAAGTGTTTCGCTTACCAGCTTTATTTGAGTTCCTTTTCCAGAACCATCGAGTCAGTCAAGTACGATAAACATAGAAATTGTGAGATTCAGAGGTAAAATAAAATAAAAATACTTACTTGTAAGTATAAAAAAAATACCTCGCTATTCAAACAAAGTATTTTTTTGCTGTCAAAAACTTGTGGAGAAGTGTTACTTGAATAAATCTGAGTGAGTTCCTGTGCGTCGAAGTATGATTTCAGTTTCACTGTATTCATATATCAGAAGCCAATCAGGATAGATATGACATTCCCAAAAAGGAGAATAATTTCCAATAAGTCTATGGGTTTTATATCTTTCTGGGAGAATTACGCCTTTGAGTAAAAGTTTTAAAACATCAATAAAATCTTCCTCTTTGACTCCTCTTTTGAACATTCGTTTATAATCCTTTTTGAAGATCCCTGTTCGTACTATTGTTTTCATATACTACAAATGTAAATCTTTCATAAGTGCATCAATACTTGCAAATCTTTGAGCAGAAGATATATCTTCTTCTAAGGCTTGAATAGTTTCTTTATTTGGAACTTTAATTTCGAGTGGAATCCCTTGGTGACGAATAATCTGCGTATAAAAAAGCGTGATTGCAGCACTTGCGTTAATCCCGAGTTCTGAAAAAATTTGCTCAGCCTGTTTTTTAATTTCAGGTTTCATGCGAGCTTGTACCAGAGCAGTTTTGAGTTCAGACATAATATATATGTAAAAATATAATATAGCAATATTGTAATACTATTGTAATACAAAGTCAAATAAAACTGTATAAAAAAATACCTCGCTATTCAAACAAAGTATTTTTTTACTGTCAAAAACTTGTGGAGAAGTTTATATTTTTCTTTCGTACATAAAATAGTATCTTTCAGGACTCTCGTTTATAATGACGAATCAGAGTTTTTTATAGAGAGAAATAGCTTTTGTATTGCTTTTGAGAGATTGTAGTGAGAGGGATTTTGATTCTGAGAGAGATTTTTTTATAAGCTCTGTAATAATGTTACTCCCAATTCATTTTCCTTGAAATCCAGGAAGCAGAAAAAGACCTTCAAGATTGATATTTTTTTCGGTCTCTTGGATATATAAAAGTCAGATATCAGTATTTTTTCTTTGTATAATCTCAAATCTTTTCTGAGAACTTAATTTTTCTTTCCAAATAGTGTATTGTTCTTGGAAATCCCACTTTCCCCAAGTCTTGAGAATACAATCTTTAAAACTGAGCTCTATAAGGCGAAGAATAAAATCCAGGTCATTTTTATGTGCATCTCGAAAGCTGTAATCCATATATTTTATATTAGAGATACTTCTCACAGAACTTGTTTATCTCTTCAAATCACTCTTTTCCTGCAATAAGTTTTTTGATTCCTTTCAGAGTTTCATAGCCTTCTGCTATCTTTTTTTGTGCTTTGAGTTCGAGAAGTGCTTCTTCGATATCTGTACCTTTCCCAAGCATATTGCCAAGAAGTCTATTACGAGAGTTTCCAAAACAGGTTGCGATGAGATCTCAGGAAAGAGCGTATGAAGTGAAGTCAAGAGTTTGAGAATTTTCAAGAATCTGTAATATTACTTGAACTTCTCCTAGTAGTTTTGTGAAATAATATCCAAGAGTACTTGCTCCTACTCCTTGCCCTTCATAATATCCGAGTATCAGAGCGACTACATTTTTAAGGGCAGCATAGAGCTCTGTATTTTTCGGGTTTTCTATTTTGAGTAGTATAGCAAGACTTTCTGACTCAAAGAGCTGTTTGAGATATTCTCCTATTTCGATATTTTCTGTTACGATATCTGCTCCGAGCATATTTCCATCTATCAGTTCTTGAGCGATCATCCCTCCTGAAATGTATGCGTAGGTATAGGAAAGAGGATTCAAGAGAGAGTTGAGTTTCTCACTTATGGTTTCTAAACTTTTATTATCTATTCCTTTTGCAAGATTGAGAATCACCACTCATGGCTTGAGAGACTCTTTCATTTCCGCAAAACTTGGAGCGACGAATTGGCAAGGAATAATAGAAAGAATAATATCTATTTCTGGAAGGAGTTCTAGTATATTTTGTTTGAGAACGATATTTTCTGGAAGGATATGTTCCTGAAAAAAGTAGGGTTGTTTTCGTGTTTTCCCGATATATTCAAAGGTCTCAGTATTTTTTTCGCTCGCAAAAAATACTTGTTCAGGATTATTTTTTCCCAGATGACACGCTACTGCGTAGCCAAAAGCTCCGAGTCAGAGGATGAGGATGTTTTTTTGCTTCATATTTTTTTGTAGCCCCTTGCCCTTGAAAAGGGAAAGGATTCAGGTTAGGGTTACTGAATTTATAGGATTTTTAGAAAAGGGAAAGGATTCAGGTTAGAGTTATTTCATGAGTTTATCTATATAGAGCACTCCATTGAGATGATCTATCTCGTGCTGAATGATGACACTCGCAAGCCCAGAAAACTTGAGAATTTTTTCTTGCATTTTCTCGTCAAAATATCGAAGCTTAATCTCTTTATGTCGTGATACAAATCCTTTTTTTGTTTTTGGAAGTGAGAGACAACCTTCTTCTATCTCACATATGTTCTCTATAGATTTTTCTAAAATCTCGGGGTTGAGCATCATTACGGTAGAGAAATTTTCATCATCCCAATTTCGTAAAAGACTTACTACGATGAGTCTTTTTGATATTCCTATTTGAGGAGCTGCGAGTCAGACTCCTGCATTGTCAGGGTTTTTGATGTAGGTGAGCATCTCTTTTCCTATTTTTACATACTGTTTCCACTCGTCTTTTTTAATAGTTTCACAGAGAGTACGAAGTATGGGATTTTCTTTTCCTATTTCTATATGGAACATATAAAGATTCAAAATATATAATATGCTGTATTATATGGAAATATAAAGAGATTCAATATATTTCTTGAAAGCTCTCTTTTTAGAGAAAAAACTACTTAAAAAATAAAAAATGTCAACACGTACTTCCTATTTTCTTGCTCTTGGATTTTGCAAGCTTATTTTTTTTATGGTATCTTAAGAAAGAAAGTACTTCGTAATGATTTATATGAAACATACTCTACAACAACTCTTTTCGGCAACTCTGGTAGCCCTATTGCTATTTGCAACTCCTCTTTCTGTGATGACCGCACAAGCTGTGAGCTCAAATACGAGTGATGATGACCCCGTGTATACCACGCTTCGTACGATAGATTTGGGAACTTTTAATGAATATCGCTACAAAATAACAGAACAGTTTTTTATATTGCGAGAATATTTTGAAGTAAATGGAGAACTTGATGTCAAGACTCTGCAAAATATGGCAATACTCGCAAATACAGGATATAAATACCTGCCAAATAATCTCAAGAATCAAAACTATCTTCGTGAATTTTTGATAGATATTCAAAAAGGAGTGAAATCTCCAAGCAATGAAATCCTGTATACTGAAATCATTTCTTCTCTTGCAGCCTATCTCGAAAATGTAGAAATACAATCAGTACAAGGAAGTATCGAAGCTACTCCACTTACAGGAAATGCTCCTATCACCACTACTTTCCGAGCAAAAGTAAGTGACCCAAGTGGAACTCAAATTGCTTCAGGAAATTATACTTGGTGGATTGATAGTAATGGTCAAAGAATCGTGATAGGAAGGGCTTCATCTTTGAACTATACATTTCGAGAAGAAGGGAAATATTCTGTATTTTTGGATGTAACATCGAGTCATAAAAATGTCGAAGGATTTACTGATGTACTTCCATTTCGATCACGAGTAGATATCAGTGTAAATGAAAAAATAGCAACACTGGTAGTAAAAGTAAATGGAGAGAGTGTAGTTGATAACCAACATCTCAAGTTTACTCCAAATACTGCAGATTATGGACTTCTTTTTGATGCGACGAGTTCTATCCCTACTTCAGGAACGAATTTTAGTAAAACAGAGTGGAACTTTGGAAATGGAATCACACGTTCGTATAGTGGAAGTCCAAAAATAGAAAGGATTCGATACGCAACACAAGGAGACTATGATGTCACTTTGCGACTTACTACCAATGAAGGAAAAGTAGTGACGAAGGAATTTCTTCTTTCCGTACATGATCCTATTGCAACCATAGAAGTTAATAGAGCTGATGGATATATCGGAGATAGTTTTACTTTCTCAGCAAAATCAGCAGGCATCTATAAAGACTTAACTTATAGTTGGGAAATCCTTAATATAGATAACGATACTGTTATATATCAAAAAACAGATAAACTGTTTACCTATAGTTTTACTGACAAAGGAAGATACAATGTTCGACTGAAAGTAAGACAATCTTCAGGAGAAATAGATCAGGATACGCGTATCGTCTATGTTACATCTCAGACTCCTATCGCAGAGTTTGAAAGTAAGATAACATCTCCAAATAAACCGAATAGAATATATTTTGATGCGTCTCGAAGCTTTGATCCAGATCTCAGTGATGATGGAAATCTCAAATATAGTTGGTTTATCGATGGAAATCGAGTAAACCTTGAACAATCAAATGCAAATGGATCGGTAGGATACTATGTATTTGATAGTGTCGGGACTCATAGTGTCAATCTTGAAGTGACGGATCTTGATGGTGTTACAGCTACAAAAAAATCAACCGTTGCAGTAACTTCGATTCTCTCGGTAGAAATGTTCGCATTCCCACGAGTCGTTCCAAGAAATGGATTTATAAAATTTGTTGCAGAATCTCCAGAAGCTTCCGTATATGAGTGGAACTTTTGAGATGGAAAAACAACGGGAGGAAATTTTGATAAAGTAACCCATACGTATGAAAAAAGTGGAACATTTGAAGTGACTCTCAAGGTTTCAGATAAGGAAAACAACACCAATACTTACACTCGAAAAATATATGTAAGTGACTCAGATGAACCATTTTCAGTGCTGGATGTATCCTATGATACTTTAGAAACTCCCCAGTATGATGCTGCGGCATGTAATGGAGATGGAGCTTATATCGTAAATAGAGTTCAAAATGTTACCTTCAATGCTGCTGAATCTATCGATATCAATGGTATGACTACTGGACTTGAATATTCTTGGAAAATAGGACAAACAAAATTTGCTACAACCCCCAATGTCGTGCATCGTTTTGATGAAACAGGATGTTTTCCTGTAAAACTTACGGTAAAAAGTATCAATAATGGAAAAACTCATAGCAGTGAATCCCAAGTAGAAGTTCGAAATATGAACCCAACCCTTGCTTCTCTCTCCGTTCAAGTAGAAGATCCAAACACCGATCCTCTCATCGTTCGAGTGAATGCTCAAGGAGCTATAGATCCAGATGGAATTATCCAATCATATCTTTGGTATTATTATACTGATATAGATACCAATCCTCAAGATTTCAGATCAACCGCAACTCCTTCGACAGCACTTGTGCTTCCAAA
>JAYTJZ010000079.1:0-3260 GCA_043730605.1 Candidatus Altimarinota bacterium
GTTTTTGATTCCAAGGTAACTTTCTCTTGCTGAGATATACTCTGAGTTTGAGCTATTAAGTATGAGTTCTTCGTGCGAGAGTTCGAGAATCGTATCTTCTACTCGGGCTACTCTATAATCATTTTATTTAAGACTAATCTTCATAAATATTCATTAATAATATTACTTCATTATTTAATTCTTCATAATAATCAAAAAAATCCTCTTTATTATTTAATCAAGAAATATTGTATTTTCATTCTTCATAATCCCTAATAGTCCAAATATATAAGCCCATAAAATGATATAAATATTGTATGATATCCTTGTCAATATTTGTATCTTTTTTGATTTCTTGTTTGTATTTTTTTAAATTTTCTATTAATTCATTATATGAATTAATAGAAAATTTATTACTTTCTATCAATTCATAAAAGAAGTTTCATTTTTGATATGATTTTGAACCTATTTTCTTTAAAAAATTCATAATTATTATTTCATTATATTACTAATACTTCTCCCAGAAACTGCCTTTGAATAATCAATTATTCCTGTTATAGGATCAGCTACTCATATATGAGAGTATTTACTATCAAATACTTCTAGATGATGATGTCAGACTTCTCATTTGTATCATGCAGGATCTCTATAAAAATAATTTCCTGAATTGTTATTTTTATATATTTTACTATTTTGAAATCTTCTTCCAGAATCTCAGAAAATGCTTTTATTTCATAAAACTGTATTTTTGTCTAAGAATCCTATTTTATTCCAATCAATAATCTCCTTCATTTTTTCTGTCTCCTTTGTTTTTCCAATAACATTTTTTAATCTTCAGGCTGGAATAAAACTTAAGGAAAGATTTGTTCAGAGGTAACTTGGATAGTATCATTTCTTATATGATACTATATCAGCGATAATTTCATCAATATTTACTATTATGTCGTAGAGTTCTCCTGCTTCATCTCGTATTTCAGAAAGAGTTACAACTGGATTACTCACCTTACTCCATAGTCATTTTACTCAAGATTTCACATCTTCAAAATCCATTTCTGCTAAAGAATTTGCAGTATCATAATAACTCATGATATAATCTTTTGTTCCTTCAACTACTCCTTCTCGTGCTCATCTTGTAATTTCAGAAAGGGATTCTGAAGAGTTTGAGGCAATTTGTGATGTATAGGTATTGAGTCCATTTTTATATTCTTCACTATAATTATAAAGATACTCTTCTTGTTTTTGAGCAAAGCGAGAAGCACTTGCATCTATCTCTGTTCGTGATTTTCATGAGTACGGAAAGTATCAGAATTCTCCACCAGAATATTTACCATTATTTGCATAGAGTTGCAACTGTTTATAAAGTCCATATAAATCTTGTTTTTCTTTTGTTTGAAGATTTGTATTTGTATCAAGTGAGTTTATCACATCATCTAATACAAATATGGCTAAATCTCTTTTTTGTTGAGTGAAACTGTTAGTAGTTCAAAGAGCATTCCTTAAATCTATAAGTTTATTTTGTAAAGTCGAAATATAGAAAGATGATTTCCCATTAAGTTTCGTTTGAAATGTTGTAATGATAGCTCTTCTTCTTCATTCTTGTGCATCCCACTGAAGCTTAATTCATTGATCTTGAAGACTAAAAGTAATACTTCCATCCGTATCTAGATATTTTAAATATTCTTTCTTCACACAAGAATTTATTCATCTTTCATATAAATCCTCATATCCTGTATTACATTTCCAAGCGATAGATTTTGTATTATCTACACAGCTTGCATAATATGGTCGAACCCAGAATTTTTTAGAATCTTTATCTTCACATCTAAAAGCATTTTCTGCACTATTAATCTCAATATTTTCTGATGAAATATTTATTCATTCTAATTCTAAATCTCTTAGTATTCATTGAATATCTGTTTCTATCTCTAGAAGTTCTGCATCAGTTGGAGGAACTACTCAACCACTTCCCGTACTCCCCGTTCCCGTCTCTCCTCATACATTTCCACTTCCCCCTACTATCACTCTCACCGTATCTACATTATCTTGGTTATCATAGACTGTAAGTATCGTTTCTCCTGCTTGTTCTGGAATTACTTCGAGCACTTCTTGTCCATCTTCGAGGAGTTTTCGTACCACTCGGATATTCTCATTGGATTTCGTAAAGCTCTTAATTCCCAGATAACTTTCTCTTGCTGAGATATACTCTGAGTTTGAGCTATTAAGTATGAGTTCTTCGTGCGAAAGTTCGAGAATCGTATCTTCGACTCGAGCTGTAAATCTCGCTGTTTGAAAATACTGATCTTTAATAGTGAACTCGGTTTGTCCGTAGTGTACTCACGTAACAGAGATGGTTCCTGTATGAGTAGTACTTGAGATACGCAGGTTTGCTATACTTTCATCTCCACTGTCTTTTTGGTAGAGGAATCTATGATTTTCGAAAAATATAAAAGGCCTTATTTATTGCATAAAAAAAATATGTTATATATACTATAAGAAAGAAAAACAGAAAAAGATTATATAGTATATTAATCTCTTTCCACCTCATATCCTCATGGAGTACTGGATCATTTTGTCTCATAGGAAATGGGAATCATCTATATACTGGACAAATTATATCGCAAGTTCAATTCTTTCAAGAAGTATCTTTAATGAAAGAAAAATCATCTTTCAAATCAAAGATTTTTCACTTATCAGCGTCATGATAAGATAAATCAATACGTACTACTAATAAAGATAACGACACAAATAATACAGATACTAAAAAAATATACGCCATAGGTTTTTTTTATTTTCATAAAATATTACAAATTATTTATAAGTTGTTTAATCGTATCTTTACAAGAATGTTAAAGAGCCTTTTCTATTTACTCAAAAATAAATCTCGGTTTATCCTTCAGTTCAAGTAGAATCTTTTGTTGTTCTTGTGGAAGTTGTTTTAAATCATTAATTGAATAAAAATTCATGGATTCTTGGGTAAAAATTCCGAATATTCTTGCATTATTAATATCTCAATTAAGAGTATAATAAAGTCCATCATCAAAAATTGAGTAAGTACTATCTTTAAAAATAGATAGCATTTCCTCTATTGAATACATAACAGGAGAAAAGTAACTATAGATTTTTTTATCTTTGAATTGGATTCACTTTACATTCCATTCAGAGCATTTTTTATAATTTGTACAAATTGCAATATAATTATTTCATGGTCATCAAAATCATCTTCATATATTCCTCTCTTCTAAAGTATAATTTCATATTATTTTTGGGTCTTCCCCAGTTGA
>JAYTJZ010000080.1:0-9436 GCA_043730605.1 Candidatus Altimarinota bacterium
TACACTTCATCGTCGTAGTCTTCCCTGCTCCATTTGGACCAAGAAATCCATAGATTTCTCCAGCTTCTACTGCAAAAGTCACTCCATGCAAGACTTCTTTTTTTGCGAGTTTCTTTACAACATTTTTTACTTCAAGAATTGGCATATTTTACTTTTAAAAAATCAAATATATTGGCAGTATTTTGCTCAAAAGTTCAAAAAACGCAACTTGCTTTTTGAAAAAAATATTTGACTAAGTATGTTTATATTTTAAAGTAAATATTTATATGCTATAATAGATTCCAAAAAAAGCTTAAAAAAGCAAAAGATATGTTTGAGATGAGAAAATAATTTTCTTAATATACGATGACTTTTTTATTGGTAAATGCTCGCAGTCCTTCTGGTCCATTTTCTTTTCCATATCCAGATTTTCTGACTCCTCCAAAAGGAAGATGTGCCTGACTTCCTGCAGGAGCAGAGATAAAAATCATCCCTGCTTCGAGGCTTTCTGCCACTTTTCTACACTCTGCGATATCGTCTCCATAGACACAGGCAGAGAGTCCGAAATGAGAGTTATTCGCAAGTGCGATAGACTCTTCTACGCTAGAAGACTTGATAATACTGGCAACAGGACCAAACACTTCTTCTTGGTAGCTACACATAGCAGGAGTCACATCAGCAAGCACCGTCGGAGCATAGAACTGTCATCGTTCCCCCAGTTTTTTTCCTCCACATATGAGTCGAGCTCCTTGAAAAAGCGTCATTTGTACTTGAGCATCGACTTCTTCTACGAGATCAGGTCGTGCCAGAGGAGCAAGTTGCGTTTCAGCATCGAGAGGATTTCCCCATCGAAGTGAGTTCATATATTTTCACATCTCTTCTACGAAGGTATCATAGTATGCTTCCAAAACGATAAATCTCTTACTCGAGTTACATTTTTGCCCCGCATTGGCGATACGAGCCATACTTGCTTCCTGTGCCATTTTTTTGGTATCACTATGATCTAGCACCAAAAAAGCATCATTTCCTCCGAGCTCGAGCACTGAGGGTTTGAGATATTTTCCAGCGAGAGCTCCCACTGTTTTTCCTGCCGTTTCACTTCCCG
Source organism: Candidatus Altimarinota bacterium (assembly GCA_043730605.1). Classification (GTDB taxonomy): domain Bacteria; phylum Patescibacteriota; class Gracilibacteria; order BD1-5; family UBA6164; genus JAACSU01. Next base: position 1,085 of record JAYTJZ010000080.1, read on the forward strand.
TGAGATTGACTCCTCGAACATGAGGATGTGCGATGAGAGACTCTGAGTCACTTGCTGAGATAAAGATATTTTGGTACACTCCGACAGGAAAACCTGCTTCCAAAAACCACTGTTCTATCTTTTCAGCACACATCGGTACATTACTTGCATGTTTATAGAGTTGTGTATTTCCTGCCATGATATTTGGAACTGCTGCTCGAAGAATCTGGTTAAAAGGAAAGTTCCACGGACCGATACCATAGATGACTCCCAGTGGATCATAGATATATTTTCCTTTTGTTCCCTGTTGCTCAAATTCTTCTGGAGCGAGGTATCACTCTGCAGCATCAGCAAACCAGCGAATGAGTTTTCCAGTAGACTGCATTCCTTTGAGTGAGCTCCCCAGAAGCATTCCCATCTCTTGTGTTTGCAGCAAAGCTGCCTGTTCTCTGTCAGCATCGATGATATCTGCCAGTTTATAAAACAACATTTTTCGCTCTGCAAAACTCGTATGTTTCCAGTTTTGAAACGCTTCGTGTGCCTGTTCTATTTTGCCTGTTATTTCTTCGGGTGTAAGTGTTTCGTATGTTTTATTGATATCTCCAGTATACGGATTTCGAGAAGTAAGTGTTGGCATAGATAAGATGAAAAATAATATATATGAGAGAGTATACTCAGAGTTTGAGAAAAATATAGAAAGAGCAGTATAAAAAGTGAAAAAAAGAAGAAAAATGTTTGACTCAAAAGATATTATAGCTTAAATAATGTTATTATATATTTTTGCGAGATTATGAGTGCTACTATTCTTCCTTTTTCATCCACCACTTCTGAAAAAATTACTTCTCAACCAGGTCTTGACGAAAAAGCTCACCTTGCACGAGTTACCGAAGCGTATTCTCGCAGAGTTGATTACAATATTCGCTGAGTTTCAGGTATCGGATACGAGTATATCTCAAAAGTATTACTTGCAGTTTTTCGAAGCATCATCGCTTCTCGATGAAGATATACCGATATCGATACTTACATGAAAGCAGAGTATCAACTCACAAACTGTACTATTTTTGATTGTGCGAGGATAGTACACGACATAGACGAATATCTTGGAAAGATTCATGTTCAAGAATCTCCAGAAAAAGCATTTTTTATGCATATACGAAATATCGCGTTTCTCAGGAAGCAAGAGTTGAGAGAGGAAAAATCACACGACTAAAAAGAGGCAATTATTTCCTCTTTTTTTCTAAATATTGACTTTATAGATATATACCTATAATACATATCTCTTTCACAAACACGGAGGCTCTTATGAGTGCCAGAAGAAGACGAAAACAAAAAGAACGCGACAAGGCATTTATGCTCATACTTGGAGTTATCGGCTTCATCTATGCATGCATACTTGCCTTCAAACATCTTGGGGCTTAGGCCCCTTTTTTTATGTGAGTTTTTTGAAGATGAAGAGGTGTTCGTGCATGATAAGGTGGGAAATTATTTTCAAATCTTTTCTATAAATTCTAACATATCTTCAAAGGCTTCTATTTTTCAAATATTCTATTGATAGTCGAGTTTTTTATTTTACAAATTTTACTTTACTTGATAATAATAAGTAATAAGATCTATTTAGAAATAAAAATTTATTTTGAATTATTTTAATAATATGGATTCTAAAAAATTACAATGATCTAGTACTGATGTCCAAACATGGACAGTAAAAGAACTGGTTGAAGCTAGAAACGGAGTATCAAGTAAAAAGAGACTCATTAAAATTCCAACATATCAAAGAAATTTAGTATGGTCTAAAAAACAACAAAAAGAATTAATATCTTCCATTAAAAAATGATTCCCAATTTGAGCTATGCTTTTGTACAAAGCTCGAAATGAAAATGATATAGATATTTACCATTTAATTGACTGACTACAGAGGTCAACAACATTAAAAAATTATCTAGATAAGCCTACTACTTTTTTAGATTTTGAAGATTTACCTGAATGAATATTTCAAAATATATTTAGTATCTTTAAAAAACATGTAGTTATTGAATGATTAGATGTCAAAATAGTTAATATTGTAAAACTATGGCTGAATGAATTAGAATGATTTGAAGTAACTAAAAAGTTCGACCCTAAAATACTCACAAAATTTACTGAAGATAGTCTATGAATTGAATTGAGTCGTCATGAATATGAAGAACTTTTAAGAAATCTCGATTCAAGTTTTACAAACATAAAAGACCAAGCTAGTATAGATTTTCAACAAATCCCAATACTTATATATACAGGAGATATATCAAATTTACCAATAATATTTGAAAAACTTAATCATTGATGAACTCAACTTTCGAAATATCAAGTTTATGCAGCAACTTGGAGTCTTTCAGATTATTATATTAATATATTGAATAAAGATATAATTAAGAAAATAAAAGAAAAATATCAATCTTTAGAAAAAGATTGACTCATATTAGAAAAACCTGATGATATAGATGATACCTCTAAATTTAATTACTTTGAATACTTTTTTTGATTATGAAAACATCTAACAGATAAGTTTAATTTAAAACTATTTGAAGTAACTAAGAACTGAAATGATACTGATTCAATTTGATTTAATCTATGAGCACTTTGCTTATGAGAAGACATTAAAAAAATGGATTGATTACCCAAACATATTAAAGACAATAATATAGATATAAACTTTTTTTCCACTGCTATGGAAGATTCTGTAGAAATTGCATGGTGAATATTACAGCCTTATATTTGAATAAAAGCAAACTCTAAAGCATGAAGAATGACGAATATTTATCATACAGAATTACAAATTGTTTCAATTATAGGAAAAATATTTAATTCAAAATATAATAATAAGACTTTTGAGCAAAAAAATGATTGGAAAGAAAAAGAAAAACTTTTGAGACAAAATATTCCTTTTCATTATCTTTTTCATATATTAAGATGATATTGGAGTTGAACTGGAGACTCTAAAGCTAACGAATTAGTAAAAAATAAAACTTACGAAGATAGAATTAGTAAAGAATCTTGGGAATGAGTTTTTAATGAATTTAAAATATCCGAGTTACAAAAAAAAGAAAGAAATCGTGTTAATCCAAGCCCATCATCTATTTTGATTTTTAAATATATATATTGAAGATTACTTAGTCAACACGAAGTTTTAAAAAATGACTTCGAAATTGAACATTTATGTCCAGTTGCGAGGTTAAAAATAATTGCTGGAAAAATGTTGAATGACGAATGACTACCAATTAGTGCTATTTGAAATTTATGTCTAATAGAAAAAGAAAAAAATAGAGAAAAATGAGATAAAACTTTCTATGAATTTTATGATGAATCAATAATTAAAGGTAGACTATGACAAAATGAAGTTGATAGTATTTTAGAAGAAATTGAAAGTAACAGAATATTTTGTAACAGAGACGATCTGAATTTTTCAAAAAACTTTAATGAAAATCAAATAGAAATGTATATAAGTTTTATAGAAAAAAGATTTGATAGAATCAAAAAATTATTTTATGAAAAAAATCAAATTAGTGATTAAAAAAGCTTAGATTGAAAAAATCTACTCCACTCCCTCCAACCCCTTCTCCAACTCTCACTGCTTCTGATTCATCGTATTTGCCACATCCCGAGCATCAGAAACACTCGTTTCAAGGGTATCGACGTAGCTATCGACAAAGTTCGTATTTTCTTCTACGACTTCATCCGTCGGAGCAACCGTCTTCGTTACGCAAGAAGCAAGCAAGAGAAGGGAGAAGAGAAGAGCAAGTATTTTCATAAGAGGAAAATGAAAAAATAAACTACTCTCTTATTGTGTGAAATATTTGGAAAAATTCAAAATACTTTTAAATAATGGATTTCACATATATACTTTCAATACCATAATACTTTTATAAACAAGAAAAAATGCAAATACTAAAGGACTTTTTACAATATCTCGATTTTCAAATCCTTGATTCAGAAATATTTTTTATAACTGTTCCTTTATGCGCGTTTTTATTATTACAATTTTTTAGGAGTTTTATTACTTTAAAAATGTCTCACGATGAAATTCAAGGAAGAAAAAAAGTAATTTTCATCAATACTATCAGTACTACGCTCCTATTCTTATTATTTATATTTTTGATATGAATATCTGATACAAATATGTGTTCATGAGAAGCATGTTGATGGATAATGGTGGGATATATAGGTTTGATACTTATTGTAACTATTCCTGCTTTCGCTATAAATGCATATATGGAGTACCGTATCATTTATAAAAAAGATTTTCAAAAACATTTTTCTTTTTTTCTCAGATGAATATCCATAATTATTGCTTTATTATTGATATTTTTTGTATGTGATTTTTGATACAATAGCTACCAATATGAAAAATCTATGAAAGTTATGGAATCACTTAAAAGCCAGTACTTATGAAAAAATCCTGAGTTTTTCTGAGATGAAACCGAGTTAGTTAAAATAAGTATAACATGAAACTATGATAAAAAGATTACTATATATAAGGATGATATATCTTTATTGAATTCTTGTAAAATTAATGAAACTACAAAAATAGATGGAGATAATATAGAAAACTGTTTTTCTAGTTTTATAGAATGAAATATAGACTATGATTTAATAGAATGAAATACAGACTATAACTTGGGAGAATGAAATATAAATCCTGAACTAGTGAATGTTTTCCCTCAAGCTCAACATCTAAAATATTATTTAGAACTTATTACTGACCAATATTATATTATAAAAATAGGAAAAAATAGTAGTGCCATTTACTGGATAGATAAAATTTGATGAGGGTATTGATACTCAATAATAGATTTTTTATATACAATAAATGATAGAGAGACTAAGGAAGTCATTGATAGTTTTCAACTACCAAATAATGCAAACTACTTGGCTCTATTTGACCCACAGAATGATTGAGTTACTGATCTGGTATACACTTACACAGAATATGAGAATGATTGAAAGACTATAATACTTGCAACTCGACCTTTACTGAGAAAATAGTTTTACATATTCCCTATATCCCTCTTTTTCGAGATCTACAAGAGGGATAAATCTCATCGCAGCAGAGTTCATACAATACCTAAGTCCTCCTGTATCTTTTGGTCCGTCATCGAAGACATGCCCGAGATGTGCTGAGCTTGAAGCACTTTTGACTTCAGTTCGTTTTGAAAAAATCGTATTATCTTCGTGTAAACTAATATTTTCAAGAGCGAGAGGCTTCGTAAAACTTGGCCACCCTGTTCCAGAATCATACTTATCGAGTGAGCTATAAAGTGGAGTTCCGTCTATGATATCTACATAAAGCCCTGCTTGCTTATTATCCCAATATTCATTTTGAAATGCTGGTTCAGTCGCTGCGTTTTGGGTCACTTGGTATTGCAGTGGAGTGAGTTGAGACTTGAGATCTCGCTCTGTTGGAAGCTCATAGTGCAAGTCTGCTCCCCACGTTGTTTCCAAAAACTGCTTTCTTCCTGAACCATTGGTGTAGAGATTGTACTTTACAGGATTTACCTTGTAATAGTTCTGATGATAGTCTTCTGCAGGATAAAAAGTCGTAAATGCGAGAATCGGAGTAACAAGCTCTTTTTGAAATCTTCCACTTTTTGCGAGAGCTATTTTTGAGTCTTCTGCCATCTTTTTTTCTTGCTCGGTACTATAAAAAATAGCTGATGTATATTGAAATCCTCGATCTACATATTGCCCCTCTGCATCCGTAGGATTTGCTGTTCTCCAAAATATCTGTAAAAGGTCGTCGTAGGAAATACGACTTGCGTCATAGACTACTTTTACAGCTTCTCGATGTCCTGTAGTTCCACTCGAAACGAGCTCATAGCTCGGAGCTCCTTCACTTCCTCAAGCATAGCCACTCACGGCATCGATAACTCCTGCATATTTTTCAAACGAAGACTCAGCACACCAAAAACATCCAGCTGCAAAATAGGCAGAGGAAATATCTTTTGGATCTACAGAAACAGACTGAGGAACTTTTGTCGATCCTGCAATAATTCCAGAAGCGATAGAAATCAAGTTATATCCAAAAAGTCTCGAAGCTCAAAGAACTGATACGATAAAGAGAAGGATATAAAGAAGTAGCTTAGATTTTTTTTTCATATTCACCATGTATTAGATAATTAGATGTAGCCCCTTGCCCTTGAAAAGGGAAAGGATTCAGGAAAGGGTTTTGTGTTATGGTACTGGATTCAGGAAAGAGTTATTCAGCGAGTAGTTCCTGTATCGCTTTTTCTTTTTCCTCGTACTTCCCTTCACCGAAAAAAGTATATCGTATATTCCCTGTTTTATCGATGAGGTAAAATGCTGGCCAATATTTGTTTCCGTAGGCTCTCCAAGTGGCAAAGTCATTATCTTGCGCGATAGGAAAAGTGAGTCCATACTGTATCACAGATTTTTGAAGATTTTCAAGCTTTTGTTCATAAGAAAATTCTGGAGCATGAAGTCCGAGTATTACAAATCCATCATTTTTATAGATTTCATACATTTTTTGAGTATGAGAGAGCGTATTGATACAGTTGATACACCCAAGAGTCCAAAAATCTATCATCACCACTTTTCATCGGAGTTCTTGCAGAGAAGATATTTCAGGACTATTGATCCAGTTGGTGAGTCCAGTAAGTTCTGGAGCTGGAGTTCCCAGTGGCATATCTGGAGTATTTGGAATATCTTGTTTCTTACACACTCAGCCAGTACAAGTATTTTGCTCGGTGGTGAAAAATCCTATTTTTTTCTGTGGTACTTCTTGGAGTGTTTCATATTTTTTCGTATCAAGTCTCTCTATGATATTTTGTTCAAAATTTGTAGTATTGAGAATACCTAAATCCAGCATTTTTGCTTCTATTTTTTTATCAAAACCAGTGATAATAGAAAGACCGATGAGAAGAAACATTACCCCAAGAAATTTTTGAAAATATCATTTTGGGTTTGCAGCCCACTTGAGTTTTGCAGAAAACCTTTGTCCAAAAAATGCGATAAGCCCGAGAATACTTGCAAGTCCAAGAATATAGAAAAAAAGTGCAAGCAGTCAGAAAATATAAGAAGCAGGAAGGATAATCGCAAGAATCAGAGAATATGTAGGACTACATGAGCTAAAAACTGGACCAAGTGCAGCTCCGAGAAATACATATTTCAACATCCCTTCTTTTTGCGAAGCATCTCCCAAAAGAGAGTTACTTTTCTGAGAAAATCATATTTTTGTACTACTATACTTCCATATTTTCGGAAATATCGTCACGATACCTAAAATGATAAGAATTCATCCTGAAAGGTATTTCCAAAAACTAGAAGGAACATCAAGAAAAAGAGTAGTAGTTTTGAGAAGCAGTGAAAATAAAAATACCGAAAGTGAGAGTGAAAGTATCACGATCCATGGAATATATTTTTTTTCTTTTGTTCCAAGTGAACTTCCTAAAATAATAGGAAGCAGTGGAAGAACACAGGGAGCAAGTACCGTGAGGATTCCAGAAAAAAATGCAAGCAAGAGTAAGAGCATAGAGAAGATTTAGAAATAAATATTATTCCTCATCTGAATCTTCTCCTTTTATAAAAAAGGAGAAGGGCTAAAATTGTAGCCTCTTTCCTTTGAAATCAAAGGAAAGAATTCAAGATAGGAATTTTTTTAAAGTTTCTCAACGATAGAGTCTACGGTTGTACCTCCAGCCCATTTTTTGATCAGTTCTCCTTGTGCATCTACAAGTACAAAAGTATGTTGAGAAGTGACTCCATATTTTTTCTTGAGCTCTGTCTCAGAGTCATAGTCAGCTTTGAGGATAGTGAGATTTTCAGGAACTATTCCTCAAGTAATACCAGCATCTGCTGCTCTACAGCTTGGACACCAATTTGCATGAAAAAATACAACTGTATTTTCTGTCTTTCCGAGCATATCAGAACTATATGCTGTATAACTTCATTTTTCCATCATAGTATCTTCCGTCTTTTCCATCATCGAATCGTCTTTCATTATTGCTTCATCCATTTTATCCATCATAGTATCTTCTTTCATCATTGTATCCTCAGTTTTATCCATCATTGTTTCATCCTTCATCATACTGTCCTCATTTTTATCCATCATCGTATCGTCTTTCATCATTGTTTCTTCCTGTAAGATAACATCAGCAACAGGAGCTTCTGGATTTATAGTAGGAGAAGTACAAGAAGCCAGAATAATGAGAAGCATGAATCCTGAGAACAAAATTATTTTTTTCATAAAAATATAATTTAGTAAATAAGTATTTATTATAATAACAAAGGGTCTTCCCCAGTTAACTGTTAAATTTTATGAGTAATTGTTGTATAATTAAGTTTAGATTTCATCATTTTATTCTTACATTATACCGAAACTCG
>JAYTJZ010000081.1:0-9411 GCA_043730605.1 Candidatus Altimarinota bacterium
CCAGGTACTAAACAAACATTAAGGGCTTTATGACTTGCTTGAAAGATTTCTAAAGAAATAAAAGTAGTTAAGACAACACAATGAAATATATCTATTACAAAACATGCATCAGAAAGGATGATAGAAAGAAATATTTCAAGTAAGCAGCTCCAAAACACAATAAATGAGGGAGAGAAATTTAATTATATTAAGAACGGTTATACTCAAGAATGATTTTATAATAAATCTTCTAATATATTTGTATGAAAAGGAAATAATGGTATTACAACGGTAATAAATAAAGTTAGTGAAAACTATATAAATAATCTAAAAAACACTATTAAATAATGAAAACTATTTTTGATAAAGAATCAGGAAGCTTATATATTAACTTATGAGTAAAATCTATTATAGATTTTACATATTGTTGTGATCCACTAAAAATAAAACAAGAATGTATTAATTTTGATATTTCATTAGATTTCAGAGTAATATGAATTGAAATAATTTCTAACGATTTTTTAGATACCCCGTTAATTTCTTTTCACCAAGATTTAAAAGAAACTAAAATAATTTTTGAAAAAAATAAAGTATTTTATGAGTATAATAATAATAATATATTATATGACGAAAAAAATACTTTATTTTGAAGAATTAAAATAGGTTTTGATATTAATGATAAAATTGTTTACATAAAAATTAAAAATAAAGTAAAAAAGTAATTTTACAAAATAAACTATATACTAAATCAAATTTATAGTACTTTGAAGCACGATACTATGATAATAAAATCGGAAGATTTGAGAGTATAGACAACGTATTTTGGGAGGTTGGTTATACAGAAAGAGGAGTATCTAGTCTAAAAGAACCACAAAAACTAAATGCTTATAGTTATGTATGAAATAATCCGTTAACATATACAGATTCTAATTGAGAATGGTGGGATACAGCAGTAGATACTATAGTGGCAACATGATGAATTTGATATGGGAAAATAATTTGAGATCAATACTTAGTTATCTGAGGAGAAAATATGCTCAAAGATACTTTGAACCCTGTGAACTTTTTAAATCCTATAAAAAAAATAAAAAAGATAGATAAATGATTGGATGCTGTTGGAAAAATAAAGATTAGTATTCAAAAACAAAATAAACATATTCAATGAACTAAAGAATATATACAGTCACTTACAAAATGAGAAAGTAAGTCTACATGGAAAAATCCCGAAGAAGCAGACAGACTTACTAGAGAAGCATTTGAAAAGTGAACTTCTTTTAAAGGGCAAGCAAATAAGAAAATATATGAAACAAATAAATAAGTATGAAATGATCCATTAGAAACAAAAGTGCAAGTACATGAATCTAAAACAGGAATACACTGAAATCCACATAAATAAATTATAAATATATATCTATATTACTATGAAAAACCCCTTTCAAAAAGCTATAAATAATTTAATAAAAGATTTTGAGGAATATGATTACTTATTATGAGATATGGAAACATATGAATTTTATAACAATGATTTTTTACTGTATATAAATAATTTTGCTTTCAAGGAACTTTTTCCTATTACACATAACTTCCTTCTTATAGTCTGTTTAATACGTTATGTTGATATACTTGATGGAAGTTCTTCCATTAAAAATATAGATATATGGAAAACAGATTTCGATGATATAATAAATAATTATATACTAACTAACTGAACTAAAAATGAAATTGATATAGTCTTACTTTGAGTAAGAAAATCATGTATTGCTTTTTTAAATGAACTAGATTATGAAAAAAATTATGAATCAGATACTTTAATCTGTGCTAGAAATTCTTTGATTCCATTGATGAAGTATTTATACGAAATAACAAATGAGTTTTAGAAAACTTATTTGTTATACTTAGATGGTTCTGATTAGTTAGAAACTCTTGATAAGAAATTAAAATAGGTATAAACAAAAAATACGACGCTCAAATCTGAGCGTCGTATTTTTTTAGGAGAAAAATTTATTTCTCAAGAACTGTAAGTTTTACTTCTTCGGTTCCGATATTAAAATCCATATCAACAGCTTCTATTTTGAGAGTATAGCTTCCTGCTTTGAGATCAGGACCTCCTATTTCTTGAGTGAATTCTCTTCCTTGGAGTCCTATTTTTACAGGAGTATCATCGATATAGATGTTGATAGATCTCACATTGCTGCGATCGGTAACCGATCACCTGAGATTAAAAAAGTCTCATACATAGAGAGAAATATTCTTATCTACGGGATTAGTAAGAGTAATCACAGGATTATCCGCATCCCGTTTTACAACATTAATAGTATAAGAAGTTCCTTGAGAATAATACTCATTATCTATAGCTCGAATTACGAGATCTTGATTTCCTATGGTTCCTGCTGGTATAGTGATATCTCCTACATAAGTTCCTTGTTTTTGATTTTCTATATCGATTTGTTTGATGATTTTTTCTCCGAGAAGAATCTCAAGTTTTGCTATAGGGGATTCACTTTTATAAGCGATTTCTATATAGTTTGATCCATTTACAAAAGTGTCTCCGTTTTTTATACTTGCCCCTACTTCTATACTTCCTGCAAGTCTAGTTCTCTCACAAGTATTTTTATTGAGAGTGGTGATAAAGTTTCCTACTTCCCCTATTTCTTCTTTGTATCATCCATTGCTCACCCAGCTCTGAACCGGAAGTTCCCAAGCTGGGTCATTGGGGCGCTCTGAGTGCAAAGCAAGCAGGTTTACATTTCCGATAGCAGAGAGAGGAGTTGAGTCACTGACAGCTCCGTTACACATAAGATCTACTTGAACTGCTTTGAGACTCTCGTCATAGCTTTGTGGAGCATTGATGAAAAGAGAGGAAAGGATAAACTTTGCATCAAGTCATTCAGGAGCGAGCATCCCAGATATTTTTGAGATAGAAACTTCTTTGACTCCTGTTGGTCGCTTCCAATCGAGTACTGGAAGTCCTTTGTGGGCAAAGTTCATAAAATCTCTCCAAATTGGTCCAGCAGCGTTGAGTCCATCTCCAGAAAGATTTACCGTGCTTCCATCTGTATTTCCTGCCCATACTACGGTAGTGATCTGAGGAGTATACCCTATAGTCCAGAGATTTCGAGGATAGATCGTAGTCCCATCTTTTGATGACTGTTTCGTTGATGTTCCTGTTTTTGAAGCAACAGGTCTTCCTGTAAGAGTGATAAATGCGTTCCATCCACTCGGTCGTGAACTGCTGTCTGAAAGGATTTTATTGATAATATAAGCTGTTGCAGGATCTATAGCTTCGATACCAGTGTTTCACTCTGGTTTAAACTCTTCTACTACGAGTCCTTTTGCGTCGAGTACTTTGATAACAGGGACTAAGTCTTTTTTGTACCCTAAGTTTGCAAAAACACTATAGGCTTGAGCCATCTCAAGCGGGCTAATCATAACTGTTCCAAGAGCCATAGAAGCTCCATAACTATACTGTGTTCCAGAAGAAATCGTGTAGTCATCACGGAATTTTCGTATAGAAGTGATACCGAGTTTTTCCATAAATTCTATGATTTTCTCTTCTCCTCCTGCTAAGAAAAACATTTTTATAGCTGGTATATTTCGTGAATAATTGAGAGCTGTAGAAACGTTCATCTTTCCCATAAAGCTTCCATCAAAGTTTTTTGGAGTATAGCTTCCTGGAAAGGTAGTTTTGAGATCATAGACAGGAGTTTTACTTCCTATTACTTCTTGATCTATTGCAAGAGCATAGACAAAAGGTTTAAACGATGAACCAGGTTGCAATGCAGCTGTAGCCATATTGATATTTCCCTTATGTTCTTCATCGAAATAATCACGTCATCCAACCATCGCAAGTATTTCTCCAGTTTCATTATTGAGAGATACGAGAGTCGCGTTTTGAGCTGCAAAACGTGCTTCATTTTGAGCTCATTTTTCTTCTACGATTCTTTCAGCTTCTGCTTGAAGTTTTGGGTCAAGAGAAGTATATATCTTGAGCCCTCCTTTTTCAAGGAGGTCTTTTCCATATTTTTTCTCAAGATATTCTCGAACATAAAATACAAAATGAGGAGCCTTGATATCTTCTTTATAGATTTTAAACTCAAATCCTATTCCTTTGAGAAGAGCTTCTTTATATTCATCAAAGGTGATATACCCATCTTCGAGCATACGTCCGAGGATAAAATCTTTTCGTCCAACTTCATACTCTACTGTTTTTTCTCCATTTTGTATCTTAATACTACTTAAAAGAGTAAGAAGTTCAGCATATCCACTCACACTACATCCATCAGCATCTACAGAAATATTTTCTTTTACTTTTTCTTTTGCTATACCACACAGGAGAAGTTTTGACTCAGAAAAACGTTCTGCTTTGAGATCTTTTATAAATCGTTTGAGCATATCAACTGAGTCTTTCTGTTCTTCTATGGAAGCAGGAGTAATGATATTGATAGCATTTTCGCTATCATCATTTTCATACACATAGATATATCCTACCAACCTATCAAAATGGTTATAAGGAGAATAATAACTTGGTCATTTCGGAAGAGATGCCAGCATAGATGCTTCAAGTACGGTCACATCTTTTGCACTTTTTTCATAAAATGTTTTCGCTGCTTGTTCTATCCCATACGCATTGCTTCCATAGGAAATCTTATTGAGATAAAGTTCCAGTATTTTTTCTTTTGAAACTCCGTTTGTAAGTTTAAAAGCGAGATAAATCTCTTTGATTTTTCGTTCGATTTTTTCAAAAATAGATTCACTCGAACTTCTATTTTCGATAATAGTATTTCGTATGAGTTGTTGAGTGAGCGTAGAAGTTCCTCCAAAACCTTCATTTTTTCCTATGATTCCATAGAGAAATGCACGTAAAAGTCAGACAAAATCCACTCAAGGATTTTCCCAGTATCGTTTATCTTCTCCTGCGACGATGGCATTTACCATATTTTTACTAATATTTTCGTAAGTGACATATCGTCTTTTTTCTTCAAAAATACTATACAGTTCGTTTCATTCACGATCATATATCGTGGATGCTTCTGAGATTTTGAGATTTTCGAGCTCTTCTATCGAAGGGAGAGGAGCAATTATTTTTTGATATAAAATCCCTAAACCAAGACAAAAAACGATAAACGTTCCTATGAGAATACGACGAGTCATACTCCAAAAAGTTTTTTTGATAGCTTTGTCATCTTGGTGAAGAGAAGAAACTCTCTTATAGTTTCTTTTTTGATAGCTTTTCGGAGTTTCTCGTAAAACGTGTTTTTTTTGAAATGCCATAATAATAAAAAGTTAGAAGCTAGTAGTGTCTGCTAGAATAATTTCTATATGAGTTCCAGAACCACTATAAACAGGAGTCTCAGTTTCTTTCATCTCTATATTCAAAAACTTTTGAAGTGCGAGAAGAGTAGAATCATCAGAGTCAAGTGTATTATAATACAAAATTGATTTTTCCAAACTTTCTGTAGAGAGTTCTTCTTTTGGAGTTGTCATCACTTCTACCAAAAAACCAAATGGTCGAAGTATATCTCATAAATTTCTTGCAAGACCTACTTTTTTTGAATTATTATAAATGGCAATATTTTGCTTTTCGAGAAACATAGTACTCTCATCATAAATCAAGTTTGAAAATTTTTGAATATCGTCATAATAACTTATTTTTGATATACTTGCTCCCTGAGGAAGAAGTACACTTGCTCCTCCAAAAAGGTCTCGTTCAGGAACGTATAAAAATGCTCCAGGACTACACTCTACTTGTCCACACTCATAGTTGAGATTGAAGCTAAGAGTTTGAGAGTTATCCCAAGATTTTACCATAAGCCCAAGACGCACCATATCAGAGAGAGAAAGATCGGTAACAACATACTCTTTAAAGATGTTATACAGCTCAAGTATTTTTTTTCTATCTTTGAGATATCCAAGTTCTCCTGCTTTTTCTTTGAGTCCGTTGATAATCACTTGTTGTCTGAGAGATCTATCAAAATCACTGGTAGAATGTCGACTTCGAGCATACATAAGTGCTACTTCTCCATCGAGTATCCACGTTCATTTTTTGAGGATAAAAGTTTTATATCCTCTATTTCCATCGGGATATTCGTAGTCTGCAAAGTTGTTTTCAAGAGTGACTTCTACTCCTCAAAGGGCATCTATTATCTGGATGAATCCTTGAAAATCTATATTTACATAAAAATCGATAGGTTTTCCAGTTATTTCGCTTACTTTTTCTCCGAGTCGCTTCATCGCAGCATCTTCTCCTAGTCAGATATAGCTTTCATAAATTTGATTGATTCTTCCATAACGGTTCCCTTCAGGATGTTTTACATAGAGATCTCGAGGAAGAGAAAAAAGAGTAATGGTCTCATTTTTCTTATTGAGCCCAGCTAATATAATCGTATCTGTGAGATTTGGAGCATCATGGTTTCCTCCTCCTCGTCCAGCGATGAGTATATAGGTCATATCTTTATTTTGCTTATCAGCATCTGCATCTCCTGAAAAAAACGAGAGTGATCAGGAAGAACTTGCAAAATCAAATATTTGAAAATTGAGAGTATTCATTCATTGAACGACGATCGTCCCAAGAAAGAGAATACACATCACTCAAAGAGTTCCGAGAAAGAGAGGAAGTTTTTGGATTTTTTGTGAACTGGAGTTTATTTTTTTCTTCTTAAAAAACACGCTTAATAAAGGTTAAGTTTTAGCCTGTTAACTGTATTGAAAAAAGCTATTTTTTCAAAAGTATTTTTAAGTTTTTTTTTGCTTCTTCTTGACCTCTCTTATGAGGCAGATATACTGAGCATATTTATTATTTTCTTACTTTTTGATTATGCATATAGAACTTATGAAACTTCCGTATTCGCTGACTGCTCTTGAGCCATATATATCGCAAGAAACCCTGGAGTATCACTATGGAAAACATCATCAAACGTATGTAAATAAACTCAATGAACTTCTCGCTGGAACTCGTTTTGAATCTTTTGACCTCGAAGAAATAATCAAAACTTCTTCTGGATGAATCTTTAACAATGCAGCACAAATCTGGAATCATAATCTTTTTTGGAATACTCTCAAAATAAATAATGGATCATCTCCAAAAGGAAAACTCGCAGATATGATAGAAAAAAGTTTTGGAGGTTTTGATGAGATGAAGGCGAAATTCAAGACAGAATCACTTTCTCGTTTTGGTTCTGGTTGGGTTTGGCTCGTGCAAAAGGGAGATATCCTTGAAATATATAGCTCACCAAATGCGGAAAATCCCCTCACTCTTGGAGGAGAAACACTTCTCGGGCTTGATGTGTGGGAGCATAGTTACTACATAGACTATCGAAATGATAGAGCAAAATTTGTAGATAATTTTTGGAATATTGTGGATTGGGAAGTAGTAGTTGAGAGATTGAAATAAGTTTTATATTTTTTAGAAAATAGTATGCTGACAGATAAAAACTTTTTGAGAATCGCGAAAGAAATCTCGACTGGTTCTAAATGTGTTTCGACGCATGTAGGAGCTCTCATCGTCAAAGATAATCGTATCATCTCTACTGGCTACAATGGAACTCCAGCAGGATATATCAACTGTCATGATTATTGGAAAGGACTCTATACTCCAGAACATCATGATTGGTCAGCAGCTCATGAGATACATGCTGAGATGAACGCAGTACTTTGGGCAGCAAGACAGGGTCAAAAAATAGAGTGAGCAACGCTTTACTGTACCTTAGAACCATGCCTCAACTGTGCAAAACATATGGTGGGAGCAGGGATAAAGCGAATCGTATTTGCGAGTAAATACAAACATCACTATGGAGATGGAGTGGCTGAGTTTATGAAAGAAAATAATGCAGAAATAGTACAGATAGAACTTGACTCATAAAAAAACAGAAGTGAAGCTTCTGTTTTTTATTTCTTTGAACACATTTTTATATTTTTCCTTTTTTAATTTCGGAGAGATTTTTTTAGGTCTAAGAGATATCTGAGTCGTTGAGATATTTCAGAAAGTATTTCTCAAAAAGGTTTTTCAGCAAGAGCAAAATACTCTTTGATTCTTAAATTTTCTCACACTTCACGAAAATGAGCTACTAAAAATTCAAGTAAATGAGCTCTTTTTCTTGGTTCAAGCACTTGAGGAAGTTTTTTTTCTTGTAAAAGGAGGATTAAAGTATCTATCGATATATCTGGACTTTGTTTTACGGTATCAAAAACATCGTGCATTAATATGCTCATCGCTTTTTCACTGATGCGTCATCGAGCTCATTCTACCGAAGCTGCATAGCGTATTTTTGTTTCCAAAAAAGATAATCAAGGTATGAGTATATTCTTCATAAGTTTAGAAAGAAACTAAAATGTATTTTCTGGGATATCAAAAGGAACTCACTTATAATTGCTTCATACAGATTGGAGTGCAGCTTGGATTTTTTCTCCCTGTGCTCGTCTCTTTTCTATATCTACATCAGTAACTTTTTGAATAGAAATCTGCATTCAATTCTGAGCAGGGATAGCGTGTTGGTGTAGATGCGCTATCTCAAATCATGACAGTAAGAGTCAAACTTTTGGTACATCATATACTTTTTTGAGTCACTGAGAAATAAATGCGGTTGTAATTCAGTACTCTGCTAGTTCTTCAGGAGTCATTTCTTCCAAATTATGAATTGGACGCTTTGGTATAATAAGAGCATGTCAGGGTTGAGCTGGTTTATGTGTAAGAATAGAAAAACAAAGATCACTTGTACAAAGTATGACTCAAGGAATTTCTCGCGAAAGTATTTTTAAAAAAGTGG
This sequence comes from Candidatus Altimarinota bacterium, assembly GCA_043730605.1. Classification (GTDB taxonomy): domain Bacteria; phylum Patescibacteriota; class Gracilibacteria; order BD1-5; family UBA6164; genus JAACSU01. Next base: position 8,742 of record JAYTJZ010000081.1, read on the forward strand.
AAGATTTTAAAATTTCAGGCATTTATTTTATAATAAAATTATATATCTTTTATCAGATTATCTACTTTTTTTAATGAATTCAATCTAATAAATCTTTGCATATCAATATTATATTTTCAGTCTCAATATATGTCTCTTGTATGCAATTTACCAATCTTTTCAAAACGATGCTTTACTAGAAGGTTTATGGAAGCTTTATTTTCAGGCATTACTTCAGCTATCATTTGAGCCCATCATAAAATTCAAAATACTGCTCTTTCAACAGCATACATTACTTCTGAAGCATATCATTTTTTTCTAAATTGCATTCAAATAGTATAAGATATTTCTCATTCTTGAGATAAAGAAAAACATCATATCATTTTATGAGACTCTTTTAAAAAAATATGACCTGCCCAATATTCTCATTTTTCTGCTAATATTCTAAACCACTCCATGTTTCAAATTATTTCTTTAGAATTCCAAGGTTCTAAAGCAAGAAGTTCTGGAGTAGCAAATAAACTTATAGCTTCATTAGAATCATCTATAGTAGGAATTTTTAAAATACAATGTTCACTTTCTATAGTATCTTGTATGGGTCTTCCCCAGTTAACTGTTAAATTTTATGAGTAATTGTTGTATAATTAAGTTTAGATTTCATCATTTTATTCTTACATTATACCGAAACTCG
>JAYTJZ010000082.1:0-9334 GCA_043730605.1 Candidatus Altimarinota bacterium
TGAGCATTGTCAAATCGTGCTCATTTTCTATATCTGTTTTTTGCTTTCATACTGCCAGTATAACGAGATTAAAGTTTCGTCAACTGGGGAAGACCCATAAATATACTAATCAGGAATGGAATGATTTAGAGAATTTACTACAAATTGAAAATTCTCAAATGGAATGGAAAAGTACTATATTCACAGCTCTACAGAATAATAAGATTGAGTCTTGAAATTTCAAAAAAGATAATATCAAAAAGATTTCTGAAACAATTATTTCAATGATGAATTCTGAATGATGAAAAATTATTATAGGTTATATTGAAAAACCAGATTTAGTTTTAGATATTTATAAGTCTGAAATAATAATTAAAGATAAGCATCATTTTTTTGATTTATGAGTTGAACTCATAAAGTTTAATTATTCATTAGATAAATTAAATCGAGAGATACAGGATTTTCTATCTAATGAAATAATAAATCAAAAAGAAGATTATTGTAACAATTTTGATATTAGCTTCATTCCTGTTCCTATGATTGAAAATGATTTTAATATTATATTAATTACTATTAAAAAGTGTGAAAAATTATTAATCTCGAGATTACAACAATATGAAGCAATTTTTATAAGAAAAAGAAATTGAGCAAAAAATGGTTATGAAAAACCTGAGATTTGTTTTAATTTATTAAGTTAACCTTTTTCCTCCTATGAAAACCCTCATCATTCTCGCAAGCCCAAATCTCTCAAGCAAGTAAAATCATAAAAAATAAAAACAGCTTTTTCAAAAAGCTGTTTTTATTTGAGAGTTTTAAATACTTGTATCATCTGCTCATCAAACGTTATAAGTTCAAGGTTGTAATCTCAAGCTATTTTTATAACTGCTATATCGGTGAATGACATCTTTTTATCAAGAGAAAGAAAAAATTGTACTTCTTCCGTGATAGTATCTTGTTCGATGAAAATATCTTCATTTTGAGTGACAAACTTGAGAAAACTATCAGCTATATTTTTCCCTCATTTATAGGTGAGAACACTGGAGACTTCATTAATAACGCAGTAGGGAAGAATAATTTTTGAAGTGGAAATTTCCTGAAAAATATTTCTTGCTGTATCGTGATGTACATCAAAATCAAGAAACAATCAAACCCAAACACTACTATCAACGACATACATATTTTTTAGTATAAAAGACTATCTATATTTTCAGAAATATTTTCTTTGTGAGTTTTTCCAGAAGCTATCAAAAAAGACTGAAAATCTTGAAGTGTTTTGGTCTTACGAGCTTTTCATTTTACAAAAAAGTTTTGTATTCGAGTATTTTTTTGGGTGAGTACTTGAGTCATAGTTTTAGAGTATGAAGTAACTTTATTAAATTATATAGATTTTTATACTATTGCAATAATATTTTCCCCAAAAAACAGCTTTTACAAAAAGCTGTTTTTTTATATACTTCATTCTTGAAGACACGACCCCGGAGTCGTGGAACATATTTTGAAACTTGACTCCGGGGTCAAGACCTAAACCATTCTTATGAAAAAAACAAAAATCATCGCAACTCATGGTCCTGCTCTCAAGGGAGAAATAGATTTGCAGGCTCTCTATGATGCAGGGGTCAATGTTATCAGATTTAACTTTTCCCATGCACAGTACGAAAGTGTGAGAGAAGTTCTTCAGATCATGCGAAAAAATAATCGGAGTGGTCGAACGGCTCTTTCGATGCTTCTCGATACGAAAGGTCCAGAAATCCGAACGGGAGATTTGAGTCAAAAACAAAACTACAAAAAAGGAGATATTTTTAAAGTCTTTGTAAATCTGGAAGCTTTTACTGAAGACGGAACTTCACTTTTTTGTGATTATCCTTTTCTGGCAGAAGACGGATTTGCAGGACAAATCATCGAGATAGATAGTGGACTTTTTCAGGTACAAGTGAAAAAATGTGAGAAAGATTTTCTCGAAGTTGAGGCTCTTAATGACGCACTCATCGGAAATAGACGACACGTCAATCTTCCAGGAATCAGACTCAAGATGCCAGGAATCACCGATAAAGATAGACAGGATGTGAAATTTGCCGTGGAAGAATCTATGGATTTTATCGCGATGAGCTTCGTACGAAGTCGAGCGAATGTGGAAGAGCTTCGAGCGTATTTGAAAGAATTGGGAGCAGAACATATAAAAATCATTTCAAAAATAGAAAACCAAGAAGGGATAGAAAATCTTGCAGAAATCATCGAAGCGAGTGATGGGATTATGGTCGCTCGGGGAGATCTCGGAATAGAAGTCCCAATCGAGAAACTTCCAACCTATCAGTCAAATATCGTACGAGATACCCGAGCTCAAGGAAAGTTTGTGATTATCGCAACGCATTTGCTGGAATCTATGATAGAAAATCCATTTCCGACTCGGGCAGAAGTGAGTGATATCTATAACTCGGTGATACAACGAGCAGATTCGGTGATGCTTTCGGGAGAAACTGCTGCTGGAAAATATCCGATACAGTCGGTAAAAGTGATGTCTGCGACGATAGCAGAAGCAGAGAAAAATATCAATATCGAACATCAAGATTTTGAAACAGGAGGACTTACGAGTCGAGATATCGAAAAAAAATCACTCATCAAGTCAGCGATATACTCGGGGGAAGAACTATGAGTGAAAGCACTTTTTATCTTTACCAAGTCAGGAAAACTCGCTCGTCTTGCTTCTGCTTTTCGTCCAAATCTTCCGATTTACGCATTTACGATACACTTGAGTTCGGTTGCGTATATGAATATCCTTTATTGAGTTTTTCCTTTTCTTCTGGATAATTGGGATGAAGACTTTACTAATAATATTTCAGAATCAGTGACTCTTCTCAAAGCATCTGGAAAACTTATTTCTGGAGATAAGGTGATGGTCATAAATGATATAAAAAGTGGAGAAAAAGAGATCCCACTGATGGAGCTTTTATATATTGATTAGAATCTCCCTCTGTCACTTCATGACATCTCCCTCTTCGAAGGAGACTTTAGTATATATCGTATACGGTGGAAATAAAAATAACAAAATCATTTCGTAAATCGCTTTCGATGAAACTTGATAGAAATGGAATCCTTCAAGTCAAAGCTCCTTTTTTTGTAACAAAAAAACAGATAGATATATTTATCGAAAAACATAGAGAGTGGATTGAGTCGCAACAAAAAAAACTCAGACCGAAACTTTCTGAAGTGCAGATACAAGAGTATATTTTGCAAGCAAAAAACTATATCATTCCCCGTACTCAAGAACTCGCAACTCTCTATGGTTTTTCTTATGAAAAGATTCGTATCACTCGTGCGATGACACGTTGGGGAAGTTGTAGTAGTTCCAAAACTTTAAGTTTTTCCTATCGTCTCATGCAAACTCCCAAAGAGTGTATCGACTATGTCATCATCCATGAACTGTGTCATTTGCGTCAGATGAATCATTCAGCACATTTTTGGAAAGAAGTATCGTCTCTCATGCCAGACTATAAAAAAGCTGAAAAACTTCTCAAAACAGGAACGCAAAATATGTAAAAAAAGAGCTCAAAATAGAGCTCTTTTTTTGTGACCTTAAATTGGTATTAAATTTCAAGGCCTATTTTTATATAATATTTGACTCTCTCATTTAAATATCTATTATAAAAAATGAAATATAAAAAATAATACTTCAGCGTATGACTCACTTTTATATTCTCTGTTCTGGTGTTTCTCCTTCTTGCGATTTTTTGACCCTCTTTTCGTTCTAGAAGAGGGTTTATTTTTTGATTTTTTTGCATATGAAAAAGCTTGCTTCTGGACTCTTGCTTCTGACTCTTCTGATTTCCCAATTTCAAGTATTTTCTGTGTTTGCAGAAAACGAGACGATGCTGGATACACAGATACAAACATCAACTCTTGCACTAGAAAAACTCGAAACAGTAGCTGATATAACTCTTGAAAAAATAGAACAAAAAACAAAAAATCCTGAGATACAGAAACAAATCCAAGAAAAACAAGCAGAGATAGAAGCCTATCTTGAGACGGTTCAAGAACAGCTTCAAGACGCAGACTCAAGTCAAGAACTCAAAGAAACTCTGAAGGAAGCAAAAAAAGTAGTCGTTCTCAAAGTTGTTTCTGGAAGTACTGAGTATGAAAATACCAAAGAAAATATAAGTTCTGATGTTGCTTCTACTCCAGAAAAACAAGAGCAAGCATTTACTGCTATACAAGACTCCCTCGAAACCAAAGCAGGAGTCTATAGTATCATCATAAAAACTCAGTATGACTCTAAAAAACTTTCTGAAGTATTTTCTGCTTTTGATACTTCTACCAAACTTGAATTTCTCTACGAACTTTTGTGAGAGTCTTACTATGAAGTATTTCTTCAAAAGGATTCGCTTTTTCGAGAAGAAATGCTCACTAATATAGAGTCGTGAGTGCTTCCAGAAAGTTTTATGTGAATAGATATTATTGTACCAGAAGTGTATGGGATTTCTGAAATAGATCTCAGTGGAGAACATGTTGAGCAAACTTGGGGAATAGAAAAATATAAAACCTATCAATACTTTGAAAGCCTTTCAAAAAATACTTCAAAAGTTCGAGTCGGTATTGTAGACACAGGAATCGATTATAGACACCCTGATTTAAACCATGCCGTAAATCAAAATCTTGGAAAAGACTTCGTCAATGAAGATACAGATGCTTGGGATGACCAAGGTCACGGAACGCATGTTGCAGGGACTATAGCAGCAAGTATAAATGCACAAGGAATCATCGGAGTAAATCCCTACGTGGAACTTATTCCTCTGAAGATCTGTAATGATAAGGGATTTTGTCCAAGCTATGCTGTGATCCGAGCTCTCGACTATGCTCGAGAACAAAAAATAGATATTCTCAATATGAGTCTTGGAGGAAAAGCAGATCCTCAAGAAAATGCAGTTTGTACGGGTATTTCTTCCTATACGCAAGCAGGAGGGATCGTCATCGCAGCTTCAGGAAATAGCAATGTCGATACTTCGACATTTGTTCCAGGAGGATGTAGTGAAGCTGTGACGGTTGCTGCAGTAGATATCACAGGAAAAAGAGCTGTATTTTCAAACTATGGATCCAAAATAGATGTTGCAGCTCCAGGAGTCGATGTCTACTCAACCTATCCACTCAATAAAGGAAGCTACAAAAAACTCTCAGGAACTTCGATGGCAACTCCTCATATCGTAGGACTTGTTTCGGTTCTTCAATCTTATAAAAATAATATTACGACAGCCGAAGTAAAAACATTTTTTAAAAATTATGGAAGTCCCGTACAAAGTGATGCTGGAAAATATATCGCTCAAGCTGTCGATATTCCAAAACTCATAACTGAGGTTTCTCGTGTTCCACAAATAGTTCCTGAGCTTCCTCTTTCAGCAGTTTCGGGTACTTCAGCTCTGCTCGAAATCTCAACTCAAACAGGAAAACTTGATGAAGCTCTTCTTGATACTTCTGGAATCATACAAACATCTACTCAAAGAATCCAACTTCCTGATACAGCTTCAGGAGATACTTGAGTTTCTACGTCTCTTCCTTTGAGTCCACACATCCTCAGTTTTTGAAATATTTCGGACTTTGTGAATATAAATAGTGATGATAGTGATACTTTTGAAATCTCGGATATTTCTGAAAGAGAAGAAAATACAAAGTCTTTTATTCCTCAAAAAGCACAAAGAGTTTTTGATGCAACGGGAAAAGAAATCCTTTCAAATATAGAAATAAATGATACTGAAACGTTTACTCCAGTAGAAGCACAAGAACAGTATAGTCCCTCTGCTTTTACGCAATACACCTATACTCCAGAAATCATCGCAGAAGAAGAACAAAAAACCTATGAAGTATTTCTTCCAGGAGCGAAAAAAGACCTACAAATAAATAGTACAGAAGAAGGAGGAATTCCAGTAGAATTTTCTCAAGAAATACATCTAAGCGAAACACTCTCAGGAACAAAACTCTCGACTCCAGTTGAAATCATTTCTGCGCAACACCAAACAGAAGTACACGCTGAAACTCTCAAAATAAATAGTGCCGAAGAAGATGAACTCGTTCCAGAACTTACATCACAAGGATTCATAAAAGGATTTTCAGAAGGAAATATCGAAGGCCCAATCAGTCAAGAAATTCCTCAAACGATAGACTTTGTCCAAGAAGCAGGACTTCTTTTTCATAGTGGAGAGATATTTATCGACGGAGCAGAAAAACCGATACAAATCAACAGTGCAGACGAAGAAGAAGTGATTCCTGAACTTATTACTCCAGAAATATATGATCCATCTGCTCCTTTTGATATCAGAGAAGATATAGACTTTTCTGAACTCTCTCCGGTACTTCCTACAGATGCTCAAGAAATATTTCCAGAAACATTTCCTGAAGTAGTAGATGCTGGAACGATAGAAGAACCAAATATTTCTGAAGAGTGAGAAAATATAGGGATTCAAAATACTTATTCTTGTACGATTGAGCTAGGAAAATCTTGTAATTTTTCTATTAGCAGTCCTTCAAACTATACCTTTGCAGTAGATAATCCCAATATTGCGATTCAAAGTATGACAAGTAATACGCTTACATTTCAAGCAAAAACACTAGGAACAGCAAGCTATACGATGAGTAAAGCAGGGGCACTGTATCATACAGTGTATGTAACGGTAAAAGAACCAAGTTATACTCAGCAGTATAATATCACTATAGAAAAATGAAAGTTCCAGAATCTTGATTTTTGAACGGCAAACTTTAGTTATATTGCATACAGTCAAGGAGGTTCAGCAACTTTTTATAAAGCTTCGGGATCTCAAACATATGTACAGATAGAAGGAAAAATAATAGGAAAAACGACCTATTATATACTCAATCCAACTACATGAGTAGGTTTTGCAAAAGTAAATATTGATGTTATTCCCGTTCCTCCAGAAATCGTAAATATAGAACTCTATGTATGACAAACGATTCAAAAATTTACTTTGAATGCACATCTATCAAATTTCACTATTACTCAATCATGAAGCAGTGTTCAAACGACAAAAGCAGGAGGATATAATGCTCTCCTTTTCAAAGCTCTTAGTTGAGGAAATACAAAAGTTACTGGAACTTTTCAATGAGATATCACTCATATTTATAATATTACGGGAAAAGAAATCCCAGTTCCCAAAGAATATACTTTGAGCCTTGCAGAATGAGAATCGGTAAATCTTTATTTTCCAGAAACACAGAGAAATAAAAAGTTTACCCAAGATGCTGGAAATACTGGAAATGCACAACTTCTCAACTATACAGGATATATTTCTGTTACGGGAACTACGGCAGGAAGTATCACATATAGGATACTGGATGAAAACTCTATCACTCACTATATCGTCAAAGTCCAAGTACTTGCAAAAAAACCAACAGAAATACCAGTAAATATATTTGCAGGACAAACCTATACAGCACAAATACAAAATGCACAAAACTATGCCTATACAAGTAGTACAGGAGGAGTAGTTGCACTTCAATCAACATCTTCAAATCTTTCTATTATAGGAACAAATGCAGGACAAACCCAAGTATATCTCTCAGATAATGGACTGATTCGTTATATCTTCAATATCACCATCAATACTCCACCAGAACCACAAAGACTCAGTGTACAAACACAAGAACTCAAAACGACTACTGTTTCCCTTGCAGCAAATATGTATCTGGAAGAAGTATCTGGAGCGACAGGAAAAGCAGAGAGAGTTCTGAGTAGTATGACAGGAATACTTACTATTTCAGGAAAAGTATTTTGAAATATAACCTATATCATCCGAGATAATACGAATCTTGTTCGATATATCATCGATGTTCAAATCATCCCAGAACCTCCGATAGTACAAAATCTTTCGGTTTTTGAAACACGAAATATCAGTCTTGGAGATTGGGACTTTGCCAATAGTTTTACTCTCTCTCAAAGTGGAGCACTGACTCTCACACGAAATGGATACTGAGTCAGCGCAACCGCAAATATCGCAGGAGATATGGAAGTATATATGAAAGATTGGCAAGGAAGACATACGCATACTTTCAAAATAAATGTCATTGCAAAACCACTCGTTCAAGTCCAAACACTTACAGCTTATAATGGATGAGACATAGATGTATATTTTCCAGAAAATGTTCCCTATGTAGGGATGTTTGAGTCAGGAGATACTATTTTTAGTATCAAAGAAAAATTTCCAACATACTATCATTTTGAACTTCAACAAACGGGAAAATATACTCTGAGTTTCAAGGATAGTAACAATTTTGATATCTATCTCATCCATATAGAGTCGATTCCTATCACTCAAACTCTCAGTGTTCCAAAAGATTATAGAGTGATGATCCCAGAATATGAAGTGTTTCAAGCAACAGTTATCAATCCTCAAATTATAGGCTTTAGTCGTTACGATGATAGAGGATATGTGGTGTGAAATAATTTAGGAAATACAGAGCTTCGTTTTTATCGAAACGGAGGTTTACGGTATGTGTATGAAGTCGAAGTCATTCCCACTCCAGAACCTATCATCATCAACTGCGATATGTATGTAGGAGAAATATGTCGTCTTGAAACAAATTTTCAATCACTCCAGTTTGTGACCAACAATCCTACACATATCACACTCGAAACAGGTTCAAAAACGATACGAATCCAAGGACAGGCAACAGGGACAGCAACAGTGTATGTGAAGGGGCAAAACTCAGGAGAACATCTGACTCATATTATAAACGTTCGTATCATTCCTCAACCCCCAGAAGTCTATGACTGTACTATCCCAGCAGGAACAGAGTGCCAAACTCAGTGGTATGATGACGCAGATGCGTATACCATGACTACAACCAGTGCGAGTGTAACAGATATTTCACTCTATCGTTACCTCCAAACTTTTGTATCTGGAACTCGTACCCTTGAAAAGACGATTATAAAAGGAAAAACTCCAGGATATGCAGAAGTCTATATCTATAAATATGGAGATCATATCGCAACCGTGAGAACTACCGTGACACCAGCAGTCGATCCTCTCAATCTTTCCCAAGGAACAGTAACGGTGAAAGAGTGAGAAAAACAAACGCTTAATATCAATTCAGGAGGATGACTCTACCAAAAAGAGAGTGGAGATGAGAGTATTGCAGATATTCGTATATCAAGTACCACTCATACTGGAACAATCTCTGTCACTGGGATTCACTACGGACAAACTGAGTTTACGATTAAAGACCAGTACTTCCAAACAGCGAGATTTACAGCTCGAGTCGAAGATACGATTCTCGAACTCTCGCACGAAGAACTCATACTTAATAGCTCAAACTCAGAGTATATCTCAGCAAGAGAAAGTTACCTTGGAATCAAAAA
>JAYTJZ010000083.1:0-29649 GCA_043730605.1 Candidatus Altimarinota bacterium
TGCAAACCCCTTCCCTTCTAAACCATATTTTTTGAAATTTTTCTTCAGATGAGATACGAAAAAAGGTATCTGCGAACTGTAAGCCATTTTTTCAAGAAATGTGGTATGTTGAGAATAGAGAGTGTAAACCTGTATATTTTTATCTGCTTGAATTTCTATAATAGATGCTTTTATCTCTCCTATTTTCGACTGCATTTCTTGATTTTGTGAATCAACATAAGATGCATAAAAAAACAGTCCAAGAGTAAGGAGTAATACGAAGCTCAAAAAAGCAAGAGCTCCATAAAAAAAAGAAGACTTCTTTTTTTCATAAAATTTTGTATCAACTGCTGACATAGTTTCAAAAATAAAGAAATATTAACCATTGAGTACCTGGAATATAAACCGTGTTATCGGCCATGCAAGCCAAATCAAAAAGATACCAATCACTACATACAGGATAGTCTGTTTTGAATGTTTGAGTTTTTCTTCGTCTCCATTTCCCACCAAAATCTGAAATCCTGCATATATGATGTATATGACAGCAATCAAAGAAATGAAAGTAAGAAGATAGAGAACAATATCTTGGATATATTCTGAGGCTGATCGTTCTATTTCTACACCATTAAGTCCATCTTTTACGATATCTATTCCTTCTTGAAGACCACAGTCTTCTGCATCATCTCCACTACAATAGCGAATCTCTGGAGCTCCATTATTGATAAAACTATCGAAAAAACCTGCAGAAACTGGGGAAACATTGAAAAAAAGGAGAAAAAACGAAGTACAAAGTAAGAGATATGTTTTCATAGAGGAAAATGTTAAAATTTACTTTTTTAAAATTATATATAAATTGAGAGAAACGCAAAACCTATTTTTTTATATCTGCCTATGTATGCTGGACGACTTATCTTTGGCTATTTGTTCTATATAGCTGTTTCTATTTTTTGTAGTATTATTTTTTGATGGTCTTTCCTCGCTCGATTTTGGGGTTCCCTTCTCATATACTGTTTATTGAGTTATACCATTGTAAGCTTATGGAAATTTTTGAGAAAAAAAGAAGCTCTCAATTTTTTTCATTTTTTTATAGTATTTCTTTATAAATCTGCTCTTTTCGTGAGTATAGGCATCCTACTGTTTGGAGGTTTTCTCTATTTTCAGAACGAAGTGTTCCCTGCAAAACTTCCTCTCTATACTCTGAGTAATGGAGAAAAAACTCTCAAATTTCAAACAATGAGCCATATTGCTTCACAAAAGTTTTACATGCAGGTACACAATACTATATTACTTGAAAAAAAACAAGGATTTGTTTTATTTTACGAAGGAGTGCGAGAAGGAAGTCCCGAAAATCAAAAAGATTTTGATGCTGCTCTGGGAATTAAGTTTGATAGTACTCTTTATGAAAACTTTTCAAAGCTTTATGGAGTCGTAGCTCAAGATAATACTCTTTTTCTGGGTTTAGAAAATACAAAAGACTACAATGTAGATATATCTCTTGATGAAGTTATGATACTCTATCGTGCAAAAAATCCAGAAATAAAAAAATCTTTGCTTTTTGAACATCCAGAAGTGCAAGATATCAATACTCATGTAATAGAAGCTCTTGCAGGACTTTCTCAAAAACAAATCTGAATACTTCAATATATCAATCAATCGCTTCTCAATTTTATTATCAAGCATGAAAGAATACGAAATACGATCATAGAAAAAGTAGGAAATCCTGATATATTTTCGGTGATACTCGATGAAAGAAATGAATATCTCACAGAAGAAATTCTCAGATCTCCTGAAAAAAATATTTTCGTTATCTATGGACTGATGCACTTTGCTTGAGTCTATGAACTCCTTCAAAAGGCTGATAGTCGCTGGAAAATCGTTGATATGCAAGAATACCAAATTATTACTCGCTCGTAGTAGTAATATAGCTGAGAAGCATATACAAAAAGAGGATATAAAAAAAGAGAATTCAAATATATCAAAATGTCAGAGAAAGATCAAATACCATATGACTCAAAATCGCTGCAGGAAGAAAGAGAAAAAAAAGTATTTTTTCTCTTCTTTTTGTTTTAAAAAAATCAAAGATATGCCAAAAAGCAAGAGCAAATAGGATACTACAACTTATATGTAAACTGATAGAAAAAATACTCCGAAAGAAAACAAGTGTAAATAAAGAAGATGAAACTCCTGTGGACACTATACTGCTATAAGTGTAGAAAATATTTTCAAAAAATGAAAATCCCAATGCAATACAAGCACTCAAAAGTATATAAGCCTGGAAGAGAGAAAATTCTTTTCTTCCAGCAAATCAAAGTTGTCCTATGTACTTTCCACCTTCTTCGAGAAGAGATATCACGATGTAATAGGCAATAATACTTCCGAGTGTTGAAAAAAGAAAATCTCAAAAACCTACCGAAATTCCAGAAGTTTTACTTCAAAAAGTTCCAGAAAAAAAATCTATCAGTCCAGTGCATATCACAACAAAGAAAAAAATACTGCCTAAAAAAAGAAGTATATTTTTAAAAAAAAGTTTTTTATTTTCTTGAAAGAAAAAAGAAACTATCATAGTTCACAGCGTAAAAATGAGAAAAAAGATAGAAAATGCCAAAAGAAGTTTTCCTGAAAAAAGAGAGTTTCCGACAAGAGAAAGTTGAAAAAATATTTCTTCAAATATTCTTCATCCCAAAATATATTTATATCCTATGAAGAAAAAAGTAAGGAATCATCCTATCAAAACTCAGAGAAAAAACTGAAAGCGAGAAATGCGATACTGAAAAAAAGATACGAAAATATACATCCAAAAAACAAGAGGAAGCATCAAAATGCAAAAAGTTCACAGGAGTATAAAGATATCTTGGAGCATAGGAAACATAAAGTATATTTTTTCTTCTGAAAGTATAGTGAAAGTTTTTTATTTCTCAACTCTCTCCATAAAAAATCCCGAAACTCACGTTTTGGGATTTTTTAAATATATTTTTTATTGAAAAGAAGTACTTCCTGCTTCTCCCAGCTTCCAATCATACACTCCTACTTCACTATCAGAGAACCCATATACATTTTCTCCGATATAAAGGGCTCTTTTGATATTCATAGCCTGGTATTGCCAAGAGGTATCTCCGATGTATTGCCATACTGTTGAATCTTTGTAACAATAGTTTGGCACATAGGTATTAACACTTGGAGAAGTACAATTTATCTCTCCATTCCAAAGTTCTCGACATACTGGTTCTCCCGTACTTGCGCTGTAGCTTGCACATTCTTTTTTTCGAGCATCTTCTACTCCTGTCATATCGATTTGTGTATTTTTTCCAACAAGAGAAATACCAGTAGTTGCATCTATTTTGAACGCAAAGAGTCCGTTATAATAGTCTGTTGTTTGGTAATTTGCATCCCGATCGTAGAGGGTTGCTGGAAGAAGGAGTGTTTTTCGTTCTGCGTTCCATACAAACATACGAGGGTTTGAGAGTGCTTCACTGTAACTTCCAACTCCTCCGATAGTTTGGGTAAATGCTTGTTCTACAATGATTCCTTTATAATCTCCTGCAGCACATTTTTTTACTTGTTCTGCTGTAAGTCCGCTATCTCCGCATTTTTTATCATAATTGATTTTATATAAATCAACTTTTATTCCTGAAGTTTGTGTTCCTCCCCACTCATTTGTTTTCGTATCATACCCAAGTCCAATGAGATGGTTTGCATCATAGGGATGAAGATACGTAGAAAATCCAGGAATTTTGAGTTCTCCTAAAACTTTTGGAGTTTTTACGTCTTTCAAGTCTATCGCAAAAAGTGGATCAATTTGTTCAAAAGTAACGAGAAAAAGTTTATCTGCAATAAATCTATTTGACTGAAACGTCTCTCCTGGAGCAAGATTTTCAAGTTTTGAAACATTTTCTAAATCTTTATCCAAGATATAGAGTCCTGTCGACCGTGTCGGTTGCCACTGTGAAGTAATAATTCTAAAATTATCTTGGTATTCATCCATTGAGTATTGATTGAGAGGAGCTCCTGGAACGAGAGCTGTATTTTGATAACTTATTTTTGAACCATCGATATTGAGTTTATGAATCAGTGTATTTTGAGTTCCTCCCCAGAAAAATGGCATCGCACACATCGCATTTGGTGGACAAGAAAAGTTATTTGGTTCATAGATGGCTTCTGTCATATATAAGTTTTTCTGACTCATATGTATCTGATTATTATTTCCTGCTATGATTTTCGTTGATACTTTTTGCTCTGTATCTTTGAGATTGATACTTGAAATAATATTGTACCCAGGATTGAACTGTGTATTCTTAAGCGTTTCTTCGTCTGGGAAACTATAAGAAATAGAGTTACAATCTGCGATATTTCCTGCTGAAATGGCATAGGGTAAATCTTTATTTTGAAGGGTAAGATTTTGCTCTGTCACTACATCTGTTTTTGAAACATCGAGCTGTTGTGGGAGCATTTTCTCTATATCTATCTGAATATCATCCACATTTTTGATGTTATAATAGGGATAGTTAAAAGAATTGCTTGATATCACATAGAGCATGTCTCCAATTCTTCGAGACTCTTTATAATCTCCATCTGAACTATAGAGTTTCAAAAGTTCGATGTTACTTGTATCTGTTGTATCAAAAACAATAGTATAGGTTTTTGAGTTTCTATTGATATAGTATCCCATCTTTGAATAATCCGTCCCTGAGTATCCAGAAGCAATAATCACCAGTCTATTTGCTGTTACATAGAGTTGAGGACTATAAAAGGTATCTGGAAGATGTATTTTTTTTATGATTTCAGGATTTTTTGCATCTTTTGAAGTATCAAGAACAAATACAGCTTTTTCTGTTTCGTTAAAATAATACATCTGTGTTCCGTTTGTTTTTACCATATCAGATTCATCAACTCCAAGAACTTGCGTATTTGTAGCTGAAAAATCCTTCCCTCCACCTGTACTACTACTTGAGCTGAGAGACTCTGTTTTCGATCCAGCTGTTGGAGCTTCTGCTTCGGACATAACAGCATCATCCATCATCATAACCGGACCACCAAAATAACGGTAGCCAAAATTATTTTGATTATTTTCCCAATAAGTTTTAAAATAATCTTCCATAACATCTTCAAAAACCTGACAACTTTCAAAGCTTTTGAGTCGTACGTCTGTTTTTATAGCTGTTGTATTTGCTGAAGAAAGTTCATCTATGATAGAGGTGTCATCTGTTGCAGCAGAAACACTCATATGAGTCACTATAAAAAATAAAAGAAACAGTCCAAATTTTTTCATACGAAAAAAGTAAGCAAGTAAATATTTTAAAGCAGGAGAAAAAATCTCTCCTTACTTGAGTCAAAACGAAGTTTCAAAAAAAAAGTGACAAAAGCGCTTAAAAAGTGTATAAAAAAATCTCGCAAATGCGAGAAAGAGAGATTGACGAAGCTGTATTTTACTTTTCACTATCAGTGTTATGAGTTTCTTGTATCAAAAATTCACACAGTTCTGGATTTTCTGAAAGAAGGTTTTCACGACTACAAGACTTTCCTGCTTGAAACTGACAAGTACTATCATCCACTGAAACACTTCCAGAATATGACTCACATAGTTGATGAAATCTATCTGGGACAGATGTATCCATCATTCTCATTTCTGATACACTTCCACTGGTATCCCCTCCCCCCTCAGAAGGAGAAGTTTCATCCATCATAACAGAACTTTGTATCATCATTGTTATATTATCCTCAGAAGGACTTTGAGACGAATCTTCCAAAGAACTAGAAGAAGTCGTATCGCTTTGTGCATCAGAAGTATTTCATTCAGGAATAGATTCTTGGGATACATCTTCCGATGAAAAAACATGAGATTTTTTTTGAGACGTTTTAGGTGCCAGGGGAATATTTTTTGAAGAAATTGTTTCTGAATTTTCTGGGATGGGTTGCAAAGAAGTTTGTTGAGAGTGTACTATTTCATTTTCTTCTTTTTCTACATCTTGTACTGCTGTATTCTCTGACATCATCATATCAGACATCATCGCACCTCAGGTTGTGTTTTCTTCTATCTTTTGAGATGTAAGGATATCTTCCATATTTTGCTGCTGAGTTGCATAAAAAGCATACCCCATACAAGACACAAAAATAAAGGAGCTGAAAATTCCTGCGTACTGAAACCAAGAAAACTTTGTTATTATAGGTGTATTATCTATACTATATATATTTTTTAATCGAGACTTCAGAGAAGTTTTAAATCAAGAAGTTACTGAAAAATCTTGTTGTAGTTTTTTGATTTGTTCTAATTTTTTTCACACTTCTGCTCCTGAGTTTTTAGGAAAAAACTCTTGAAGGTCTTTCGAAAGATGTGATATTTTTTCTTTCATATTTTATAAAAAAAGTATCAGGAATAAGAGAATCGGAACGTTAGCTTGTATTTTTTCGAGAGTTCTTTTAAATGTTTGTTTACAGTTATCTTCTTTCTTTCATGTGATTTCAGATATTTCTTTATAACTGAGATCATCCCAAACACGAAGTATCACTATTTCTCGTTCAAATGCTTTGAGGGTAGTGAGAAAAGCTTGTACTTCATCAAGTCTATCACTGTTATCGATACAGCTTGCGATATCTTCATGAAATCCCGATTCTACGATTTCATCGAGATGTACTTGCTCTTTCTTCCCACGATAATAATCTATCACTGTATTTTGAGCTATCCTATATATCCAAGATTTAAAGCTTGCCCCCTCTTGCTCACTAAATTTATCAAGACCTTTCATTGCTTTCATCCATACTTGACTACAGAGATCTTCTGCGATTTCTCGTTCACTCGTTTTTCGCAAAATAAAAGCAAATATCTTGTCGATATAGAGTTCATACAAATTCCCAAAGGCATCAAAGTCTCCTTTTTGGAATGCGAGGATGTAGTCTTGCTCTTGCATATAAAGAAACGAAGCTTCAAAAATAAAGTGACAAATATGTTCTTAGTGTAGGGAGATTTTGAAAAAGCACACAAAAAAGAGAAAAAATATAGTTGATATATAATAAAATACATTTATAATACATATTAAATATTTTTTAAATAATATTTATATATGGCAAAGACTTGATTTCAAGTATATGTGGAATGAGAAAAGTTTGTAACAGATATCCCGAATACAAAAATACAATTTAGTCCTCAAACTGATATACTTATTATTGGGTATAAGGCAAATGAAATTTTAAATAATCTTTCTCAGCAATGATGAAGTATTGAACACAGATATCCTATGGCTGATTTTTTAAAAGATTTAGCAAAGAGATGATCTTTGAATACTAACAATACCAATCTTATCAAAAGAGTTTTTGATATAATTGATAGAAAAAAGACAGAGTCGTATGAGAGAATTGGGCCTGATTTTGAAGCACACATAACAGAAGTATTCATGAATAGAGGAGAACCTGAAATTGACTGGTTAACACGAATGAATTAAAGTTTATCTTTTACACAAGTCCCTTCTCCTGCAAAAACGCATCTATTTGAACATCTCGTCCAAAAAAGTCTCGAAATAGCTCTGAGGCTTTTTTGTACTTCAGGCTGAGAGAATCATATCATGGAAACGAGTTGCTATTTCTGAAGAAAAATATAGTTTATTAAGGTATATATTATAAAACCATTTATGCTTGATTACGAATTCTTATATGTTTTATCTATTCCGATTTATGTTATCTTTATATGATATTGGATATATAGAAAAAAGAGTATCGATATAATATTTACAAGAAGTGTTTTTTATTTTTATATCGTATCAGTTATTGCTGTAACTCTCTTCCCTATTCCATTTCAATGATTAGAAGAAATCTGAAAATATGGTTGAGGAAGTAATAATTTTATTCCGTTCCATTCTATACTTGATATCCTCCTTAATAAAAATCTTCCTGCTTTTATTAAAGCAAAACAAATTATAGGAAATATCGTACTTTTTCTTCCTCTCGGTTTTTTTGTTCCAATACTGTGGAAAAATAAAAATACAATACAGAAACTTCTATGGGTAGGTATTATTGGTTCACTGTGAATAGAAATAACTCAATTTTTTATTTCTTCACTCTTATGATTTAATTATAAAAATTTTGATATAGACGATATATTCCTTAATACTCTTGGTTGTATTATTTGATATATTCTCTACAAACTTTCTTTTCTCAAAGAAAAATCTTAAAAGAATAAAAATAAGAGAAATGTACATTTCTCTTATTTTTTTACACTAATCCCTTTTCTTGCAGAAACGCATCTATATCAACATCTCGTCCAAAGAAGTCTCGGAACAGTTCTGAGGCTTTTTTTGTACTTCAGGCTGAGAGAATCATATCATGAAAACGAGTTGCTATTTCTGAAGAAAAAATATCTCATGAATCTTTGAAAGCTTTCCAAACTTCTTTTTCTATGATTTCTGCCCACATATAGCTATAATATCCTGCTGCATACCCACCATCAAAAATATGACTAAAGGTGGTATGTGGAGCATAAAACTCTGTTCGTGGAAGTATAGAATATGTATCGTGATTTTCAGAAACAAAAGATTCAAGTTCTACTTGTGTTTTTTGGATACTTTGACTATGAAGTCCTAGATCCATCATTGCATAGGTATTTTGTCCTAAAACGAGTTGCCCATTTCCAAAGGTATCAAGCTGTTCTAACTTTTGTAGCATCTCTTCAGGGACACTTGCTCCTGTTTCGTAATGTTTTGCAAAAAGCTTCATTCCTACAGGATCTCGACACCAGTTTTCGAGAAGCTGACTTGGAAGCTCAATAAAATCCCACTCTACATGAAAACCGGAAAGATCAGAGTATTTGCTACGAGAAAGCATTTCATGAGTTGCATGACCAAATTCATGAAACATCGTTTCAACATCTCACAGTGTCAGAAGAGTGACTCCATCGACTCATTTTTGAAAATTGCATACATTTACGACCAGTTTCTTGCATCCCTGTTTTGTATCATTTTCGCGCAAAATATTTGCCCAAGCTCCTTGGCTTTTGAGTGGTCGATAAAAGTAATCTGTAAAAAAGTAGGATAAAAAATTTCCATCTCGATATACTTCATATATCTGTACTTCAGGATCATAACTCTCTCACGATATTTTTTTCATCTCAATTCCATAGAGTTTTTGTATGATTTCAAACATTCAAGCAAGCACTGTTTCAAAGACAAAATATTTCTTGAGTTCTTTACTATCAAAAGCATATTTTTGTTCTCGAAGTTTATTAGCGTAATAGGTCAAATCCCAAACATCTATCTGTTCTAAAGAAAAATATATTTTGATTTCATCGAGCTCTGCTTGAGCTTTTTTCTTGGCACGTTTTGAAATATTTCCAAAAAGTTCTTGTATTTGCTGAGCTGAATCAGCCATTTTGAAATGCAGTGAAAGTGCTACATAGCTTTCAAAACCAAGAAGTTCTGCTTTTCGTTTTCGAAGTTTGAGAGTTTCTAAAATTACGGGAGTATTATTGTACTCTCCTGTCGTTGCAAATTTTTGTCGTGCTTCATAAAAATATTTTCGTACTTTAGCAGAAAAACAATATTTCATAATAGAGCCTGAAGAAGAGTGACTTGCATCAAAAAGATAACTCTCTCCTGAATCTTCTCTTTTAAGAACAGAAAGGGACTCATCTTTTCCATATTTCTCTTGATACTTTTTTTGTGCAACGGCTCTATCATCTTCTGGCATTTCTGAAATGAGATGTACATCGGTGATGATAAACTCAAACTCTTTCTTACTATCGAGAACATTATTTCAAAAGTCTTGTGAAAGCTCTGAGAGTTGTTTTGAGATTTCCTTCAGTTCTGCTTGTTTCTCTTCAGGAAGAGCAATACCTCGAACTTCATAACTTTCGATAGATTTTTCAAGAATTCGAGCTTGTTCTGTATTGAGATTCTGAGTGGAAAGACATATTTTGAGCATCTCATAATATCTTTTACTATAAGAAATTTCATTTCCAAAATCAATATATTTTGGTTCAAAATCTTCAATAATTTTTCGTACTTCTTCATCATTATTAACTCCTTGATAGTGTTCTAAAAGAGTAAAAAAATAATCAAGCAAAGAAAAATCTTCAAAGGTCTTAAAAATTATATCTTCATCTTTCGTTTCTAAGAGTTCAAAAAAATCTCTTCTTTCTTTTTCTAAAAGCTCTTCTAATATCTCTGGAGCGAGCAACAAAACTTCTGGAGAATAGAGAAGTTTGAGATCTGGAAATCCTGTTTTTTGAAGTTCTGAGTAAATTTTTTGCTTAAAAAGCATAGTTGTATTTTAAAGAGAATAGAATATAGTAAGAGTGTATTGAAAAAAGTATTTTCTCAAAACTCTCTATGAAAACATGGTCCATTTTTATATTATATGCTAAAGCTCTTTTTAGTGTTTTTCAGGTATTTGTATGAATGGGGACTCTTTTTTTATGATACGAAAAAATCCAAAAAATAATCTCAACGGTGACACATAAGGAACTCATCGAAGATACACACGATTTCTTTGCACTGAAGCTTATAGAAATCTCTCATACTTTTTCTCCGCAAAGTGAAAATCTTCTTGCCCTATATTTTATCCTGGAATGAGCTATAAAACTCTCAGTACTCTATGGAATCTATAAAGAAAAAATATATATTCTTCCTTTTGCTTTCTTCCTGTTTGGAAGCATATTTTTTTATGAAATTTTTCTTTTTTTCTCACAATATTCACTCTTTATCCTTGGTTTTATTTTTCTTGATAGTTTACTGCTTTGGGTTATTTTTCATGAATATCAGAAACTCAAAAAAAAATCTTCTTAGGAAGATTTTTTTACCCTTTTGAGTATCGTTTTTCCTATTTTAGAAACGAGTATTCCTGTAACTCATTTTGGATTATAGGCTTTTGCGATAGAAAGAAAAAGTCTTGGTCTGAGTTTTGCAGGATAAAACGCAACATATTTTTCTTCCCACGAAGTAGGGCAGAGATTTTTTTTAAAGTGATAGAGTCATCGGAAGTTATAAAAACTATTTATATGAAGATATATAAACTTGAGAAGTTTTTGTGTTTTTCGAAATTTGTCTTGATGTTCATTTTGTATGTTTCATAGAGGAGACGTACCAAGAGAAGCTATACTATAACCCTTTTCTTTCAGATATTCCAAAGAACTATAGACGAGAAATTGATTTGTTCCGAGTGGAGCATCATTGGAACGTATAATATCTTCAAAATAATACCCATTTCTTTGGTAAATAGGAACAGCTGAGAGATATCCTACGATATTTCCTTCTTTTTCCGCGAGAAAAATAATTTTATCTTCAAAGTTTTCAAAAGGAGTAAGTTTGAGAAGAAAGGAAAATCCTTTTACTTTTTTCGTACTCATCCAATCCGAGTTGAGTTTTTCCATATCTCATAGAGAATTTATATCAGGAGTTTCTAATCTTCGAATACTTACTCCTTCTTTTTGAGCTCTTCGTATCATATTTCGAACATCTGACATATCTTTTCCAAGAAGTGTAAATTTTTCTATTTCAAAAATAGCTTCTTCTCCTATTTTCAAAGTTCCAAATCCCATAATATCGAGTTTTTTCTGAAAAACTGAAGAAACTGAAATAAAAGTACAATATCCTTTTTTTTCTCACACATATTTCCGAAAAGCGTGCGTCAGTTCAAACATATTATTTTCAGAACAAAGAGGATCTCCAATAGCAATATATGTTTTCTTGACTACGGTATATGAGATAAAGCCTTCTATGGAACCTACATTAAAGCTTTGAATCCCTTCCATAAGGGATTGGTATGAAACGGTATTGTATCCATATTTCTCTAAAATCTTCTTTTTTTCATCAGTATTCATACTCTCTCTTACTTAAAAATAAGTTAAAATATATAGTACAGATTTTTCTCATTTATAATAGTTTCATTTGAGAATATTATATGTTCATAACGTTCTGAAAGAGTTCCATACTTGGTTTTCTTGCTCCTTGAGATAACATTTCATCCATATATCTTTATTGCAAAAGTTCTTTAAAAATAGTTTCAGAATAATCCTCAAAAATCATTACTTATCTGTATTCTTCTTGATGCTTTTTCTCTCCTTGCTTTTTCTTGTTTCTCAACTCTCTGCCCTGAAGACCAAACAAACTCTTCTATATAAAGTTGTTTCCAAGATTGCAGCTCTCGTATCATCTGAGAAAGAGTATTTTTTCTTTCTTGAAATATTGAATTTGCTGTGTTTTTGATAGATCATAACTCATCTTGAATTTTGAGTGCTTGTTCAAATAGACTCTCTCAAAGAAATATCTCGGAGGAGATTGCTCCGAGTAATTTATAAAAACTTTCACTTCTTCCATCTTCAGTAAAAAATTCAGCATATTCACTTCAGAGTGTGCTCTTAATTGCATCTAATTCTAGTTTTTTATTATCATAAGTACTGCGTTCCTCTTGATTTAATCTTTCTCTCCAATTTAATTCTAAAGTATGTATTTGTTTGATTTGTCTTTGGAGTTGAGAAACAAGCTCCTCAAAACCTCATACAACCTGTTCTTTCTGTATACGATTTTTTCGAATAAGATCCCAAATAGAGTCTTTGAGAAGAGTCATCTTTTTCCAATCAGGACTAATCCACCACGCAGGAATTGCACGAGTAGTATTATAAAACGTTTTTATTTTTTGATCTTGAGTCCTCGATCTTTCATCATTTATTCTATCAAGAAAATCAAATTCACTTCTCGAATCTCTTTCTTGCTTTGATCGCACTCGTTCTAAATTTTTAAAATGTGCTTCGATAGTGTCCTCATACACTCCATCAGGAAGATGATTTCTCAGTTCCGCATATTGCGAAGAAAAGATAAGATAGGCTATTTGAGATGAAGATGATGGAGTTGTAAGTGAAATTGGGGCATGTGGTTTTTCTCAAGATACTAATTCTGCGAATACACTGCATACCTTTTGCCAAAATATATCTACTTTTCTTTCAAATTTATTTGAATGTTCTTGCTCAATACGATAGAGTTGACTTTGTATCATATCTTGCGCAGTGATGTTGTGATGTTTTATAAGTTTCCAAATTTCACTATTAGAATTTCGTTTGAGATTATCAACAGCTTTTGAAATATCTCCCTTGACTTTCTCTAATTCGGATTGAATCACTCAAAATAAGAATGAAAGAGTTTTTTCTTTCGAATTATATCGTTCTTGTTTTTTTTGTTCTCTCAATTCATGTTCTTCGTTTTCTCGATCAATTTCATCTTGTTTTTTTTGTTCTCAAATAGCATACATTTCATCACGATCTCCAGAACTATAAAGTCATGAAAAATCAATATCATTTTCAAGAAGTATCTTTACAGCTCTTTTTAAATTTTGCTCACTATTTTTAGAATCTGAGAGGATATCTTGAGAAATATATTGAGAAATATAATCTTGAAATACACTCCAATAATATGACCTATTGTCATGTAATATTCAAGCTACATACACAGGAAATTCTGAATCATATGAATATTTTAAATGCTGTTTTTTCAGGGAAAATAAATATTTTCTCAGAAGTGTAGCAAAAATAGCTTCAGGAGATGAAAGAGAAATGTCTTCGTTATTTTGTGCTTGTGTAAGCATCAAAGGATATATCTTTTCCATAACATATTGTTTTTCTTGTAATTTCGCCTCCTGAATTTTTTGATTTTGTCCTATTACTGAAGGGATATTCACATATCTTCGTATTTTTACTATCGTTCTCAGGAATTGTAGAACTTTTACTTGTAAGTCAGTATCACTTATATCTCAAAGTGATTTTCTATACGTATCATATATTTCTGTCATACTTGTATGCGTTCAAATATAATCTCTGAAATATGTCTCAAAATATGATGAATTATAATTTTGATATTCATCAATACTTCTATTGACTCGTGAAAATGAATCTTCTTTCAGAAAAGAAAATACTTCAAAAGCAGAATTATTCCCTATAAAAAAATCAATAATAACTCTAAAATTATATTTTTCTTCATCTGAAAGTGAAATATCAGATCACATAAGTGCAAGTATTATTTTTTCAAGCTCCGATGTATCAATATTTTCACTCTCAGAATTTTCTCATACCTGAAATACTTCTGGATATACATAGTTTTTCCAAGAAGATTCTAAAACGATATTTACTTGTTCTGGAATTTGAGCAGTAAAAGTAGAAATAACTTCCTTTTGAGGTATAGATAATACTTGCATTCAATAAGCATTAAGTGCAAGTGCAATATCAACAGGATGATAGTTCGTTTGATGTTTTTGATTATATTTTTCAACTCTTGTTTTTACGAGAGAATACTGAGTTGGAAAAGCAAGTGGATATTCACTGAGAAAATCTTCTGGAATCGAACTTTCTTTTCCCCCGACTTCCTGAAATTCAGACATATAAAAATATTATAAATAATTCTATTTATTTTATACTTTATTTATATATGTCAAATATATGGTATTACTTATGATATCCACTTCCTTTTTCTATCTCCGAGCATCTATATATTTGTTCTAAAAGTATCGTAAGTGCGAGACTATGAGGCAAAATCATCTTTCCAAGAGAAAGTTCCATATCACAGACATCTTGCAGTTTTGTGTAGTCGAGACCATGCGCTCCTCCTACAACAAAAATAATCTTTTTTCCTACATTTTTTTGAGTTTCTATCACTTCTCTAAAATCTTGTGTAGAAATATTTTTTCCATTCGGAGAAAGGATTATTTTATAGCCTTTTTCTTTTTCAAGTATTTCTCGAAGTATCTGTGTTTCTCAAAAAATAATTTCAGATGGAATTCATTTCTTTACTGGTTTTAATTCTCGTAAATCTACTTGTTTTCCAAGTCGTTTAAGATACTCTTTTACAGCTTCAGAAAAATGTTTATGTGAATCGGCAAAAATATAGAGAAGCATCATATGATAAAAGTGAGATTTAATAGGTTCAGAGTATTTTCAAAAAATCTACTTCTTGCGCAAGTTCTTTGAGAGCTTCTTGAACACAAGTATCATCTTTTTTTCACTCAAAAGTGACCCAAAAAGCATAGGAAAAATGTCCTACTCCCAGAGGAATACTTTCTATTTTTGTGAGATTGAGAGATTTTTTTGCGAGTATTTCTAAGCAATTGCAAAGACTTCCTGGACTATGATCTGTTTTAAAAAGCAGAGTAATCTTTTCTGCTCTGCGAGAAAAAGAAACACTTCTATTTTCTTTTTGTACCACTACGAGAAATTTCGTGGTATTTCCTGTTTGATCTTGAATATCTCTTTCTAAGACATTGAGTCCATAAAGTTCTCCTTCAAGCTCTGAAGCTATAGCTCACACTCCATACATTTTACTTTCTCCTATCATTTTTGCAGCTCCTGCAGTATCTCAAAAAGCCTTTGGTTTTATATTTTTTGAACGAAGATAGAGGTGTGTTTGACTCAGTGCTTGATGATGAGAATAAGCCTCTTTCACTTGTGAAATATCTGTTTCTAAGCTTAACAAACAGTGTCGAACTTCAAAGTCATATTCTCCAATAATGCAGTGTTCATGAGAAAGAAAATGATATACATTGGCATGAATACTCCCAGCATATGAGTTTTCTATCGGAAGAATTCCTATATCTCAGAGAGAGATTTTTTCCCACACAGTATCAAAATCGATACATCCTATGATAACATCTATATCACAAGAGAGAAGTTTTTGTATTTCAACAGATGCAAGATGACTATAAGAACCAGGTTCTCCTTGGTAATAAATTTTCATAACTAAGAATAGAAGAGTACTTTTATAGGAAATACAATAACGGCTCGGTAAATTCTCCCCAGTCGTTTGAATTTATGCGGAGAAGTAAAAATACGATACAGCCACTCAAAACCAAGTTTTCGGAACATATCTGGAGCTCGCTTTTGAAATCCAGTAAAGTAGTCAAAACTTGATCCTACGGCAAGTCCAAGACGAATATTTGGACAGAGATGTATCGCATCTACGATAGACTTTTCTTGTTGTTTCATCCCAAGAGTTGAAAACAAGATTTTTGCTTTCCCTTGAGCAATTTTTTCAAAAATCTTTTTTCTATTTTTTTCAGAAAATACATAATGATCAAAATGAAGTTTTGGAAATACTTTTTTTAGGTTTTCAGAAAAATGTTCTTGTGCTTCACATTTTTTTACATCATCTGGAAAATAGGGATCAAGAATCGCAATACGAATCCCTTTTTGTTCACAAAAATACACAAGATCTTCGGTGATATCACTCCCACAAATTCTTTGTCCATACTTTTTATACAAATATACTTTTCGAAACAAAGTATTGAAAATGAAATATGGAAGTTTTAATATCGCATAAGTTCGAGTAAATATATTTGGGAATGGGTAAAGAGTATCTTGTATTTGATAGGCGATATAAAGACCTATTCCGTCAGACGTGAGATAGTCTGCTTTTTGTAGCAACTTCAGAAACTCAGAGTCTTCAAGTGTTTTTAAGCATATTTCAGGATTGGGGGTAAAAAGAATCTTCCCTTTTTTTGCATCTCGCTCTTGCGCTTGTTTCGTGAGTTCCTTAAAAAGATGAGGGTATTTGAGTTTCTCGATTTCTAGTTCAAAGATTTTCATAAAAAAAGTATTATTATTTTTGCAAGCGCAAAAAATATATGTTATCCTTATTTTATATAATATTTTTTAAATACAAGCTATGAGTTCATTCTACCCAAGAGGACAACTTCCAGAACATACCCAAGAAGCAACGAGTTTAAGCTCAAATTCTAAAATAACAACTCAAGTAGATGCAACTCTTGCTCGTATAGAAGCTCTCGCAATCACTCCTCATACAGGTCTTCTAAAAGCACAATTTGAAGCGATTGCAAGATGACTTCAAGCTGCAAATGACAACAGAGCAGCTCCTATAGAGCTCGCTGCTTAAATATATGTTACAGCCTTAACTCTGGGATATGCGCACTATCTCAAAAGTTCAAGAAAAATCTTCCAATAATTTGGGAGATTTTTTGTTGTGTGTATACTGCATAGAAATACCTAACAGAGAAAATATGTTACAAGATAAAAAAATAGCCATTGTCTGCGACTGGATCAAGGATTGGGGAGGAGCTGAGCTGGTTCTTTCGCATATTTTAGAGGTTTTTCCACAGGCAGATATCTACACGAGTGTTTTTTGGCAACATAAAAACCCTATTTTTGCTGGGAAAAAGATTACTCCAAGTTTTATCCAAAAAATTCCTTTCCTCAACAAATCTCATAAACTCGCTCTTACTTTGCGTCCTTTGGCATTTGAAAGTTTTGATCTCTCAAGCTATGATATCGTGATATCAAGTACGAGTGCTGAGAGTAAAGGAGTGATTACCAAACCTGACTGTCTACATATTTGTTACTGTCATACTCCAACGAGGTATTTTTGGAGTCACTATCACGAATACCTGCATATGATGGAATTTGGTTTCCTCAATCCTCTTGCGAAGTGGCTTATGCCGAAAATGATTCATAAACTTCGTATGTGGGATTTTTGTGCTGCACAACGACCAGATTTTTTTCTTGCAAATAGTGAAAATACAGCTACTCGTATTAAAAAATATTACAAGAGAGATGCAATTGTGCTTTATCCTGGAATTGAACAGCCCTCATACAATTTTCTCCCAAAGGGAGAAATGAAGCTACAAGAAAAAGACTTTTATCTCGCTGTTGGTCGTTGTATTCCCTATAAAAAATTTGATTTGCTGGTAGAAGCTTTTAACCAAAATGGAAAAAAACTCATCTGTGTGACTAATACAAATAACAAACTCTATAAAAAACTGAAGAAAAATTCAAAGCCAAATATAGAGTGGAAACTCAATATTTCTAGGGTTGAAACGCAAGCACTCTTTGCAAGTGCAAAAGCCTTTGTATTTCCTCCTGAAGAAGATTTCGGACTTGTTCCTCTCGAGGCGATGGCTTATGGAACTCCTGTGATAGCCTATGAGAAAGGATGAGCTTTAGAAACCGTGGTTCAGTGAAAAACCTGATTATTTTTTGAAGAACAAAGTTATGAAAGTCTCAATGATGCAATAGAAGAATTTGAAACGATACAATTTGATAGTGAATCCATCAAAACACATGCACAAAAATTTAGCAAAGAAATATTTCAAGAAAAGCTTGTAAAGTTTATTGCGGAAAAACTGAATGCTGAGTAATACGCTTTCCTGCTTCAATCAATGCTTTTATTTTTTGTGTATCAAGAGAAAATCCAATATTCATAAATTTTTTCCAGTCATATATTTTTCTCAAGTCAGGAGCAATAATATTTCATGCTGATTTCTCAAGAATAATCCTCTCCATCACATCTCTTCGAGTCGTATCAGTATAAAAATATCGAATGGTTTGTTCTACTTTTCCACTCCGAGTCATATCACTACTCCCACTTCCTGTATCTACTAAGAAAGTATTTTCTCAAAATCTTCCGAGTATTTTGAGAGCTTCTACTGGATTGAGTTGTATCGCAGCTGCGTAATCTTCCACAGGAGTATTATCAATTTTTGTCTCTCAAAAATATTTTCCTGAGATATTTACCGAAGCAAAAATACTTTCAAATACCTTATCTTTTCATGACATATAGATTTGTTGTCATTGCATCAGTCATGTTCCATATTTTCTATTTCCGTTTATAACTAGTGGTATTTTAGATTCTGAAAAAGTAGTAACATCTGTGATACTATATTTTTTTCAAAGAAGCTCGAAAAACATTTGGAAATTTTTTCTATCCTGTATTTTAAAAATATTTCACTCAAGGGAAAGTCCATCTATTCCCTGAATCAAATCTCATCAAAACGCTCTCCAAGTCGCAAGATTTTCCTCAGGAGTTTTTTGGGGATCGAGGAGAAAAGCTGCAAAGGTTCAGATAAGACCTCCGATACTGCTTCCTGAGATACAATCTATCGTTTTTCCTTGTTCTAAAAGTGCTTCTATCACTCCTATTTGAGCGATACCATTCATATTTCCTCCACTCAAGGTTACAGAAATACTCTCTTTCTTTATTTCTCATTTTTTTTCTTGTTCTACGAGACGATCTTGGAGTTCGGAAAGTTTGCTTATATTTCTATATTCCCAATGAGAAAAAATTCCTGTATGACTTTCTTCCATCTTTTGTAGTGCCAGATGAAATATCTTTCTTAAACAAAGCTTTCGAGTAATAGCTTCTCTCAAGAATATCTGTTGTCCTATATCACCATATCCACGAAATACTCGATCTCCTCTATCAGAAAAGTTTGCATCATTGACACCATAAAGTTCTTCAAAAAGATTTTCTTTCAAACCTATAGTTTCTTGTGTATGAAAGTATTTTTTAAGGATTTCTCAAAGCAGAAAAAGAAATACTATAGCATATGCTCATATAACATCGGTATCTGAATATTCTAAAAGTTTTGCAAAAATGCAAAGTTCTGACATTTGAAATACTTGTTTTTTAATATCCTGTACTTCTCATACAAAAGCTTCGCTATGAAAGTGTTCTCCTAAAATATGTACAACCTGTGACTTTACTTTTTGACGCTCTATCTCAGAAAACACAGAAAGGAAAAGGTCTACTTCTCTTTGTACTTCTTCATAGGCAAGGATAGGATGCTGTTTCATAGGATACAAAAAGAAAATATGCTCTCAGTCTAGCATATTTTCTTCTGTAGAGCAAAAATGAACTTTTTATTTTCACTGACAATAGATGTTTTTTCTATTTTACAATTTTTTGTATTTTATAGGTCAAAGATTAAGATATGTCGTAAAATCTCCTATTATGGTACTCGTATCAAGAGATACTCTCGTTATCGTTGTTATCATAACATCTCTTGCATGATCTCGACTCAGTCAAAAAATAGGAACATTTGTTCGAGATACCACTCTCTTTCATTCCATTTCTGAAAGTTCTAATAGAATATTTATTCTTAGTACACATTTTCATACACATCCTTCAAGAGAGGGTAAAAAGTGTATTTCATCTCCTTGTTGTTTATATTTATGCCATTTTTTTATTGAAAAGTCTGAGGTTCATAGTTTCTTTCATTGATGGAAAAGTTCTCAGTAAAATTGAGACTGCTCATCTGCATTTCATAAAAACCCTAGTTTTTTTGCTCAAAATTTGAGAATTCTCATTGCTGGTTTTAAAAATCAAGCTCATCAAACATCTAAAGCTATATCTCTTGCATCTCAACCTACTGATGATAGTGTATTTGTTTTTCCTTGCATACTTACCTTTCCAAGTCCTGTAATAGTCAACATATTTCTAGTATCGCGTATATCGAGTCTTCTCAGAGATATACCATCAAAGACTAGGAGAGTTTCTATCAAAACTTTCACATTTCCAACAATATTTTCTATTTTAACTGGAATATCGAGAATAGGTCCTGAGAGAGGAACAGATAAACCATCTACGATAAGCTCGGGTATTTTAATACTTGCAGAAGATACTATCATAGTCGTAGTACAGAAATATATTTATAATATATCGTACATATATTATCGTATGAGTCAAATATTTTCTTGAAACTTCGCAAAATACTTTTCTCTCATTTCATCGGAAACATTTGGATTTTGCTCTCCAATACTCGCATGTTTTCCATCTCTTCCATCATAGCCAATTTGGTGGCAATCACTTCAAAAGGTGAGAAGTAAATTATACTTTTGTTGAACATAAAGAACTGCTTGTACCCACTCTCGACTTGCTTGTGTATTTATCTCTACTGCATTTACTCCTTGATCTACATAATTTTCAATAGTTCTTAAAAATTCTTTTATCCCTCATTTATTGTTGCTAAAAGTAACATTTGGATGCGCAAGAGAAACAATCCCTCTCGATTTTTGCACTATTTCTTCTATTGTTTGTTGTACACTTGGTTCATATTCTTCACTTTCATATCCATATGTATCATAGAGTTTTCCTCATCGTTTCATACATTCTTCATAAAATGCAACAACGATATCTGAGTTTTGAGAAAGACTAGAGACAATCGAAGACATTATGTTTTTATTTTCAGAAATACTATAAAAATATCGTGCCATATCATACTTATTTGCCGTATCTGGAGTTCTTCCAAGTTTTTGTTCCATAAATGTATCAAATGCTTCTTTGTTTCCTGAAAATCCATATTCTTCGGTGAGTCTTTGAAATTGCCCCCATTTCATTCTCTCTTTTCCCGCACGTGCTGTTTCAAGTACCTGATGCAAAGAATCTGAAAACACTTTTGCATAACTTACGAGATGTAAGCTCTTCTCAAGTTCGTAGTTTCGAGCTGATATCTCTACTGAGTCACAACTTGCGATACCTATTTTGTGAAGTTGAGCCTGAAAATCTTTTGAAGCAATCACATCATGATCTGTAAGAGCAAGAAACTGAATATTTTTTTTCTGTGCTTCGTTTACAATCTCTTGCTGGCTATTTTTTCCATCACTGTCAAGCGAGTGACAGTGCATTTCTATATTTTTCATAATCTCAAAGTAAAAAAATAAACATATATACTCTAGAAAAAAATATCTTTTTTGCTGAGAAAAAATAGAAAAGTGTAAAATATGATATTTAAGAAAATAGTTTCTCTTTGTATCAGAAGTAGATATACTAGAAATATATTTGTAATAATTATTTACACTTTATGATAGATATACAAATTCTTCAAAATATTGGACTGACTCAGACTCAGGCAAAGATCTATATTTCTCTCCTCGAGAAAGGAAGTCATACTATTTCTGGTATCGCAGAAATCGCATCGTGTAATCGTGTACAAGTCTACGAAGCTCTCGGAAGACTCAAAGAAGCAAAACTCATAGGAGAAACTATTCGGGGAAAAAGAAAATATTTTTTTGCTGAAAATCCTGAAAATCTCGAAAATATTTTTTACGAACAAAAACTCTCTTTTCAAAATACGGTACATTTTTTGAAAGAAAAATACAAAAAGCAAGAAGCAAAACCAGAACTTCGAACCTTTTATACGCAAGAAGCGATGAAACATATCTTCTACGATATCGTAGAAACTCTCGAAAAATGAGATACGTATTATCGCTATAGTTCTCGAAAACATGATTTATTACGAGGTTTTCTTTCTCCAGAATATAAGAAAAAACGAGATGAAAAAGAAATACAACGTATGATCATCACGAGTGACGAACTCAAAAAACTCAAAGAAGCAGAAATAGAGAAAAAGTGATGAAGGGAAATCGTTGCTATTCCCAAAAAATATGATCTCTTTGAGGATAATATTGGAAAAATTATCTATGGAAATAAAGTCGCAGTACTGGACTACAATACCAATACTTCCTTTATCATCGAAAATAAAAAATTTGCAGACTTTGAAAAGAAGATTTTCAAACTTTTATTCTCATATTTACGAAAAAATTAAAAATGCTATATTTTTTTGACTTTTTATAGAAAAAGCTACTATATTTAGCACATTAAATTCTCTCTAAAAAACGTATGCCGTGTTGAGAATATTCTCAACCAAAAATATTATTTTTTATTCTTGCTTCAAAAAACTCTTTCTCACTTAGAGAATCTCGTTTTGTTTTTTCACCCATACTCAAGCAATATTGAGCCAAGTCCAAAAACTTGTTATTTTTTTACGTATATTTTTTATACAAACAACATATTATGAAAACAAGTACTTCTGAAACTGATGTTGCGATTCTGGAAATACAATCAAGAACTTCTCTCATCCCTATAGAACATATATCTCATACTACTCTTCAATTTAAACTAGTTCAAGACATAGAAAACGTAGAAAAAATCTGGAAACATTTTAACCCTTCTCCAAAAAATATATACCAAGATTGGGAATATATAAAAATATTTCACGAGTCTTATAATTATACTCCTTACTTTTACACAGCATACATAGAAAATACTCCTGTAGCCTGTATTCCATTGGAATGGATACCAGAGAAAAATCATCTTGCTCTTTTTGGAAATAGGTCTTATGGACATCATCTTTTTTCAGAAGAACAGTACGAGTATGTTATTCCCTTGTTACTAAGATCTATTACATTACCTCTGTACAGTGAGAGTATTATATGTGAAAAAAGTGATTATATTGATGCTCTTGTTCCAGTAGATCTAAACTATATTTTGGAAATCCATGATGTTTCGGATTGATTGGACTATCTCTCAAAAAAATATGTACAAAATAAGAGAAGTAAGCTCTTAAAAGAAATGCGAAATATAGCTCACCTTAATATAGCCATAGAAGATGGGAAAGAAGAGGACTTAGAATGGTTTTTTCTCACAAACCAAAAGATTTTTTGAGATGATTCAGCGTACCATGATGTGAGAAGACAAGATAATATTCGCCGTTTATACCGTTGCGAAAAGATCCCTTCTTTTATACGAACTTTTCGTATAGATGGAGAAATAGTTGCTGTACGTTTTCTCATAAAAGATCCCTATAGTGATTCTCTTTATGCGGTGAATGGAGCAACTGAAAAAAGTATCGCAAATCTTGGAAAATTTGTGATATTAGACTACATTAACCTCTGACTTTCTTTAGGATGTAGGTCTGTAGACCTCGGATCTACAAGTTTTGGCTACAAACAAAATTGGGCATCGATGACTCACCCTGTATATGATTTCAAAAAATAATTTTTCAGTATAAAATCTATGAAAAAAATACTCGTAATAAATGCTGGATCTTCACAAAAAAATCATGTTTTCAAAAGACTTTCGGAACTTGAGTATCATATCACCGTACTCAACCCTTATGTACTTGATGATATTGTTTCCTATGTAGATGATTGGATTATCTCTGATTTAAATGATATTTCTCGTTCATTAAAAAATATTATAGATCACCATTCAAAAAAACATTTCGATGGGATGCTCACTTTTTGGGAAGAAGATGTTCTTCTTACAGCTCAAGCAGCAGAAATTCTTTGACTCCCTTGAATAAACTTTGAGCTTGCAAAAAATATTCAAAATAAATATTCTTTTCGAAAATTATGCCAAGAAAAAGAGATTATTCATCCACCATTTTTCAACCTTAGTGAAGAAACGACTCTTCTTGATATAGAAAAAAATATAACTTTCCCTTGTATTGTAAAACCTATTTATGGTGCCTGTAGTGCTTTTGTTAAAAAATGTAGCTCTGCAAAAGAGGCTTTAAAATATTACCAAGAAACGAAAGAATCCCCTCAATTTAAAAAAGAAACAGAGCTTTGAAATGTAAAAGACTTATTTTTAGAATGATTTATTCCTGGAAAAGAAGTAGATATAGATATACTAGTACAGCAGTGAGAAATACGATATATTTCTATCATAGATAATTTTCATGGGAATAATGAATTTTTTATAGAAATATGACAACAGTCACCTTCTCAATTTTATCCTGAAAAAGAAAAAAATCTAAAAAAACAAGCAATAGAAATCATACAAAAAATAGGAATTCAAAATGCCTGTCTTCATTTTGAAGCAAAGATCGAAAATGGTATTTTGATACCTTTAGAACTCAATATGAGAATGGGCTGAGATGAAATATGGTATTCTAACAAAGAAGTATACTGAGTTGACCTGGTAGAACAAGCTGTAAAAATCTCTTGTGGAGAAGAAATCGAAGACTACATAGATACTCCTGCAAGATGTAGGGTCTTCTCTGAAGATATTCTTGCTGGCAAAACAGGATATATCAAAGATATTACCATAAATACAACCCTGCTTGCTTCACTATGAGTAGTCCATCATGGAGTACTTAAAAAAGTTTGAAATTATATAGGAAAACCACCTGAGGATTTTTCATATCTTTGATGGTATATGGTAAAAAAAGATCTCGAAAATACTGAAGCAAATAATAAAAACGAAAAACGTATAAAAGAATGTTTTGATATAAAAATAGAAGAGTAAAACTCTTCTATTTTTATTATATACTTTTATAAACTCTACTCTACCCAAAAACGTCCTCTTGTATCTTCTATGAGAAAATGTATAAACCCATAAAGAGAAGTGAGAAATGCCGAGATTGTATTTTGTGCTTGAAGTTCACTCAGTCGTTCCTCAGCTCAGTTAAGAATCGTATGTATTTCTGAAACTGTTTTTCCAGATGCATAGGGAATAAATATATTATTCCATGCTTGTGAGATTCGTATTTCTTTTATAGAAGCAAGGCATTCTCCCTCATATTTTACTTCAACTTTCTGAGCCATACAGCTATTTCCGTATGTTACCCCATCTGTACCACATACAGGAGCATAATTCATCGGACATATAATCATGTCGTCATCCTGTGATTCACACGTTCCTGCTACTATATAGCTTGCTCCTGCTGCTTCCATCATACATTTATTCCCGTATGTTTCTTGTATTGGAGGACATGGAGCTCTGATACATTGAACGACGAGTGATCCACATACAGGATTATACTCTTTTGTACATGCAATATCTTCAGCAGAAGCTGAGGAAAGTAATCAAACAGAGAAAAATATTAGGGAAAATAGTAATATGCTTCGAAACATAGTTATATAATTAAGATATAGAGTAGATTCTACATAGAAGAACGAAAAATAAAAAAAATGTGACAAAAAACTCTTCCTACTTTTACTTTCTTGAATACCCTACGAAGTAATCTATGTATGAACAGTATTCTTCTGCTGTATATGACTGAATTCTTTCATGTTCTCTTTCTATATTGGAAAGGGTAAAAAGTTTTGTAATACAAAAATGTACCCATAAAGCATCAAGTACGCTATCTTCTTTTCAAAAAATACGAAGTGAAATATTTCCAATATCATCTTGTGTGCCCCATTCATTCGTGTAGCTCAGTTTTCAAGATATAAATCCTTCTATTATAGCTTTTTTGAGAGAATAATATGCATTTTTTACTGCAGCTATATTTCCTTCTACAAGAAGATTTTCTATTTTATTAAGCTCTCTCTGAATATTTTCTTCACACTTCAAAGATGGTTCAAGTATCAATCATACTTGAGCTTTTGTATCTTGTAATACAGGATATACGGATGCTATTTCTCACTGATGTACTGTTTCATCCGGGACCTGAATACCGAGAAAAGCCGTTGCTAATAGCATAAAATCTTTCATATTTATTATATTAATGAGAAGATATTATATGAAATCCTTCTCTTTTGAGATGTATCACAGAAAGTCTTACGGTTTCAAAAAAAGTAGGAAGAGAAAGTGGTGCATCTAAGAGATTTCTTACACTATAAAATATATCGAGTTGTTCAGGAGAAAGTTTTTCTTTATTTTGTATTTTTTGAGAAATTGAGCACAGATAATCTAAATCTTCATCTTTAAGAAACTTCATCATTTTATTCATACAAGATGGATCAAAATTACTATCGAAGTATAAAATATAGTACAGTATGCTGTTTTTAACATCAAGAAGACTATCTTCTTGCTCCTTGGTCTCTAAACGGTTTATTTTAGAAAATATCTTCATAATCTTCTCCATAGGATATGGGTAAAACCTTTTTTCATCTTTAGGTATATGAGGTAGATTTTGCAAAAGTACTTCTCAAGTACCTACTGCAATATCTTGACATATAGCTCATACTTGTTGGTTTTTGGGATAAAAAGGTATTACATCTGCACTTTTATGAATATAGTCGTTTCACATAAAAATACTTTTATAAAAATAAGTTGAAGAATATCTTATACACTTATATTATAATTGACAATTATTTAATATCTTTTTAAGGTTGTATTTAATACGAATTTAAGATGGTTTATTCTAAGATATATCATTCTCCTACTTTTGTATTGAGAATAAAATTATTTCCCAGTCTTTTACGGAGTTT
This sequence comes from Candidatus Altimarinota bacterium, assembly GCA_043730605.1. Classification (GTDB taxonomy): domain Bacteria; phylum Patescibacteriota; class Gracilibacteria; order BD1-5; family UBA6164; genus JAACSU01. The sequence goes on from JAYTJZ010000083.1 coordinate 26,669, forward strand.
ACAAATCGTTACATTAATACTATTTTCTAAAACAAGAATAAGTGGTCTTTTCCAAATAGTATTTGCTATCTCTTCTTTTGATATGATAATTCCTGGTGACCTGAAAAATAATTCTAAAAGTTGTCTCTCTTTTTTCATAAGTTTAATAATCTCTCCGTTTTGTACGAGTTCTCTCCGAGTCATATCAAAAGTAAAATCCTTATATGTAAGACTTCAAATATACATATCTTTTTCTTTCCTTCGGATAAGGCTCTTTACTCGTGCTATAAATTCTTGTGAATGAAAAGGCTTCACTATATAGTCGTCTGCTCAAAGATTGAGTCATTCTACCTTCATAGAAACAGTATCATGTCATGACATAAGGAGAATTGGGATATTTTTCGTGAGAGGGTTTGCTCGTATTTTGCGTACAATATCAAAACCATGACCATCTCAAAGAGAAATATCTAGGAGATAAATATCTGTTTCTCCATTATCTCCTATACAAAAATCATGATACGAATAAAAAGATTTCGTATAAAATTCTAAAGACTCTAATTTTCTTCGTATAAGCGAAGAAAGTATTTTTTCATCGTCGATAATAGTAGCACGCATAATATTTTCTAAGAATTATTATACTGATAATACCATAAAATAAATATCTGTAAAATTTTTGAGTATTTTTCATAAAAAGATTTAATATAGATTTAATGTCCTATTTAAAAATTTCATGGAAGATTTAAGTTTATTGTAACGATTCTGTAACAGATTGTTTTTAATATATATATTATTTTATAAATAATATTCTATGTTAGACTGAACTTTTTCTTCAGAAATTACATTTCAAGCAAGTGCAACTAAAAATATTTCATCTACTACTCTTCAAACAATATGTGATTTAGAAAGAGATATGTGGGCAAGAAAAGAAGGACTTTGAGAGTATATGGTATGTGAAAAGTGTGAAAGTATTTTTTCAAAACAAGATATTTATACTCAACTTCAAAAAGATGAATATTCTCTCACCGTTTGAGAACTGGAAACTACAGGTTTCTCAAGAATAAAAAAATGTTGTAATTGTAGAGGAGATTTACGATATTATCTCGATCCAAAAGAATATATACATCACGTAAAAGAAAGGTATGCTTCTCAAACACATCTTGTTCTTATGAAAAAATGAACAGAGATAGTCTGATTTATGGACTGATATTTTTGAGACTTTGATACTATATTCCAAAGGGAATTTATGAATCATTACGGAAATATATGATTAGATTCTCTTAAAACAAGTATATGTGGTAGTTTAAATGAAATCATTCCTGAAAAGATTTTTAGTTGTACCTCACTTGGAACTCGAGAATCATACATGAACTTTTTTAATACGTACTATCTTTTACAATCTTTTTTTTGAAACTTTCCTCAAGAAGAAGAATGATGTCTGTGAATTGCCGAAGTACATATAGGAGGAACTCTTGATCGCTTATACTCTTCATTATGAGCTCAAAAAATTGATATAGAAAATAGTGTTTCTATAAACAATACATCCCCATCATATAAAAGCTGAATATTTATTCAAAAAGAGCTCGGGCGAACATATAAACAATGATTTTCTGTTGACCCCCGAAGCTTTTTACGAAGGAATGGAGTGAAAAAGAAATAACTTGTGAAAAATAAAAAAAGAGTATGATAGGTTCATCATATTTTTTAAAAAATATCATAGTGTCTTTATTATTTATCTCCTATCTAGTAAATTCACTTATCCTCGTAATTTTATGATGTATATTTTTGAAAAAATATACTAATATATGAGGATTATTTTTTTGTATTTTTTGTATTGCTACATCATTTTGGCTCATAGTGTATCTATTTACTTTGTTTACGCTATCAGATATTCCATTATTATTACTTCTTTGAAAAAGTGCATATTTTCTTTCGATTATATCTCTGTATAGTTTTCTCTTATTTTTAGCTTATTTTCAAAAGAAAAAACAAAAACTTCTACATCCCCTTACACTTTCTTTTTTCTTTATTTGTTGTTTTTTAGGATATATTTATCTCGGAACCTCTGCGATAATTGGAGGGATTCAATACAATATAGAACAACAACATTGGTATGAGTCTCAATGACTTTTCTACTCATTTCATGTGGGTATAAGTATGCTTTTTATTCCTTGAGCCTTATTTCTTTCTCTTTTTCGACTTTCTCGTATCTCATCTATCGATAAAAAACGTTTTCAGTTTATTTTGTGATGAATTATATTTTTTATTGTTTCAACTATTTTTTGTCTCCTTATACTCCCTCTTTTTTGAGTATTTCTCTTTGAAAAATATATTACTTTTCTTCTCTTCCCTTTTATCATAGGGGTATTTTATTCTATGAGACGTTATGATTTTTTAAATCTTAAGTTAACATTTATTCATATCATTTGATTTATATACTCTCTTTCTGTAAGTTTTTGAATAGTAACTTTTTTTAGAATACTATGAAAATATTATTTTTCCGAAAATTTTAAAGCATATTGGGAAATTTGAGAAGATTCTTTTTTTATAGAAATATTTATTTGAATTATAGTTTTTCTAGGAACTTCTTTCTTTCTTAAAAAAAAGGTCTTTCCCTATCTCTATACCAATCATTTTTGAATTATCCTTGAAAAAATAAAAAGCCAAGTACCTTTTATACTGAATATAGATGAGCTCGATCGATTTCTTCAAACAGAATTTACTCAAAAATTCTGAATTCAAAAAATAAGTTTAACAGAAAAAACAACAAAATATAGTCAAGAAATCAAAACTTTTTTTGAGAGAAATATTTCAAACACCTACTTTTTGAATGATATCTCATTTATAGAAGAACATAGATTTTGATTATGAAAAAAGATTTCATATGAATATATCCCTCATTCTATATATATTAGGGTCTTCCCCAGTTAACTGTTAAATTTTATGAGTAATTGTTGTATAATTAAGTTTAGATTTCATCATTTTATTCTTACATTATACCGAAA